>NZ_JBHXTJ010000026.1:0-104126 GCF_042677525.1 Streptomyces sp. NPDC127114
CACCTGCCGCAAGTGGCCCGAGGCTACCAGTGCTTCGAACTCGTTCAAACAATGAACGCGAGGTGCGGACCTCGTCGGTGGCGACCACATCAGATGGCCCTCAAGGTCGACTCCGCGCAGCCCGTTGGACTCAGCCGCCCTGGCGGCACTGAGCAGACCGCCGGAGCGGAGCGACTCTCCGGTGTGTTCAGTAGACGGCTGATCAGGTTTTGTTGGCGAGCGTGACGACCAGGTCCAGGAGGGCTGCGCGGACGGAGTCGTAGGTGTCGACATGGAAGGCGCGGGAGGCGCTGGTCGATACGGGCATGCGGGTCGCGGTCATCCCGCGCGGGTCGATGCCCCGCACGCCCGGGACCGCAGGACGCGACCGGCCTTGCCGCCGAGGATCCGGCACACCGCGGTCTCGTCCATCGCGGCGAGCGCGGCGACAGTGTGCAGGCCGTAGCGCTGGAGGGCGGCGGCCTGGGCGGGCCCGATGCCGTGGACGGTCTGGACCGGCAGCGGGGACAGGCGCGGTGGCCGGGCAGGAGCAACACGCCGGAGCGGTCGACCCGCGTGGCTTCGTGATGCGCACGATGTCGCAGCAGGGCATGAAGCTGCACCAGCCAGAGCACTGCCTGGCCCTCGCCGAGACCGGCTGGGAGCACGCCAGGGGCCGCGTCGGTCAACAGGTCGAGGCGCTGTTCGCCGTCACCCACGCGCACGCGCTCGCCAAGACAGGCCAGACCCGCCGCGCCCTCGCCGACGTTCAGCTCGCCGAGACCGCGCTGGCGGCCGGGGCCGGGGAAGAGGTCCCGTTCTGGGCGCTGGTGTGGGGCCTGCCGGCGGCCACCGCCCACTCCCGTACGGCGAAGGTCTTCGAGACCCTCGGCGACCGCCCCAACGCCGCCCATCAGTACGCGACCGCAGCGGCGAGCCAGCCCGGGGCGACTTACGCGCGGATAATCGCCCTCGACCTGGTCGCCCAGGCCGAGCAGCAGGCCAAGCAGGGCAGCATCGAGCAGGCATGTGGCACCTGGGGCCGCGCGATCGACACCATGGCCGGGGTGAAGTCCACCCGCACCCTCAAGGCAGTCCGCTCCCTGTGATCCGACCTGCGCCCTTACCGAGCCCGCGGCGTACGGGTCGCGTCGGACCCTCGACGAGCGCGCCCGCCTCTTCCTCGACCACCACCGCTGACCCGGCCGGTGCGCAGGCGGTCCGTGACCAGCCCGGCGGCCCGGGGTGCGGCATCGCCGCCGGGCGTACGGTGAAAACATGGCCACCGAGCGGATATGCCGGTGCGGGTACGTCCTGTGAGCGACACGCTCTAGGTCTTGTCTGACAAAGGATCTTGGATGGGTTCGCGGAGCCAGAGGATGAGTGAGGCGAGGTGGACTCCGGCCTTGTATCGGGCGGCGAGTTTGTCGAAGCGGCTGGCGATCGCGCGGAACTGCTTGAGTCGGTTGAAGCAGCGTTCGACCACGTTGCGGGCTTTGTAGAGCTTGCGGTCGAAGGCCGGCGGTCTGCCGCCGGCCTTCCCGCGCCGCAGGCGGTTAGCCTTCTGGTCCGCCCGCTCCGGGATCACTGTCCGGATGCCCCGCCCGCGCAGGACCTGGCGGATCGCCCGGGACGAGTACGCCTTGTCCGCGATGACCGCGTCGGGCCTGCGGCGGGGACGTCCGGCGCCGGTCCGGGGCACCCTCAGCTCGGCCATGACCGTGTTGAAGACGGTGGAGTCGTTGACGTTGCCGGCCGTGACGACGACGGCCAGGGGCAGGCCCCGGCCGTCGCAGGCGAGATGGATCTTCGTGGTCAGCCCGCCGCGGGACCGTCCGAGCGCCTGGCCAGCCGACGAATGTGCCGGATCTTCCAGTTCGTCCCCCGACCCCGCCCCCTTTTGCGGGCGCCGGCGGCATGCTGGTGGGCCCGGCTGATCGTGGAGTCGACCGACACGGTCCACTCCACGGCTCCGACGGAGTCGTCACGGACCTGGGCCTGTTCGAGCAGACGGGCCCAGGTGCCGTCCGCTTCCCAGCGGGCGAACCGTTCATAGGCCGTCTGCCACGGCCCGTAGCGTTCCGGCAGGTCACGCCACGGAGCACCGGTCCGCAACCGCCACAACACCCCGTTGATCACCTGTCGGTGATCCCGCCACGGCCGCCCACGACCGTCAACACCCGGCAACAACGGCGCTATCCGACCCCACGCCGCATCCGTCAGCTCACCACGACCCACCACAAGATCAATTATCAGACAGGTCCTAGGTGCCTGCGGGGGTCAGCTCTGCTACCCAGTGCCTGGCTTCGGCGAAGGGGGTGTCGGCGCCGAGGAGGGGACCGGAGGATAGCTTCCGTCTTCCCTTGTCCTCGCTCGCCCAGAATGTCAGGGAGGCGGTGCTTGTGGACCAGCCCGATGGCTGCTTGTTGTCGGCGAGCTCCGCGGGTGCGGTGCGGAGCCGGGTCGGATCCTGGGAGAGCACCTCCGCCTTGTACGTGCATCTCTCGCCCACCGCGCTGATGGACACGAGACGAATGTCGCGTTTCGTCGCGCCCTGACCCATCGTGACTTCGAAGCGGTAGGTGCCGTCCGCTGCCCGGCCGCCCCACGAGCCCCGGAACTTCTCCGGCAGCGCGCCCGTGGCGGGCGGCACCTTCTCGAACATGGCAGGTTCGTAGGAGGTCTGTCCGTCGTTGTGGTGGTCGTAGAAGCCCGGGTCGTCCTCCCACTCGAACGCACCGTTCCATGAGGCGACGAACGCCCCGGTACCGTCCGGGCGGGAGGATGTGTAGTCCTCGGTGGTGTCTTCGCAACGTTCCGCCTCGGACTGGGGGCTTACCCTCTTGAGCCGGCTCGAGCCGAGCTTGATCGCGTCGCTTCTGGAGGCGGTGATGGTGCTTTCCCAGACGCACAGCCGCACCTCGTTGAGCAGGGAGTACTGGGCGGTGCCCTTCGCATCTATGAGCAGGCGTGCGAGCGCCCCCTCTCTGCGCAGGTCGCCTTTGCTCAGGCGCGCCTCCCAGCTCCCCTGTAACGCCTTCGGAGCGCTCAGCGGCGGTGGTTCCCCTGCCCCGCCCTGCCACGGGCGGAGCGCGAGCAGGCCGCCGACGGTGACGAGCACCACGACGGCTGCCGTCGCCGCCACGACGGCCGGGCGGCGCCGCAGTTCCGGGGTCTGCGCCGGAACGTGCGAGCGTGCCGTTTCGTCGTATCCCGGCCCCACCGTGGGCGCGTGCGCGAGCGCGTCCGACGGGGACGCGGCAGGCAGTTGCACGGGCTGATGCTCGGGGGGCGCGTGCACGGGCCGGGGTGTGGGCAGGGGACGGGCAGGCGTCGGCGGAGTGGGAACCTGACCCGGCGCGAGGGCCGTGTGCGGCCGCAGCGGGTCGAAGTCCAGCAACTGTGCTGCGTGCCGCCCCAGGTGACCGAGCAGCGCGCCCGGCAGCCATTCGTCGGCGACTTCTGTGGCGGTGCGGTCGGCGATCTGCTCCGGCGTGGGGCGTTGTGCCGGGTCTTTCTGCAGGCACGCCCGTACAAGTCCGAGGAGGCTCTCCGGCAGCCCGTCCAGGTCGGGCTCCTCCGTATTGGACCGTGACGGCGTTGAGGAAGGTCTTGGACGTCAAGTACGCAGCGGGAACCGGGCCCATGTCGACACCGGGCGTGGTCTGCAGGGTGAAAGAGCCGACGCTGCTGGACATGTTCACGATGCGCGGCGATGCCGAGCCGCGCAGCATGGGGAGCATCGCGTTGGTGACCCGGATGACCCCGATCACGTTGGTTTCCACGACGATTCGTACGGTCGCGGGATCGACCGTGGTGGGCGTCTGCGGCATCCCGCCGGTGATCGCGGTGTTGTTGACCACGCTGGGCACCATGCTCGGCGAGATCAGGAACGCCCGACACAAACCATGATCGCTTTCGGTAACTCTATGACTACGTGGAGGCGTCATGGCCGAGCGTGAGAACGGCACCGTGAAGTGGTTCAACGACGAGAAGGGCTACGGCTTCATCACGCCAGAGTCAGGCCCCGATCTCTTCGTGCACTTCCGCGCAATTGAAGGGGGCAATGGCTTCAAGTCCCTGAAGGAGGGACAGAGCCCGGGGCCAGAAGGGTGAGCAGGCGGACAAAATCCAGGTGGCGGGATGAGTCTGGGCGCTGCCCTCATCTGCGGCTACAGGTGAGGGCGTCGGCCAGGTGAAGGGCGGCCTGGTAGACGATGGCGAGTTTGTCGGTTCGCATGGCCAGGCCGCGCCACTGCTTGAGCCGGTTGATGCATCGCTCGACCGTGTTGCGCTGCTTGTAGGTCTCGGCGTCGAAGGCTGGTGGCCGACCACCAGTACGGCCTCGCCGCAAGCGGTGGCGAACCTGGTCAGAGGGCTGGGGAATGACTGCACGGATCCCGCGGCGACGGAGATGGCTTCGAATCGCTCGGGACGAACACGCGCGGTCCGCCAGGACGGTGTCCGGCCGGGTCCTCGGTCTTCCCGGCCCGCTGCGCGGAACATGGACGCCAGCCACGATGGCCCCGAAGGCTGGTGCGTCGCCCGCCTGGCCGGCTGTAATGCAGAGAGCCAGGGTCGTGCGGGCTGTCGCTGACGAGGTGGACTTTCGCTCAGACCGCCGCGAGTTCGGCGATCTTGATGCGGATGTCGCGCAGGATGATCAGCGCCAGCCGCTCCAGGATCCGCAGCTGGCCGAGATCTTCGGGCAGGTCCAGCACCGCAGGCTCACGCGAGCGCGAGCGGAGCGGCCCCGGCGGCGCCGGCCTTCTTCTGCAGGGCCGGGGCCTCAGCCTGGCACTTCTTGCACAGCGGGTTCTCTGGGGCTAACGGCGTGGTGCGAGCGCCTTAAGAGGCGTTCGTACAGCTCAGCGCCAGGGCGGCTCACACTACTGGGTGCAACAGGTGTGGCGCTATCACCGGTTCGGGCGGTGGCTGCCAGCGAAGCGGGTCTCGACCGACCAGCAGTCCACCGCCCGGCAGAACCTCGTCCTGGCCGAGGCCGGCACCGGATCTGATTGGATTCGGGACGCCGTGAACCCCCTGATTCCGCGGGTTCCTTCGACGCGTCGGCCGCCTGTCATCAGGGACGCCTCTAGCCACTGCCGACTGGGGCGTACGGGGTGAGCGGGCCGTTGCGCGGATGCGGGACGTGCTCGATGCCCCGGACCGTTGCCAGGTTGTCGAGCTGCTCGCCGTCCTCGCTTACCAGATCGAGCATTCCCCGCTCCGTCCGGCTGCCCGCGCTGCCCTTGGCACGCTGCGGCCGACGCTCCTGGGTCTCGTCACCGGTGCCCATCCGGGCGTGCGCACGATGGCGGCTTGGCTGCTCGGGATTCTGGGCCGCGGCGACGATGCTCCGGCCGTGACGGCTCGCACGGTGGCTGCCCTGCGGTCTGGTCTCGCCGAGGACTTTGATCCGAGCGCGCGCTCGTCCCGGTTGCGTGCGCTGGCCGCCCTCGTCCCTTTGGATCTCTGCGATGACCTCGGCCTCGAGGAATTGCGCCACCCGGTTGCCCTGGTCCGGCTCGCTGCCGCAGAACGCGTGTACCGCCGCCGGGCAGCGTCCGCCGCGCCCTACCCGTGGCCGGCCGGCTTCGGCCGGGTTGTCGGCCAGGCGCTCGCATCGGCGACGGAGCGGCCTTGGCCGAGATCGCCGTGGAGCGTTGAGCGGCGTGACGAGACACGGAGGTGGGCGCGGCGTCTGGTCGGCCAGCCGGACGAGCTCGCCGCCATGACCGCGGCCTTGACCCCGCCGCCGCCCGCGCCGGTCTCGACCGGCGCCGTGCTGGCTGCCCATGTCTGGCTGGCCACGCGCCGAGACGCCCCCGGGCATTTGTGGGTGACCGTCATCGACGGCCTGTGGGTAGGCGCTGCGGCCTCCGACGCCGCCGCACGCGTCCTCCGTGACGCGGGCTCCGCCGCTGCCCCGCACGCCGACCGTTTGCTGGAATGGCTGCGCAGCGAGCGCGCACCCAGTGCGACCGGCATCTGCGGGACGGTAGCCGCGCTGATGGGCGTCGGTGACCGGCGTGCGTTGCCGTGGGTTCCGGACCGGTGGTTCACGCCTTGGCCGGTTTCGGTCACCGTGCCCGCCGCATGGGCCCCCGACCTGCTGCCCGGCGCCGTCGCGCGGCTCCGCGCGGCTCACCTCGCCGACTCGGAACTGCCCTCCCTGCTCCGCGCCCTGGCCGCCTGGGGGCCGGAGGCGGCCAATGCAGTTGCCTTAGCGCGGTGGCCCTCGTGACACCCCGACCAGTGGGGTCTCAATCCTGATCTGCTTGGATGCGCGGGTGACCGACCAGACCGTGTCCTCGTCGTGCCTTTGCGTACTGTGCGATCCCGCCGCCTCGGCGACCCTCCGGGTACGCCGACAGCGGGAGAAGTACTGGTCCCGAGAGATGGCGAACGTCCGTGAGCATGGCTGGCACGTCGTGGGTGTCGGCGGTGGGGACATCCCGGACTGGTCCTTCACCGTTGGCCTGTGGCATTCCTATCGGATCCCAGAGGTCGCCATGTTCGGTCTGGAGCTTCAAGGGCTGATGCACTGGGTCAATGCCGGGGCCGCCGAGCTGCGTGATGGGGCTGCCGCAGAGCCCGGCACGCTGCTCTCAGGTGTCATCGAGGGGTACGAGATCCAGGTCCAACCGGTGGACGTCAGCTGGCACCGTCCTCTGCTGGGCACGGCCGTCGGCTTCTACCGCCAGACCACGGTCCCCGTCGTCCAGCTCGTCTGGCCCGACCGGGATCACCGCTGGCCCTCGGACGAGCAGGCCAGCCCGGGCTGCCGCGCGCAGCCCAGTCTGTGGCTTCCGGTCGACGAGCACCCGACCGGAGTCTGGACCGAGGAGGCGTCGCCGGCGTTCTGAGGTCCGCGTCTAGACCGACTACTCCGCGTCGGCTCGCCCGCCGTTGCCGAGCGAGCGGCGGGTGCCCGGCGCTGCGGTGCTGCGGGCGCCGAGCACACCGCGGCCACGCAGGTCGTCCAGATCAGGGAGACGCACGGCGGGGAGCGCGCCAAGGAGATCGGCCTGGGGTAGCCAGACGTGGGACACGGGCCACGGTTCCCCGTACTACACACCGGTGGTTGACCCAGTAACTATGGTGAAGGACCCCACCAGGGGTGACCCCCGTGACACGCCAATAATCACAAAGCCTTGGACGCCGCCTGTCGACCAGAACGTCTACGATGGCGACAACCCCCCGACCGCTCCCACCTGGATTCCCAAGCCCGACTGGGACCCCAAGAACGGTGGCTGGAAGCCCGAAGACGGCGTCAAGGCGATCATCAGCGGACCGTCCATTCTGAACATGCTGCTCGATGGCCAGGACGGATTCAGCCCCGACCAGGTAACCGACCCGCACAGCGCTCCTGGCGCAGACCCTGACGGTTCCAATGGAGATGACCGCAGGGGAGGTGACTGCCGTACATCCTTGGGTGGCTGGCGAGTTTACGAGCCGCTAGATCGGCAGGGACGTGCGACGGGTATCGAGGCGTGCCTGGACAGTGCCTTCCTGAACGCCAACAAGGGAAGCTCGCCCAAGGTGGAGAAGATTGCTCCACCCGGGTATACGTGGGCCGCCATCCGTGCGGGAGAACTGGGCAATCGGCCGGCGAAGTTCTGGCGAAACGCTTGCCACTTGCTCGGCGCCCAGTTGAGCGGGGATGGGCTGCGCTATGAGAACCTGTCCACCTGTTCAAGGTCTGCAAACGCCAAGAGGATCGACCCTCGAGACCCGGGACAGCACCCCAATATGCTTCACTACGAAAACAAGGTGAAGAACGCCATCGATGCCGGGAGAGTCGTCCAGTATCGCGTAACCCCGGAATACGAGGGAAGTCGAGTGATTCCTGGTAGGTTCCACATGCAGGCCGATGTGTGGAATGCGAACGGAACGCGCGTAAAGCTGTTCGACGACTACGTGCAAAACACGATGTACTCAGTCAAGGACGGAACCTTCCATAACATTGGGAAAGAAATCCCGGAAGGGTGGCATAAGTGAGTAGCGGTATGGGGCAGCTCGAGGAAATGCTGTCCGTGGTTGGGGATGAGTGCGGTGACGAGGTGGACTGGGCTGCTGTTGAGAGAGCCTATGGTGTGCACTTTCCGCCGGACTACAAGAAGTTTGTTGCCAAGTTTGGCGGCGGCACCATCGAGGGTTCGATTGGGATTTTGGTTCCAATCGAAACTGCTGATCCGATGATCAGGCGGGTCTATCGCCTCCTTGACTCCGTTCGGGAAGATCCTGATCTGCAAAGGTGGAGCGGCGTAGAAGGTGCGACTCCTTCCCTCGGGGACGTCCTGATTTGGGGGGATACGGATAGCGCCGACTTTATTGGATGGCTCACTATCGGCGAGAACTCGGAAACCTGGCCGCTAGTCGTCTATTCAAGGGTGAAAGCGTCGTGGTCTCTCTACGAATGCGGCATGTCTGAATTCCTTGCTGGCATTCTGTCAGGCGAGTTTAGTGAATGCCTCATCAGTGACGAATCCCTTATGGGTGCAGGGCGGAGTCGATTCCTGCATGACAGGGAGGAAGAGAGGTTGCTGGAAATGGGCGTGTACCCCTGGGAAGAAGAATAGGGCTCTGGGGATTGTCTTGGGCGATCTAAGGTCTGCCCGAGACTGCCCGGAATTGGCGTCGTACCCCAAGTGGGGCTGTAACGGGCGCTTCGTGACGGGCGACGTGCCCATCCGGCGTGGGGGCCTCAGGCGGCGTCGTGGCGGTGAAGCCGGGGCAGCCGGACTCCTGCACGGTCAGCTGCCGGTTCATCAGCCGGCGGTAGGTGTCGTCGACCGGGTCGACCAGGGCGAGCAGGTGTACCTGACGCGAACCGTCAGGCTCAGCCGAATGACTGATCGGGCCATCAACTCGCTTGCGCGCCCGTTCTTGAGGCTGTGCTGGAGAGGAAGGCGTGCCAGGCGGCGGCGGACAGGGCCAGTTGCCGGCGGTCGTGGTCCTTGGAATCGCGGATGAGAACGCCGCTGTCTGGACGTACGGACGCCTCGAGACATGCGTCCTCGAAGTCGCTGCTGTAGCTGCTCTTGTGCCATCCGGTCGACGGGAGTGGCATGTGGTCTTCTCCTGATGCTGGTGAAGGGATATCGGCTCGCGTCTTCACGTGGGGACCGGCCCGTCGGTGAGCCAGCCTCCAGGAGGAACAGGTTCACCGGAGACACCTCACGAAGCGAGGCGTCAGTTGACGTCGGGTCAGTCTCGGTCTTGCGAACCCTCGTCCTCGCCCGACCATCGTGACCTTCACAGCATCAGGCGCGCCGCCCGCGTTTGGTCTTCGCGCGCACACGTTCGCGAAGCCCGGCCTGGTAGAAGGCGGCTTTGTCACCGCCCAGCTCGAAGTACTCACAGATGTCGGCGACCATTTCGGCGTCTTGCGCAGTACCCGTGAGCCCGATCTGGACGAGCCTCCAGAACCCTTCCCGAGCGTGGGTCCGGCATCGGTCACCCAGGCCCGCTCCTTCTGCATCCCTGTGGTCGCGGGAGCCCGCGGCCACGAACCGCAACGTCTGCAGCAGCACGCCTCGGGCCAGTGGCGAGAGGTCGTCCGCCAGCGCGGCCATGATCACACCGACCGCGGGCGGCGTGCACTCGAAGATGATCGGGCTCTCCTCGACGTGACCGTCGAGGGTGTATCCGATCATGTCCCGGGGGGTCTCAGCAGTGATGATCGCCTCAATCAGAACAGGCACATGCTCCGCAGAATCCCTGCAGCCGCACTCCAACGAAGCCCAGTCGACCCGTCGCAGTTCTGCGCGCACCAGCTCACTGACCACCACTGAGACCCCCGAGAGCCATGCCGGACCTCGCGTCTCGGCGCTAGTGATCAAGCATGACCCGGCTGTCGGCCCCACCGCCATCACGTGCTTAACGAAATCTCGCTCACACGGACGGACTAGGCTCGACCCCGGCCCGTGCCGGAATGGAGCGCGCGGGACAAGGCCCCGGTCCCCGTGACGGGAACGCAGTACGGCCGGGGGCCGCCACAGGGGGTTCTGCAAGGATGCTGTGATGCAGCACATGCCGGATGACCCGTTGCTTCTGCCCGCCCCGTGGTGGGCGCCTGATGGTGGCATGGGCGCCTTCGAGCTGGAACTGCGTCGCGAGCTTTCCTCTGGGCACCTGCTGCACGGAGTGAAGGCCACCGCGGTGGCGCGATGCGAAGGATGTGACGACGTCCTGTTCAGCGTCGCGAACCAGCCGTTCCCGTGGGCTGTGGTTCACCTGACGTGGACGGGCCGCGAAGAACGTGCGCCGTGGCCGATGACAACGCCGCTGGCAAGCTTGGCCGAGCTCCTCACTGAGTGGGCCGACCACGGCTGCAACGACGACGAGGCGGCGTCTGCGGAGTCACGTTCGTAGCCAGATGGCGAGGGCTGCCGCTGTAGCGGTGCCCAGGAAGACATAGCCGCGTTTGTCGTAGCGAGTGGCGACTGCCTGGTGTTGTTTCAAACGGTTGATCGCGCGTTCAACGGTGTTGCGCTTCTTGTACCAGCTCCTCGTCGAAGCCGGTGGCCGTTCGCCGTGTGAGCCTCTGGGTAGGTCTCCAGAACGGTGTTGCCGGATGCTCCGTCGGCGTAGGTATTCGCGGACATGGCTTCTGAGCGGTGCGGGTGCTTTCGTAGTCGCGGGCGAGGCGTCGGTGGTGCATCAGCCAGCCGAAGGTCTGCTCGGCGACCCAGCGCCGCGGGATCACCTTGAAGCCTTCTCTGCTGGGCCTCGGCGAATGACTTACCGCGAGTCCGCCTCCAAAACCCGTCCTTTCGCGGGGCCGGCGCGGAAAGGCGTTGACCGGCGTGCATGAAGGCGGCCATCGGCGGCGCAGTCCATGCCGGGGGGACTGGTGGTTTGCGGGGCGGGTTCCGCCTGTTGCTCAGTGATCGGGGTCGCGCAAATAGAGCGCGGAGAGCCGGGGGAGACGGCGTCGCATCTCCGCGGGGTCGTCGAAGTCGAAGTCTTCGCCCATGTCGTCCATGCCGTTCATGTCACCGGCGTCCTGGCCGTGCTGCTTGCGGGATGCCTGGTAGGTGTCCCAGGCTTCGTAGAAGGCGTGGTCGTCGCCGGTGAGGCGCTCGAACGCATCGCCGGCCGCGTAGTTGGTCGCCTCGTCAAAGACGGCCTCGCCGTGCTGTGCGTGGGCTGCGTGGATGACTGCGGGATGCCTGGCAAGGCTGTCCGGGCAGGCGGCTGCCTGCTCGTACCAGTGGCGGCCCTGGGCGATCAGGCCGGCCCGGAAGTCCGTGAAGCTGTCGTCCGAACATCCGCCGCCGATGAGGTAGGCGGCGGCCCACACGTCCCACCGGTACACCGCTCCACGTGCCTCGTCGAAGCGTTCCTGGTAGCTGAGGATCTCACTCTTGGGGAGGCCGGCCAGCTCATCGACCAGGGCCTGGGCGAAAGGCCTGTCCGCCGTAGCGGCCGAGCGTGCCGTTTCGATGACGTCCCAGAACTCGTCCATGTCCATGGCCGGACACTGTGCCACCCGGGTACGACAACCCCTGTTCGGACTGCCGCACGCCAAGCCCGCCTGCACGCCCGTTGGTGAGCCGGGTACGCCGCGCAGACCGGCCACCTCAAGGCTGGCGCGAGGCGGCTCGGAGTGTCGGCGGCATCCGCCCACAATCCGCCGGCGCGGACGGTGGGAGCGGTTCTCGAAGAGTGCTCGAGCCGGCACGATGCCGGGGAGGTCGACTCCCGGCACGCATCCGAAAGGGTCGCGGCTTTCACCGCCCTGGGCGCGGCCTCCCCGGCCTACCACGGCCCGTTCGGGCTGTTGCTCCGCAGACCTAGACCATGGTCAGGAGGTGATCCGTTGGTCCGTAGTCGATCTTCCAGTCGGTATAGACACCGCAGAACCCATCCTTGATACACCGCAGGCCCACGGTCACCCAGCGGACGGATCCCTCGGTGCCGAGCGAGAACGCGACCGCGGCCTCGAACTCCTCACTCCCGCACGGGCAGCCGGCCGGACCGGGCTCGTCGTCCTCCCAGGACTCCTGGTTCCAGAAGCCCTCGCTGTCCGCGATGAAGGCACGCCTGCCGCAGCCCGAACACTCCCGTTCCGCTCCGGAAGCGTTGACCAGCATGAAGAACACACGACCGCCGCACCCCTCGCAGACAGAAGGAGCGATCTTCACCGGGCGGCCGTCGACCGCCTCCCGCAAGAACATCGCGAGCTCCGCGGGGACACCCTCGCCAACCTGCTCATCGGCATGCACGGACACATCGTTCCAGACGCCCCTCCTTCGCCGCGCACTCTCTTGTCTGCCTGTCATGGTCTGGCCTGGGTCGAGGCGGAGGATTCTTCAAGCCGCCGGGGTAGTTCATGGTCCCGGTCTTCGCAGCGCGCTTGCCCCGCGGCCCTGCTCGGCCCGCCGCGACGTCACGGCTCGCCTGCGCGCCTCGTCCGGCACGTATGAGGTCAGCGTGTTCGGCGCGGCCGGCTTCACCGGCCTGCGCGAGCTGCTGCCGACCGTGGTCGGGTATGCATCGCCCTGGTTGTCGCCTCGCCTCGCCTTGTCGTATTGGCCTTGGTGTCGCACTCCTCTCGGGCGTGCAGCCGGACGTCAGGGCCACCGGAATCCCGGCGGGGACGGCGGACAGCGTGACAGCGGCCATGCGTCGCCGAGTGCTGCCCAAGCACGTGCGTACGTCTTGGCCCGGCCGAGCTCCCCCGGATCACCGCCGGGGAGCCGCCGGCTCGGTGAGGGCGCACGGGCTGTCTGGGACGGTCTCTTTCGGTCCCGCTGCGACGCGGTCCCTTTGCGACGGCGTCGTCCGGCTCCTGCCGGCGAACGGTTTGGAGTGGCCCCACCTTGGCTGTGATGCCGTCGACGCCCCTCCCGGACACCCTGTCTGACCGCCTTGATACAACCTCGTCATGACGTACCGATTCACCGCTCGCGTCGCCACCACGGAGATCGATCCTGACGGCTACTTCACCGAGGCCGCCCTCGCGGAGGGTGAGGACGGCAGCGGCTTCATCATGATGTTCATGGCGGGTGAGGAAGAGCCCGACGACCAGGAGGTCGCGCTGGGAATGGACACGCACTGTCTCGTCACTGCCGGCCAGGGGACGGCCTACGGATGCGTGCGCGAAGCCGTCCTGGACGGCAACGTCCTCCGCATCTCGCTGGATCCCGAGGCGCTGGAGAGCCTTCAGCTGGACGAGGGCGAGATCGAGGCCGTCCTGGAGGCGCCGGCCGAGGACGTGGCTCGGTTCCGCGAGACCCTCGCCCAGGTGCTCACCTACGGGCGGGCGGACGCCGTGCCCACGAGGCTGGCAGTCTGACGAGAGGGGCGGGGCCAGCCCGAACGGTTCCTCCCCGGCACTGCTTGAGCCGATCACCCAAACAGCCCAAAAGCGGGGCCACTCGAAACCGTTCTGGTGAGGCCAAACCATGCCGCCGAAAACACACGGGCCGTGGCAGTCTCTGCTCGCGACCGCTGCCGGGGCCCACCTGACCGCCAGTTACGACGCCAGCCGGCCCGGATCCTTCAGCCGGGAGGGCGAACGCGGCGGGCGGCGGTGGCTGCGGGGGCGGTGGCTCCGGTGGCTCTGGCCGAGGACCCACGGCCCGGCGCCCGGCCTGCACATCAGGTGGGGCCGTAGCATGCCCTCGGCCGCGGTGTGCTGTGCCTCCTGGCTGGTGACGCGGTCGATGTTCTCCGACCGGGCCGCAGCGGTGCTGGAGGCAGCACGGTGTACGCCGCGCCTGCCGCCTGCCGCCTGCCGCCTGCCGCCTGCCGCCTGCTGGCCGCGGGCCGCAGGCCGGAGCCGGCCTCCGCGCAGGTGCGGAGCTTCTGGCTTTGACGGAACGGCGCCGCAGGCAGGATCTGACCGTAGGGCTGCGGCTCACGCCGATGTCGGTTGCCACCACCGGACCCGCTCACCGCTACGCACGACCGCTGCACCGCGGTCTCGCCGCGTCCAGGGCGCTCCAAATACCCGACCTACCCTCGCATCATCTATGCGAAATCAACATCTAGCATGCTAGTTTTGAATGCGTGCTGGGTATGGAGGACATCCTCCGGCTTACGGTGCCGCGCTGATGACGCAAAGCGGCGAGCGACAGGGCGACCTGGCGGCGGGCCTGGGCCAGTCGCAGGCGCAGGTCTCACGCAAACAGGCCGGGAAGGCCCACTGGTCACTGGAGGACGTGGACCTGCTGGCCGCGCATTACCGGCTGCATCAGCTTGACTTGCTGGCCGGTCCGACTCATGCGGTGGGCGTGCTGCACGGTGCGGTTCCCAGTCTTCAGGCCGGTGCGCAGGCGCTCGCCGTATCGCCTCCGCCCCCAACCCCTCTGCCCGCGCCCGCGGTGCATCTCGAGCCCAAGCTCGAGCCCAAGCTCGAGCTCGAGCCCGAGCTCGAGCCCAAGCTCGAGCTCGAGCCCGAGCCCGAGCTCGAGCCCGAGCTCGAGCCTGAGGCCGAGGCCGAGTCGGCGGAGCTGGTCGCGCAAGAGGTGTGGCAGGACCCGCCGTCCCTTACTGGTCCGGTGTGGCGGCCGTGTGTGCTGTGCGGGCAGCCGGCTCTGGACGACGTCGACGGCTTTCCGCAGCACCTGACCTCGGCCGAGTGTGCGGCCGCCGTTTCCCTCGCCGGCGCAGCGGCCGCGGCAGGCGCGCCCGCGCCGCCGCCCGCCATCCAGCCGCCGCCCGCCATCCAGCCGCCGCCCGCCCTCCAGTCGCCGTCGTCCGCCGTCCAGCCGCCGCCCGCCCTCCAGTCGCCGTCGTCCGCCGTCCAGCCGCCGCCGCAATCGCCGCCTGCCGCCGTCCAGACGCAGACGACCGCCCTGGCCCTTGTCCAGCCGGAGCCGCAATCACCGCAGCCGCCGCAATCGTCGTCGCCCGTCGTCCAGACGCAGACTGCCCTGTCCTCTGGCGAGGTGCCGACGTCGCAGTCGTCTCCCGTGCCTGTGCCCGCGGCCGCGGTCCCGCCGTCGGTGCCGGCCGCGTCGGGGCGGTCCGCTCCGGGGTACGCCTCTGGGATGTTGGTCGGGCAGATCACCGATCGCGTGTATGAGGTCCTGGCTGCCTGCGCGGGCGACGTCGAGGCGGCCCAGGCCGCGCTGGTCAAGGCGGCTATTCCGGATGTGATGGCACTCCTCAAGGCGTCGCGGGTCGGTGGCCGGTACGAGCATTCGGAATTTCCGCCCACCGCCGACATCCTTCGCAAGAAATCGCAGAAGGGTGCGGACGAAATCTGGGAGGGCCGCCCGAAGTGGCGTAATCCTCAGCTTTTCTCGGCGGCGAAGAAGGGCGAGCGGATCGAGGTGACCGCGCTCGACATGAACGCCGCCTACCTGTCCGCGCTCAAGTGCTGGCTGCCGATCGGCCAGCTCCGCGAGGAGACCAGCGGCGTGCACGACCCGAAGAAGGCCGGCGTGCACCTGATCACCCCGCCCGCCTGGGAGCACGCGGACCTGCCCAACCCGCTCGGTCACCGTATGGAGCCGGGCGAGTTGTGGGTGAGCGAGCCCACCCTGCGCCTGCTGCTCGACTGCACACGCCAGGGACTCGCCGACGCTCCCGTCATCCACCGGTCTTTGGTCTCCGGCGCGTCCGAGGCGCTGTTGGAAAAGCTGCGCCGCGCTCTCGCGGAAACCCGGAAGACCGCGCTGGCCGAGGGTGACGATTTGACCGTGGCCTACGTCAAGGCCATGTACTCTAAATTCGTGTCTACTATCGGAGAGTCCAGTTCGAACCGTGAAATCCGTCGCCCGGACTGGATGCATATCATCCGCGCGAAGGCGTTCGCGAATCTGTGGATGAAGGCGCACAAGGCACACAAAGCCGGTCTCCAAGTGGTGGAGATTTCCGGTACGGACGAACTTCACGTGACGGGGGACTGGCGGGCTGTTTTCCCGGAGGGCCGAGACCTGAACCAGGTCAAGGAAAAAGACACATACATTCTCGGGGGTAGGCGGTAATGGCGGGATCTCCGGAACTGTGGGCCCGGTGGGGCGAATTCGGCAAGTTCGACACCCGGGGTATGAAGGGTGGTGAAGCCCTGGTTCTCGAACTCAACCGGATCGTGTACTCCTCCGGCATCTCCTCTCCGGTGACGTCGAAGCGCGGGCTTTCCGCCCGCCTGCGCTACCTCGACAGTCCGGCCGGCCGCGAGGCCCTGAGGGCGCAGGGCGTACCGCCGCGCACGATCCGGTCGTGGATGAAGAACAAGGGGAAAATCCGCCCGACGCCCAGGAGCCTGGAACGGATCGACGCCGCGTACTGGTCCAGGCGCCGGGAGAACCTGATCCGCTCGGGCTGGCTGAAGCGCCACCTGAACAACAAGGGCCAGGGCCGGCGGATGGAGATCTATCCCGTGGACCAGTCCCAGATGGACGAGAGGTTCCGACGCCCCACCGTCTCGCAGCGGTCCATCACCGTCCGCTACGTCTGGGACGACCTGGTCGACGCCTACGCCGCCCGGAACGCCGATCTGCTGGACGAGATCTGGGACGACGTCATCAGCGACCTCGACTCCGACTACAACGCCTACGCCTACGTCTCCTCGGTCGGCATCGCCGCCTGAGACACCGCCCGGCGCCCGCTCCCGCCGCCTGAGACACTGCCTGCCGCCTGCCGCCTGCCGCCCGCTCCCGCCGCCTGCCGCCCGCTCCCGCCGCCTGCGCCGGGCGCGGGCGCGTGTCTTTCCCTTGGAGGCCTTCGTGCTGCATGACACGACGACGTCCACCACGGCGACGCCCACCGGGCCGCGGATGCCGACCAGTTCGAGGCCGCTTAGGCCTCGCCGGCTGCTCCGCGGTGCGCACACCGCACTGCGGCGAGCGCTCTGCGGTGTGCGCATCACTCCGGACGGTCGGGGCGGCACATGGTTCGGGCCGGTTCCCGCGCCGGGCCAGGACCGGCTGTCCGTACCCGTGTACCACCTCGGCCGTACCCCGTGCCGCGTCGCCGGAGGCCTGCCGCCCCTACCCCTGATCCGCTCGTCCGGCCCCGTTCCGGCCCCGCGCCCCTGGCCCGCTCCTGCCCCGTGCCGCGTCGCCGGAGGCCTGCCGCCTCTGCCCCGCGCCCCTGACTCACCCGTGCCTCGCGCCCCACCCCTGCCTCGCGCCCCTGCCCCGCCCTGGCCCGCTCGTCCGGCCCCGGCTGGACTCTCGAACGGGTCGCGGTCGACGACAGCAGCCGCCACGGACCGTGCGCCAGGAGCCCTCGCGGTGGTCCCGCAGCCAGACAAGCCGGATGGCGTCGGCGTTGACCGCCTGGATGAATGCCACTCCGCGCGGTAGAGGGCATCCGACAGGCCGGGCGCCGGAACCAGCTACGCGCTCCGGGTCAGCAGACCGGCGTCGATGACCTCGGCGATGAGGGTGGCGCCGCGGCTGTTCTGGTGGATGTGGTCGGTCGTGAGCAGGAGACCTCGCCGCCGCGAGATGGTGTCGAGGCTGCGGCGCAGCACTGCGTGCTGGACGAGGACGCCGACGGCCGCTGCGGGCGTCACCTCCCGGTAGGCAATCGGCGGCGGGTCCGCTTGGCGCAGTTCCTCGATCTGGCGTTCGTGGAGCGGAAGGTAGGCCACCTCGTGGGTGGCGGCGACCTCGGCGATCATCCGGCTGTAGGCCTGCGATGCCTGTGCCGCTGCTCCGTGGAGTTGTTGGCCGAGTACCGGTAGCGACAGCAGGCCGATCGTTGCGTCGGTCTCCGCTCGCAGCCGTGCGACGACGGCTTCCAGGCACTGTTGGAACCAGCCTCCCGACGGGCAACGAGGGAGCTGCTTGCGCTTCATGGCCTGCTCGACGGGGTAGCCGGCAAGGCTCGCCCGGGCGTCGTTGGTCCCGATCAACACCGTGATCACATCGGGTGGGTTCGTGACGACGGCATCGAGGCGCTGCAAGAGGTTGTAGGCGAAGTCGCCGTTGGCGCCGAAACGGGCAAGGTGCACGTCACTGGCAGGGTGGCGTCGTTGGAGAAGATCCAGGTAGTCGACGCTGAACTGCGCGCGGGTGAGGCTGTCGCCGAGGCAGGCGATGCGTGTCGTCACGGCGCTTCCTCCGGGCTGGGTATGCCGACGCGTTCGGCCGGGCGGGTGCCGGTCCGAGGACGGTGGTCGGTCCGAGGACGGTGGTCGGTCCGAGGACGGTGGTCGGTCCGAGGGCGGGTGTCGGTCCGAGGACGGTGGTCGGTGCCCAGGGTCGCGGTGATGGCCAGGAGGGACGCCGGCCCCTCCATGTCGACCACGTGCCACACCCCGGCCGGGTTGATGGTGGCCTCGCCCGGCCCGAGCAGAACGCGGTCGGGCACCCCGTCCACGTCGCGGGTGACCGTCACGGACCCGCTGAGGCACACGACCAGTTCGTCGCCTGCGGGGTGGCGCTCCCAATGGTCGCCGGGCCCGTCGCCGTCGAAGATCATCACCATCCGGCCCTCGGCGCCGTCTGCCGCGACCGCGGCGCTGTAGGCCTGGAGCACCTCCGGGTCCCAGGTGAAGCCCTCGATGGGTTTCGCCCGCGATCCCAGTCCGAGGTGCACGGGGGTGGTCCGCAGGTCCATGGCATGACGTTCGTGGTTGAGAAGTCTCATGCCGACGATCGTCCACGCCGACGATCGGGCGGTCTTGAAGAAAAGGGAAGACAAGCCGACGCGACGGGCAGACGGCCGGCGGCTACCGGGCCGCGAGGAGGACTTCGCCGCGACGCCAGGCCGTCGGTGACCGGCCCGTGAACTCGCGCCAGTCCCGCACGAGATGGGCCTGGTCGGCGTAGCCGGAGACGGCTGCCACATCGCCCCACGGGAGCGGGTCCCGCGCCGCCGCCAGTTCGTGCGCGTGCTCGAAGCGCAAGACACGGGCGAAGGTCTTCGGCGACAGGCCCATCTCACCGCGAAACCGCTCGGTGAAATACCGGCGGCTCCAGCCGAGCTCCGCGGCGAGCGCACCGACCTGGACGCAACCCCGCGCGGCGACGAGGCGGCGCCACGCCTCGGCCACCTCGGGGCGCAGCCGGCGCGAACGGTCGCCGCAGGCGCCCCGGCCGACAGCCCGAAGGAGCAATTCGTCCAGCACGGTGAACCGCGCCGCCCATGTCGTCGCCGATCGGAGCCGGTCGACCAGCTCGGCGGCAAGCGCTCCGAGAAGCTCGTCAAGGGGGACCAGCCGGTGGGCGAGCTCGGCGGCGGGCATACCGTAGACGGCCCGGGCCCCGAGCGGTGTCAGCGATACCTGAACACCTTGCTGGCGTCCGTCGTGGTGGATCGCGACGGACCGGCGCATCAGACCGCCGGCCACGCTGCCGAAGCGGGCGACCGGTGACCCGTCGTCCACGCCCGCCGCCACCTCCAAAGGATCCGACAGGCTGATCACCGCAGTGAGCGCGCGGCTCGGCGGCCCGCAGTGCACTCCCGCCGGGAGCCCGCGGAGGTTGAAGCCAACATACGAGTCAACGTACTGCCGCAAGACGGGCGCCGGATGTACACGGATCCCGGACGCGGCTGTGTGGTCCTCCATTTCCGTCAGTGTACGAGCCGCCCAGCCCAGGAACATCACCATCCAAGGGCTCATCACCGCCATTTGCGGCTGGTGACGCGGCTCGTACCGGCACCCCGTCACACAGCGCTACACGCCCGTTGGCCATAGCCGTACGAGTACAGGGCCGAACAGTACGCGCGTCCCTGTGAAACACGGGGACCGAGTACTCCGGGCCTCACGACCATCCCGTTACCCCTGTAGCGCGTACCTCGGTCACACCCCAACCCGTCGGCTACCCCGCAAGCGGGCGCCACGTCCCACTCCGATTCCCCGCGATCCCACCCCAAGAATCCGCGAACCCGCCAGCCCGGCGCCGCACCGACTCCGACCAGGTCGTCCGCCCCGGCTCGATCGCCCCCGTCAGCGCTCGACACCGACGACAAACACCACGGCGTCACCACCGTCCCGCTCTACTCCGCCGAGCACATCGCCCCGCTCCCGCTCACTCGCCCGGCCGCAGACTGGCGCGCCGTGCCTACCACCCCCGGCCCCCGGTCCCCGCTCCCCGCCCTCACCCCCGCCGTTCCGGGCGAGGACCCGGTGCTGCCGACGGAAGCGGAAGTCGCCCGGATCGCCGGTGCCGGCCGAGCCCCGGTGGTGAACTGACGCCGCCGGCACGACGACCTCCCCGACCCCGTGAACGGCACCACCGCGCCCCCCGAGGCCGACCGGCAGGCAGAGTGGCCGCCTGGCTCCTCGAACACGACAAGATCGCCGCCCCCACAGGTATGCCCGCCGCCACACTCGTAGTGGTGCCGTCTCTCGACGCAGGGGAGGAGCGGCGGTTCCGGCCGGACGATCCGTCCTCTGGACGATCCGTCCTTGAAGCTAACCGACGACGCCGAGAGCGAGCACCGGCTGTCCGGCTGGATGACCGACGCCAACACCCTCGCCCGCCTGACCACCGACACCACCGGGGCATCCATCCGCCGGCTCACCGCGCCCGGTACCGACCCGCTCGCCGTTCCCCACGGCCTGCAAGTGATCGAACGGCTCCGGGCCGGCTCGGGCGACCTGCTGATGACACTCGCCCGCCCGGCCGCCTACGCTGTCGCCGCACAGCGCCCCGGCCAGCACACTGGTCCGCCACGGGCTGCCGTACACCGCCCCGAGCACCGCGTGTGGCCGGCGCAGCAGGCCTGCGCCGGCCACATCCCACCCCGTACTGCGCCGGCCACGCCGCCGTTCAGGCGGCATTGCCGTCCTAGCAGTACCAGCGCTTCTGTCACCCGCTGTTGAGCTCGACGCTGTGAGGAAGCGACTCCCACTGCGGCAGCCATTCGGTGGCGGTCCCGCCGGCCAGCGCGAGGTGGAACCAGTCGCTGAAGCCGAGGTCGGTGTCGTGCCAGTCCGCCCAGCCGCGGCGGAACGCCGAGACCGTCCAGGTCCCACCCTCACGGGGAACGAGGAACAGCTGGTCGCCCTCGATCGTGTTCCCCCAGACCAGAGCCCCGCCCGGGGTCGGCAGGACCACGTGGGGAACCGTCCGGGACGCCTCCAGCAGCCGGCCCATCCCGTCGGCATAACCGCGCAGGGTCCTGGCCCCGCAGAAGTAGATGTAGTCCGAGACGACCGTGTCGCCGTACGCGCCGGCGACAGCGATGAAGTCCTCGGGCAAGGTGACCGACCAGGACGAAGCGATCTCCTCGACCAAGGGCCCCTCATCATGCCGAACGGGAGCCCCGAGCAAGGGAACGAAATCGCTGACAGTCTTCACCTTGTCTCCTACCAGTCACAGCGTCGCACCACGTGGTGGGGCCAACTTAGACCGTTACTCGGAGGGGCCACTTGAACGACGTGGACGGGAGCAGCCCGCCGGCGGCACGGCCGACCGCGCGGATCTTGTCTACGGTGACCGAGTCGACGCCCAGGGCCTCCATCTCCGCGCGGGCCTGCTCCGCCCGCTGGCCGTTCCCGTGGTCGACGATGGCGACCCGCAGCTTCACGCCCCGGTCCACGGCCTTGACGATGGCGGCGCGCGTCGCGGCGTGGGACCCGGCCCGGCCGGTGATCGCGTCGTGCTCGGCGGCGACATCGCTGTAGTACGAGGTGGCGACACTCACCCGCGGATCCTCGAAGAGCTCCCAGTGCTCGGCGCAGACCCTGTAGAAGTTGGTGTGGACCCGGACGTCCAGGCCCACGCTGAGCACGTGCCTGACGAGCTCGGTGAAGTCGGGGTGCAGGGTGGGCTCGCCGCCGATGAGCTGCATGGTGCGTGTCCCGAGGGCGGCGGCCTCGTCGATGAGCCGGTGCCAGTCCTTGGTGGTCATGCTGCCGTGGCCCTTGCCGGGGCCGGCCTCGGCGTAGCACTGGCCGGGGCACGTGAACTGGCAGCGGGACGTGGTCTCCAGCGAGAGGAGGTCGAGCGAACCGACGGAGGGGCGGTCTATGTCCAGCACGGTCATCGATGCTCCTTGTGCGTCCGGCTCAGCATGCCGGGCCGGGGTGGGATGTGTGGGTGGAACGGTCCTATCGGTGGGGGTTGCTTTCGGGTGCGCGTTCGTCGGTGAGGACGAGCTGTGCGCCGTTGTGTCGCGCCTTGAGTGCTGCCGTGAGCCGCCGGTGCCGTCAACGACCGCGATCTGTTACACCTGGCCTCGCACCACGTCGTTCAAGAAGCTGCGCTTGGAGTAGAACGTCTGCTCGGTAGCCCAGCCTCGGGCGGACAGATAGTTGCGCAGCCAGTCGTTGATACGTTCCATCTCGCTCAGCACCTCGTCCCCAGTTCGGTCGAGAACGCTGCGAGAGCGCAGGTACTCCAGCTCACACTGTGAGAGAACAGTCTCTGGTGCAGTGAGCAGGGAGCAGCGGTCGAGGAAGATGCCGTAGACGTGCCCGGTGCGCATCGATTCGCACTGGATGTCGTAGCGGACGCGGGTGAAGGGTGGCATGGCCCTCACTTGAAGGCCCAGACGCTCACGCAGGTACGTCTCGAAGCTGTCAGGGGCGACATTGATGCCGGGTGTCAGCTCTTCGCGACGGGCAAAGGCGTCCTTGGCGAACCACTTGCGTTTGAGTACGTGGCCGGCGGTGACGGTGGGAATGAAGGAGGCATACCCGACCTCGTGCTCGGGGCCGATGACGTCGAAGAGGTGATTCTCGGTCTCGTGGATCTGGAACTCTTCCCGGTACTCCGGGCGGCATCCTTCCAGCTTGCCGTCGCGCAGCGCCTTGAGAAGTTCCATGGCCGCGGCCCAGATGCCGGGGGCCGGATCGAGGGTGTACTTGAACTCCAGCTCGGAGCCGGCGAAGTGCTTGCGGAAGTAGCGGAGGTGGTTGTTGAGCGCCCTGCTCGCGGCTCGGTGCGCGGCCAGGACGGCTTCGAGCCAGAGCAAGTCCTCGACCGGGCCGTGGCCGACCGGTTCGCGGGTGGTGCGAACGAAGCAGGCGTCCTCGGGATGGAAGCGGATCTGGGCGTACGCGTGGTACCCGCCGGCTTCGTGCTCCGCGAGATAGCACAGCGGTACTAGGCCGGGCGCCGCTTCGCTGCCGACGAGGTCGCGCAGCGCGGATCCGGCGATGGCGTCTGGGAAGAGGTCGGCGCCGTCGATTCGGATGGGTCCCTTCGTGGCGCCGCTGGCGCGGAACACCTGAGCTGGGCAGGGCCCGAGGGTGTTCCACTGGATGACCACGGTGGTGCTCGGTCGAGTGACTTCCTGCGGGGAGACCTGAATGAGCACAATGGGCTCGTCGTGCCGCCGCGGTGCGGTGTGGTTAAGCAGGTGGATGCCGCCGAGGACTACCCATGCAGCATGCGGTGCGGTTGGGGAGCTCATGGCCAAGTTCCTTGTCGTGAGGCAGGCACCACAACTCTCGTCCTTGGCGTCGGGGCGGCCAGCGTGGCGCGGGTTGGTCCGCCAGGGGACGCAAGGCCCGTCCGGCACCGTGTTGTCGCAACGGCGGCCTAGGGTGGGCCTCGTGAGTCATGGGGATGTTGTTGATCAGGTGATCGTGGAGCAGGCCGTCGTCGATGCCCGGCTTGCGGCGTTGGAGTTTGACGGGGCGCGTGCTTGGCTGGACGAGGCCCGTCGGCATCGGATGGAGCCACTCGCGGCCGAGGTCTGGGTCACCGATCCCACCTTCGAGCATGTGCTGCTGGTCGAGCACCGGGTGCGTGGATGGGTGCCGCCTGGCGGGAAGGTGGAGCTGGGGGAGACGCCGCGTGCGGCCGCTGAACGCGAGCTGTTGGAGGAGACCGGTCTGCGGGCCGAGCTGTTGGCTCAGCCGGCGGCCGTGGCCGTGCGGTCCTACCGTGCGGACTGGGCCCCGACGCTGGGGCTGTCGTATGCCGCGGTCGTCGGCCGTGAGGTACCGCTCGGCGGAGAGCAGGGGCAGCCGGCGGCGTGGTTCCGCCTGGACGGAACGTGGGAAAGCGTGTTCGCGGAAGATCGAGACCGCATCCGGGCTCATGCCCGTCGCCTGGCGGCTGAACGGGCTGTCGGCGCGCGCTGAGCGGTGCTCCTGTTGTGCCGTTCACAGCACGGCGTCGATCCGGTTGAGGGCGTTCAGGGGCAGTGTGATCAGCCCGAGGCCGTGGAGGAAGTGGCACCACACCGGTTCAAGGCCGGGTTCCCGCTCAAAGTCCTGCCTGGCCAGTCTTCCATCGGCGTACGCGGCAGTGCGCAGGGCGTGCTGCTGAAGCTGGTCGGGGTGAAGCCACCGCGGGCTGCGAACTTCTCTGGCCGAGGGACGCAGCGTGCCGGAGACCTGAGCCTCGAAGATCCACCAGTGGTGCCCGACCGGTCCCAGAGCGTCGCGGCGGCAGTGGTTGGGCCGCCACTGGGTCAGCAGGGGATGCAGGCGGGTGATGGTGAGGCCGGCTTCTTCGGCGACCTCGTTGCGAGCGGCCTGTTCGGGGCTGCCGTGCTGGTCGATGTGGCCTGCGACTGGGGCGAGACCGGCCGGCGGTGTCGCCCGCTCGAACACCAGGAGCCCTTCGAGGGGCGAGATCAGCGCCCCGACGCTGGTGTGGTCGCAATAGCTCACGTCCCCGCCGGGTGCGGAGGCGGCCGCGGTCATGGCTGGGCCTTGGGCCGCTGGGCGACGACGACGAGCCAGCTCGTCACCGTGGGGGTGTCGGGGGTGGTCAGGGCGTAGGCCGCGTGCAGGATCTGCATCCGCTGAGCGTGGGTGAAGTCGGCGTCCGCGGGCATGGCGAAGAGAGGGATGGACAGCCACGCCTTCTTCTCGGCCATGGTGCCGTGCTGGGCGGTGACCTCCGTATCGAGGACGGACAGCCCCGCAGCGAACAGCTGGGCGGTGACGGTCTCCAGGGGCAGCTTCGGCTCCGTCTCCTTGGAGGGCGGCGGGGTGTATCCGTGGTCCCGGGCGGCGATCTGGCGGATGAGGGCGTTCAGCGACGGCGTGGCACGGACTGCGTGTTCGTCGGGGTGCCGCACGCCGGCGAAGCCGCCGCCGATGTTGAAGACGAACCGGCCGCCGGGGCGTAGGACGCGAGCGACGGCGGCGAAGACGGTGGAGGTGTCGGTCTTCCAGATCGCCGAGTTGCACACGACGGCGTCCGCGCTGCCGGAGGCGACGTGGTGGGTGAGCTGCTCGGCCGGTGCGGTGATCCAGGAGACCCGGAGGTCGGGCACGGTGCGGCGGCCGACGCGCTGCATCGCGGCGGCGCTGTCTACGGAGAGGATCTGTGCGTGCGGAGCGAGGTCAAGGATGGCGCGGGCGGTCGCGCCGGCGCCGCCGCACAGGTCGACCACCAGGCGGGCATCGGCCAGACCGGCGCGGCGGGCGAGGTCGCGGCTGGTGGTGTCGTACATCGGGTGGGTGCGGGTGAAGGTGTCGTACGCCTCGGCGTTGGATTCTTCGTCCCAGCCGAGGACGGCGTCCTGGGGTGCCATGGTGCGTACCTCGCTTCGCGAATCGGGTCTGGGGCCGTCGGGGAGGGTCAGAAGAGTGCGGACTGCACGACGGCGGGCGGGGAGGTGAATTCCGGGCTGATGGTGATGCGGTGGCCTTTGAGATTGCCGAGGTCGAGCAGGTAGGTCAGGTCGTCGCCGTCGAGAGCGGCCAGAATCTGCGAGCCGAGGCAGGCGAGCACGGTCAGGCCGTGCTCGCCCTCGCGCACATCGTGCGGGTAGACGGCCCGCTCGGTGTCCGGGGCGCGGAGCAGGTCGCCTTCGCTGGGTGGAGTCCAGGGCTCCAGGGCGGTGGGTACGTTCATGCTCGCCAGGGTCTCGACGGCGCGGTCGAGGTGCTGCTGGTGGGCGGAGCGGGCTGGCGCGAGGTCGCGCAGGGCGGCCATCGCCTTCAGTTTGGCCGCGGCCCTCACCGTCTGCGTGAGGCCGAGACAGCGAGTGAGGGCGTCCTCGACGAACCGTACGGTGCGGCCGTCGGGACGCGTGGCGAGGTAGGTGGCCACCATGGCTCCCTGTTCGTCGAGGCGGGAGCGTTTGCGGGGTTCGGCCGCGGTGCCGACCTTGGTGGTTCCGTCGGCGAACGTTGCCAGGTACAGCCAGTGCGGCTGAGTCATGTACGCGGCCAGGGCGTCGGGGACGTGGCCGCCGGAGTGGAACTGGTGGGCGAAGCGGAACTCATCCCGGCCGGAGCATTCGCTGCACTGGCTTCCGGCCGTGGCGGAGGCACGGGTGGGGCAGGCAACGGCTTCGACACGGACGCGGTCGGCGAACTGGTATCGGCCGGTGCACCACCGGCCGATACCAGTCACCTGATATCCCAGGCGCCGGCCCATGATCCCCGCGTAGAGCAGGGGGCCGCCGGGCAGCGGGGCAAGCAGGAGACGGGGGTCTCCACTCGCCCAAGTGATGCCGTGGCATACGTACGTTCCGCTGGTGGGCAGGGCCTGGTCCATGGGGCGTCCTTGTCGATCGGGGTCGGTCAGACGGTCAGGCGCAGCCGGTCGGCCAGCTTGGCGGCTGCGGCCTTGAAGACCTGGTCGCGGTCCATGCCGGCGACCGCGAGCGAGTGCCAGCCGCCGTCGGCCGCCTGCTCGCGCATCTGGCTCAGGACGATGTCCTGGTAGCGGATGAAGTCCTCACTACCGCCGCCGGAGTGACCGCTCTCCAAGGAGGTGAACGAGCCCTTGCGGGCGAGGGCTTCACGGGCGGTGATGTCCAGGAAGAACACCAGGTCGGGTTCGGTCAGGTGCGCAAAGACCTGTTCGGTGAGCCGGGCGGGCACCTCGGGGTTAACCGCATAGCGGGCGAGGATCTTGTGGTGCGCGTTGTCGAGCACCACGTGGATACCGGCGGCGAGCGCGGGCCGGACCACGAGCCGGTCCTGCAGGGTGTACCAGGAGGCGAGCGCCAGGAGCCAGTAGTGGTCGCCGCAGGCCTTCGCGACGCTGGGATCGCGCCGGTAGACCAGCTCGTTGAGGCGGTTGAGGTAGGCGGACAGTTCGGGCTCCGCCGGGACGCTGGTGCTGTGCTTGCTGACGAGGATCGCGTCGTGGCCAGCATCGTTGAGGGCTTGGTGCAGGCGGGCGGCGAGGGTTGACTTACCCGCTCCGTCGCCGCCGATGAAGGTGATCAGCCGGCCGGTTACGGGAGCGGTCGGCGGGTTCATCGGGTTCCTCCCAGAGGGCGAGCCGGGTCGCCGTTCAGGCGCCCGGTGATGATGCTGCGGATCCTGTCGACGAGGACGGCACGCCGGCGCAGGACGTCGTTGTGACGCTCATTCGACAGGTCGGCGGGGTAGTGCGCTGCCAGGTTGTTGGAAATGACGTGGAGGTAGCCGAATCTGATCCCCGCCTGGCGGGCTGCCGCCCCCATGGGGCCGATCTCCGGATCGACGAAGGCGTACGACGGCGAGTGCTGGTTGAGCCAGTCACGGTTCTCCAGCAGGATCGACGGCGAGGAGGCGTGGAGGCCGGTCTGTACCCCGCCCTGGGCTGCGGCGAAGTCGCCGAAGAAGTCGTCCCAGCTCACCAGCTCGCCGCGGAGCAGGCTGGTGCTGCCCGTGGCCAGCCATGTGTTCGGCTCAATGCCGGGCGTGAGTGAGCCGACCTTGCCGACGTAGACGACGTCACCGGCGCCGAGCTTGGCCAGGCGCGCGACGACCCGTCCGGCGACGTCACCCCAGATGCTGTGGAGGAATCCGAGGTAGATCAGGCGTCGGCCGGCGACTTCGGCACGCTGCCAGGCGTAGCCGGGTCCACGGGTCCACACCCCGTTTGAGGGGGCGAGGTGCTGAAGCCCCCAGCCGACGATCACCAAGTCGCCGTCCAGGTCCAGGTCCAGTCTGTCGCACGCCGTCTTGCACAGTTCCTGGCCGGGCGGCTGGTAGGTGACGACGTCGGCCGGACGGCCGGTCATGGCCAGGTAGGTAGCGATGATGAGGGCGTAGTGCTGGACGTAGTCGGCGCCGGGGAACGCCTTGACGACCAGGTCCCTGCCGTGGACGGTCGCGGTGGGCCGCTCGATGTTGAACAGCTTCCCCTGCTTCTCGTGCCGGGAGACCACTGCCGCGCGGTCATAGCCGCCCACCACCCGGATGCTGTCCCAGTCCTGTTCCTGGATGAGGTGGTGGACCTTGATCTCCAGGTAGCGCAGGAGGCGGTCGTCGCTCATGGTGTGCCCGTGGACGTCGATCGGAGCGGCCCACAACAGTCCAGGGGCAGCGTCGGCAAGGAGGGAAGTCATCGGCCCTCCTCCGCGATCGTGACGGTGCTGCCGGCCGCGGCTCGGACGACGGCGATGTTCCGCCGGATCAGGTCGAAGCGGTCCTCGTCGATCGGCCCAAGGTTCTCGATCCTTGGCGTGGAGGGCTTCTCGTACGGTCCGTCGGGCAGCAGGGCGATGCCCATGGCGCCGAGAATGACCGGCGCGGCACCGTCCACGGAGGAGATCCACTCGTGCTCGCGCTGCTCGATCAGCTCCAGGTGCCCGGTCCGGCCCAGTCCCAGGAGCCGGTAGACGGCGCGGTTGTTGACCAGGCCGCGATCCTCCAGGTAGGCGGTCGCCAGCCAGCGGTTGCGGCACATCTGGCCCTCGGGGTCGGGGCGGCGGGAAGCTGGCAGGGCGATGGCCCCGACCCAGTCGCTGCTCGCCAGGGCGTCGTAGGTTCGCCGCCACTCCTCGTCATCCGCAGCATGCAGTACGGCGCACAGCCGGAATGCGATGCCGGCCAGGTCCTGGATCTCCCGCGCGGCCTCCTGGCTCGCCTTGAGGGTCGCCGCCCCGTCTCGCATCACGTCCGGCAGGATGATCTCGCGTGCG
Source organism: Streptomyces sp. NPDC127114 (assembly GCF_042677525.1). NCBI lineage: Bacteria > Bacillati > Actinomycetota > Actinomycetes > Kitasatosporales > Streptomycetaceae > Streptomyces > Streptomyces sp. NPDC127114. The sequence continues at coordinate 28,681 of NZ_JBHXTJ010000026.1, forward strand.
GACACGGCGCACGCAGCCTCCACGAGGCGGGCTGCGGGTAAGGCGTAGCCGAGGTCGAAGAGGCCGTTGTCGACGATGATCTCGGCGCCCCGGTCGGCTTCGCGGGCGAAGAAGGCGCGGTAGGACTCATCGGCCAGGACCCGTTGGGCGGCGACGTGGTGGACTCGGGCGGGGGCCTGGGCGACGAAGGCCTTCAGGTAGGCAGGCGGAGCGATCACGGAGAAGTCGATGCTCTTGGTCATCACACTGCTCCCCACTGTCCGGCGGCGATGGTCAGGAACTGCTGGGAGAGCACCGGGTCCGTGCCGAACCGGCCCCCGTTGTACACGGTGGTAGTGCGGGCCTCTTCCATCCGTACGCCGCGCATGCTCATGCACAGGTGGACGCCACGTACGGCGACGGCTACGTCCTTGCGTCCCATCACGTCGCCGAGGTGCTCGGCGACCTGGCGGGTGAAGCGTTCCTGGACCTGGAGGCGGCCGGCGAAATGCTGCGCGATCCGTCCGAACTTGGACAGGCCCACCACCTCGCCGTCGGGCACGTATCCGGCCGCGACGTGCAGGTTCATCGGGAGCATGTGGTGCTCACAGAGCGACCAGACGCTCATGCCGCCCACCACGACCAGTTGGTCGCTCAGGTGGGACTCGGCGAAGCACGTGGCCGCGGCTGCGCTGGGGGAGAGGAAGTCCTTCCACCAGGCCGCGACCCTGTTCGGGGTGTCGGCCAGTCCTTCGCGGGCCGGGTCCTCGCCCAGCTCGACCAGGAGCTGGCGGATCAGGTCGGCGACTCGGTTCGTGTGGACGTGAGGTGCGGCCCGGTCGGGTCTGGGCACGGCCGTACTCCGGGCCGCGGCAGTGGTGGTGCTGGTCATGGATCTCTCCTCGCTTCCGGGAACGGAGAAGGGAACGGGCGGAGCGGCGGGGTGTGTCATCGGCCTCTGGCGTTGGCGAAGGCCAGCACGTGCAGCCGGGTGCTGAAGTGCCAATGCCGGGCCGCGACCGCATCCGCGAGCAGCCGTGTCGCCGCGGCGATTCCCTCGGCGGTGGTGCCCTCCGGCATCACCCAGACCGGCGCCAGCTCGTGGAGATCGACCAGCTCGGCGATCCGGTCGAGGTCGGTGACCGAGGAGGCGACAAACTTGAATGCCGCCTGTCCGGAACTCGCGAAAGCCCTGAGTGCAGCAGGCTCGATGCTCTGGGACTCGTCCACCCCGAAGCTGCGGAGCTTGGGGGAGACGTTGAACCGGACGCCGTCGGTCAGCAGCTCCGGGTCGGGCACGATCGTGCCGTTCGTCTCGAACTCGATGCGCTTTCCGGCCGCTCGCAACCCCTGGACCAGGGAAACCAGCCTTCGCTGCTGGATCAGTGGCTCGCCGCCGGTAATGACGACCAACTCGACCGGCGAGGATGCGGCCCAGGCCACCAGGTCCGCCACGGACTGCTTCGTCGACTCCTTGCGTGGGTCGAACTGCGACCAGTCCCACGTGTACTTGGTGTCACAGCGCGCGCAGGTCAGGTTGCACCGGGACAGGCGGATGAACAGAGCTGGGTGCCCGCAGCTTGGGCCCTCACCCTGGAACGTGGGCGTCTCGGCACCGAAGCGCTCCGCGATGATCAGCCGCGCGCCGCTGGTCGCCAGCTCCCCGGGGACGGGACCTGGCGTGGTCATGCGGCCTCCACGTCGAACCGGGCCCAGCTCCGCTTGGTCTCGCGGACGCAGATGGCAACCAGGCGGCCAGGGATATGCGGCTCCACGTTCTGGATGAACCAGCCGGCCAGGAACTGAGCCAGCCGCTCGGACGTCGGCTCAATGGCAAGAATCTCGTGCAGGTTGTGGTGGTCGAGCTCGGTGTCGAGGAAGCGCTTGAACGGGCCGAGCGCGCCGAAGTCCGTGACGAAGCCAGGGTCCTCCAGCGCGGGCGCGGTGAGAATGACCTCGACCTCATAGCTGTGGCCGTGCTGCCGCGAGCATTTGTGCTCGGGCGGGAGGCCAGGCAGCCGGTGCCCAGCCTCGAACTCGAAGGACTTGCTGATCGTGAACGTGCCGTTGGGCAATGGCACCGAGTTGAGGTCCATGCGTGTAGCCCTTCACTTTCCGACGTCAGGGAAGCCCCTGGTCGTGGGTCAGCAGGAACGGGTGACGGACTCGGCCGGCCAGTACGTGTGGGCGGCGCAGCAGAGTCGGAAACTGTGCAGGTCCAGAGGTCTTTCTGCACGGTGGTGTCGCGGTCGGCCGGAAGCCGGCCGGGCAACTCGCACTCTTCAGGGGAGGCCGGCAAGAACCTGGTGGCCGAGGAAGCCGACAAGTTGGTGCATCGCGCGCTCGACGGCGTGCGGATACTCCCCGCGGGTCCAGCCGCCGCGGTACATGGCCGCTTGCAGGTCGGCGAGGAGTCTGGCTTCGCGCGCTTCCTGCTCATGGTCGACGGCGTACGTCCCAGGCGATTCGTGCGGCCGGTGAGGCCGGAGGTAGCCCTCCAGGATCAACTGGGTGAGTGGCAGGCGGACCGTCTGCAACGACGTGCCGAATTCGGCCGCGATCTGGCGCTGCGTCGGCAGCAGCTGGCCGGGCGGGTACGTGCGGTTGGCGAGCCGCTGCCTGACCGTCTGTGTGATCAGGTCGGTGAGCGTCACGGCTCCAGTGGTGACACAGGATCCAGGCGGAACAGCCCGTACGCCGAAGGGGCCGTCGACCTTGACCAGCCCCTCGTCGCGAAGGACGCGGACCGCCGCCCGTGTGACGAGCTGGGTGGCGCCGAACCGGCTCTGCAAGCTGGCCTGCGTGCAGAGTCGGCCAGCCGGCCAGGCGCCCGATCGCAGTTCCTCACGGAGGATGACCAGCACCGGCTCGTCCGGCCCGGTGACGGGCCGTCGGGAGTCAAGACTGGGCACGACGGACCTCCTCGTCGAGGTCGACGGTGCGGCAGCCGTGCAGCTCGATCAGGATCCTGTCGGCCAGCACGAAGCGCCGCGCATCGCTGCCGTAGCCGACGTTCTCTTGTTCACGACGAGGCTGCGGCCAGAGCTCGGTGAGGTCGTAAACGGTCCCACGCACCCCCCAGGGCACCGGCCATTCGACGCGGGCGGCTACGTAACCCTTGCGCAGGTGCGGACACCGGGTGACGGCCTCGACTGCGCACTCAGGGTGGAGTGGCGGCTCGCTCGTGATCTCCCCCTGCCTGATTGCTCCGAGACCGGAATCAGCGTCCGAGCCCAGCACGAACAGAGTGCCTCGCTTCTCGTCCTGCGCGGGGCCGCCGCACATCTGGCACAGCATGTCCCGTGCGGCGCGGCGCTGCCGCAGGGGATGCACCGCCTTGAAGTCAGGCTCGCCCTTGCTGCGTCCCAGGGTCCACAGTCTCCAGAGCACCTGCCATGAATCCCTGGCCTGGGCGTCCAGCACGGCGTCTGCGAAGCCGATCCCGAAGCCGCGCTGAATCAGGGGCGGCGTCGTCTCCTGCTCGACTGACCAGCCGGTGATGGCAGGGACAGGCACCCCCTTGTGTGTCAGCAGGGTCTCGGTGCGGGACATCGGTAGCTCCTAGATGTTGAGAGCCCTCCGCCGGGTGGTTCGGGATCCACGCGGGGGACTGTGTCTCCGGGTCTCCCCGGCGGAGGGCGGTTCGGTGGGGAGGTGGGCCGGCCGCCGACGATGGGGGAATCGGCGGCCGGGGCACACTGCGCAGTCGTCTCGGCACGCGCGCGATGCGCCGCCCTTCGCTTGCCTTGCGACAACCCGGGCCAGGCAAGCGAAGGGCTCTGCTGGTGTGGTCTCCCCGCCACGCTTACGTGACGAGCAGCGGCGGGGAAACCGGTCTAGGTGCCGAGCAGTTCCAGGAGTGCCTCGGCTGCGACGGCGTAGCGCCGCAGGGCGGCGTAGGGGTCCGCGAACGTGGCCTTTGCGACCGCTTCGGCTCGCTGTATGACGGTGACTGCAGCGTTGTCGAGGAGCAGGCCACGGTGGCGGGCCTCGCGGATGCGGCGTTCCAGGACACCGTGGAGGGCCCGGGCTCGCTTGCGGGCTTCCCGCTCAGGTGCGGCAGGTGGCGGAGGGGTTTCAAACGCCTCCTGGACGAGGATCAGGTCTGCATCCACGGTTTTGTCGGCGTCGATGTCCTTGAGCCCCGCGAGCACCCGGCGCATCAGATGCTCGTCGGCCACATGCGCCAGCGCGTCGAGGCCGTGGGACCACCGGTCCAGGGGCGGCGCCTCACGGAGCTCGGGTAAGGCGAGGCTCATGCGGCGCCCCCGAGGCGCGCGACGTGCAGAACCGGGAGCGCGGCCCGCCCGACGCGGCCAGTGGAGGTCGGAGTCCAGTGGATCTCGGCACCCATCATGGCCTTGAAGACCGCCACGATGGTCGGGTCGGCGAGGGAGCGTTCGTGCTGCTCGTCCTCGATTTCCACGAGCAGAGCCCCATCCCGACCAATGGTCAAGCCGAGCTGTGTCGCCCAGTTCATGGCGGCTGCCACGCCGATGGCGTGAGCCGCCTCTTCCATGTCGCCCTTCCAGCCGCGGGATGTCGCAACGCGGCGAACGAACGCGCGGGCCATGGCCGGCCCGGCAGGACCGTCTTTCGGAAGGCTCTGGCGCTCGAAAGACAGAGTCTGCTGCGCCGGAGGCGCCGGCGCGGTCACCGCAAAGTCGATCTCACACCAGACGATGCTCGTGTCTTCGGTGTGGCCCCACCGGCTCGCCAGCTCGTTCACGATGACCAGTCCGCGGCCGTGCTCCTGCTCAGGCGCGGGCGCTCGGCGTGCGGGCAAGCGGGTCGCCGTGGCAGCCTCGACCTCGATACGGACAGTTCTCACGTAGAGGCTCAAGCGAACTTCAACCCTGCTGGCAGTGGTGTGCAGCACCGCGTTCGTCACGAATTCCGAGACCACGGTCTGTACATCGTCGCGCAGGTCGTGGAGGCCCCACTCGCGAAGCACTTCCGCCGCAGCTGTACGCATTCGGCGGGGCCAGGCCCGCTCGGCGTCCGTCAGTTCCCCGCCCCGGTTCGGACGCGTGAGGACGGGAAGCGCAATGGTGCCCAGCGGCTGCCTATTCTGGACGCGGGCCGAAGGGGTCACGACGTCCTCGCCTCCTCCTTCAGCGCGGGCGACAGCGTCGGCGGGTAGGCCGGCGGTGGCGTCGGGAGGCCCTGGGCGGCGTCAGCAATCGCGCTTCGACGGGCGCGCTGCTGCTCGGTGAATCGGTGCTTCGTCGTCATGGTCGGCTCCATGTCGAATGGGCAGGTGACGACATGTTGGCCCCACAACAAGGCCCCAACTAGCCTGAGTTCAGGCTAGTTGGGGCCAAAGGTTGACGGTCGGTCACGCTTGCGAGGTCAGCCAGCTGCCGTAGGAGAGGAAGCTATCCGGGAGCCGCCGGTGGGCCGCCTCCAAGCTGGCGTAAGTGTCCCGTACCAACGGGTGGTACTTCGCCTGCTGCGGGGCGGTCTTGCGCGCCTTGAGCAAGCTGGCGAATGAGGCTTCCAGTTTGCCCGTCCACATCTGGGCCCGAGCCAGCTCAGCCCAATGGTGGCTCGTTCGGGACTTCGGCCAGTCAGCCGGGATGGTGAGTTCGGCAGCTGCGTCGACCGCCTTGTCGTACTTATCGAGCTCGGCAAGTACAGACACACGGTGAACGCTGACGTTGGTCGCCCCGAAGGCCATCCACAAGACCTGCGGTGACTCGCCGGTGCTGGAGGCGATCCTTTCTGCCTCGGACAGGTGGCCTATGGCCTGCTCTTCGTTGTGGGCTCGGCCGGCCATGACAGAGCCACCGAGGTGCAACTGACCGATGACGACGTCCCGCTCGCGCGAGGGCTCGGCCTGCTCGATCGTCCGCAGTCCCATGTCGATCAGTCTCTGCCCGGTCCGGAACTTGCCGTCACGGAGGTAGGTGAGCGCGCGGAAGTAGTGGTAGGCCCCTCCGAATACCGCGCTGCTCGCGCGCTGCGCAGCCCACTCCAGGCGAGCCAGCGAGAGCTGGGCCAGGTCGGTATAGCCGAGCTTTGACGAGACGTCGTACGACGTGCGATAGAGCGCGGAGAGGATCAGCCACCCTTCGCTGCCGCCCGCGCTGTGTGCGGCCGTTGTGGCTTCCTCGATCAGGCCCGCGACTTCGCTGGCGACCCGCTTGATCTCGCCAGCCCGGACGGCCGCGCACAGAGCCTCGGAGGCCTCGTGCAACTCTGTGAGCGGACGGGGTGAGATGTCGGGGTCAGCGCCCAGGTCGTAGACGTCCAGCGCCTCCCGCATGGGGGCGATCAGGACGTCCAGCGCATCGGCGCGGAGGTCGGAGGTGTAGGGCTGCCCGTTGATGGTGGAGACCTCAACACGCATGGCTCGGGCGAGGCAGGCCACCGCGTGCGGGGTGGCCGCCAGCCTGTTCTGTTCGATCTTGGTCAGCGTGTTGTACGGGACGCCGGAGAGTTCGGCCAGAGCCTTCTGAGTGAGGTGGCGTTCCCGTCGCAGACGCGCGATCCGCACACCGGTGTGGTCTTGAGGCAGAGCGTGCATACTGGACTCCTGTTCTGACTCGACACCAGAACAGTACCCCTGCGGTCGGCTCCGCAGGGCGTCGAACGAGCCCCCCCTCCTTGAGAGGTGGGGCTTCGTCGTTCTCTGCAAGAGTCAACGGTTGTACCGAAGTGCTCCAAGGCCGGAGTCGGTGAGGCCAGAGTCCGTCAAGCCCTTACGCCGACTTTCGACGCCGGGGTGTTGCGGCGGTCTTCTTCGTCGCCGTCTTCTTGGCGGGCGTCTTCGATCCGCGTCTTAACCGCCGCACGATGCGCCCCGGCCAGGGCGTACTCGTCGCCGGCGTCCGCGCCTCCACCCAGACACCGCCCGTCGCCTCGGGCAAGAGGATCATCTTCGTCACCCTCGAAGACGGCACAAAGGACTCCTGCTCGTGCGCGGCAACGTCGAAGCCCGCGGCCCGCGCCCTCCGTGGTCGGAGAGTTGGTGTGGGACCTCGACGAACTCGCCGCAGCGCAGGCAACGCACGGCCCACAGGCCGTTCTCGACATCCTTGGCCAGGCCACCCCGGCGCACCGACGCCTGCCCAGGCGTCGCGGACGATCCGGACGGCGCCGCCGGCGCCCGCCTCCACCCCTACGCCGACCTCCAGCCCGCCGGCACCCGATCCGCCGAACTCACCCACCTCGGACACCGCTCGCAAGGGAGCTCCGGATGACGCAGCGTTCGCGGGCGATCGTCCGTATCCACTTCCACCCTGCCGAACGGCGCGAGGAGCTGTTCGAGCAGCGTCGACCTCACCGGAGCCATCTGATTCTGGGACTGCGACGTCGAAGGCACAGCCGATGTGGTGGCGCATGGCGGTGAGGGAAGGCTGGTTGTGCCCACGTAACGAGGGAGCGAGGTGAAGTGCCGTAGCTTACTGAATCAGTTCGATGTGCGGATGGCCTGGGTACGTTGGGCAGGCGTGGAGTTGCAGGTCGTAGCCGCCGGCGATGTCGATGAGGGTGAAGTTCGCGGGTGGGGTGCCGAGGAGAAGGGGAGTGGGGTTGGTTCGTTCCTCGTCTGGAATCCAGCTCTCAGTGCTGGAGTCCCATTCTGCGCACGCGATGGTGACGAGGGGGATTGCCTCGGTTCCGCATTCGGGGCAGCGGCGGGGTATGGGGTCGGTGAGACCCCAGCGGGTCCAGCCGCCGGTCTTCCATCCAGGGGCGTGGCACAGATTGTTGAAGTAGAACTCCTGGGGGGCGCCCGTGTAGGTGCTGCCGTCACCCAGAGATACGGCCCTCTCCCACCGGCTCACGTCGCCCAACTGGTCCTGCAGTTCCTTGCTCAGCTCCATGGGGTTGGGGTACTCGGTGATTTTCTCCGGTGCGAGCAGGCACGGTTCCGGGAGGTACCAGCGCTCCTGGATCACGGGCGGTTCGGGCGGGGTATCGAGGATGTCGGTGACGGTGGCGGAGGAACGCCACAAGAGGGTGGTTCGGGGGTGTGCCATCGTGTGATCGAAGGGGCACCACAGGACTTGCAGAAGGTCGGCTTGGGGAGGGCAGGTCGGGAGAGGGACGTCGCGGGTGTAGAACTGGGCCACGGACAGCATGGGGATCGGGCCGTCGAACCACGGGCGGCCCGCGCTGAGCTGCTGCTCCGTCTCCAGTTCTTCGGGCGTGATCGTGGGTTCGTTGGGGTTGCGGAGCCGCCGCTCGGCTGCTGCTGCACGGTGGCGACGCAGCAGCCGGATGTCGTCCGGAGAGTGCGTCACGCCGCTTGCCACGCGACGGTCGTGCGGTCCTGCGCAGTGTGGCCACGGCTCGTCGGCGGGCCACAGGAGCGGTCCGCCGACGGAGCTGTCGTGCACGGTCGGAGACCCAGGCCGGGGATGAAGCCGGGTCGCCGTGCGCGCCAGCGGGGCCAGTTCAGGAATGAGCGCAGCCACGTTGAGTGGCCGCGGCGGGGTAGTGAAGTTCATGCTGGCTCCCGATGGCGCGATCTGGCTGTGATCAGTTACCGAGGTTGAGCAACCCGGTGTCCCCCTTGGTGTTGGGGACGTAGACGTTGGGGAACAGTTCCTCAGTTGTCCCATTCGCACGTTCGATATTGGCGTTCATGGTGACTCCCACCGGGATTGTGCTGGTGGCGTCCTTATAGACGGGCGTCACCTGGTAGAAGATCGCGTCGTCCATTCCGAAGGTGGAGACGCCTCCTTGAATCAGGTTCTGTGCCATGGTCTCGTAGGTGCGCATGCTGGGCGTGCCGGTGTTCATCCCTTGCTGCCAGCACGGGACGAGATTAGTCTGGATGCCCCTTCCGCCGATGATGTTCGCGATCAGGTGGCACCGGGCCTGCGAGGAAGTGGGAGGGTTCGCCTGGTTGAACAGCAGCGCGTCCTGCCACCCTGTGATGTCTCCTTGTGCAGCGGTGCCCTTGGTAGTCGTCCTCCCGATGCATGCCTGTGCCCGGGTCGGCCGCTGACCGGGCAGACCGAGTGGGTCGGTCGTCTTATTGACGTGGGGGACAGCTTCAGTGGTGTTCAAGATCCAGCCGTCGCCGTTGGGAAGAGCACCGGCCGGCGTAGTGTCCAGGCAGCGGCCGTGCGGGCCGGTGTCCGGCGTCGTAAACGCGACCTCGAACTGGTCTGCGTCGATCACCCGCTGGTTCGCGAAGCCGTTGGCGAGTTGCGCGTCCGCGAACTGCTTCGCGGCGGCGGGGACGTGGGCGCGCACGCAGGGACTGGATTTGTCCAATTCCTTGCTGTTTCCCAGCACGTAGGTGTCCCATTCGCCATTGCCAAGGTTGGGGATCACCTCAACGCATTGGGCGCCGGCGGTTCCGCCCTCCTTCGCCTCGGCGAAGGGGAACTCACCACAGGTATCGGTGTCGACGAGGTCCGTCAGCGCCGTGAATCCTCCGCAGGTACTGGCTGTGCGGCCAGCCACGCCGCTCGTCGACCGGGTCAGCGGCTTGCCCTTGCCCCAGGCGTCATTGAGGTTCTTCTGCGCCCACTCATAGGCAGCCACGGCGCCGCCGGGGTCGGAGCTCTGCGCGCTCATCGGTACGACGGGCATGACCGAGGGGACGACACAGCCCGCCGACGAGGAGCCCCCGACCGCATGGTCACAGCGGATCTTGCGCGGGTTCGTCCAGGACGCGTTCGGGTCCGTGGCCTGGGCGCCGGCCGAGGTCACATAGAGCTTGTAAGACGTCTCGAACTCGAGCTGCACACCGGGAGCTGGGCTCGAGGAGTAGGAGACGGTCCCGCTGACGGACTGTCCCACGACCAGGCTGGCGCTGTACCACGGTGCCGTCTTCGTTGCCGTACATCCCGCGGTACAGGCTGACCTGAACTTGGCGCCGAGACTGGTGACGCTTCCGGTGGACTTCGTCATGGTCACTGACACGTTTTCATTCCATGTCGTGCCATTCGCGGGAAGGGCTGCGCTGCTGGAGACTTCTAGCGTTCCTGTCCCGATCGTCGTTCCTTGTTCATTTCTCAGCGTGTAGAGGACCTCTATCCCTGTCACGCAGTACTGGAAACGCTCGTACGTCCAGGATCCGGGGTTCGCCACCCCGCAGCTGCCCATGCTGTCGGCAGTGAGAAGGCTTGCGCGGCTTGTCGAACCGGACGTGGAGGTCGCCGAGCGCTTCTTCGGCCTGGACGCGGGACGTGTAATGACGCACTTTTCTGTGGCACCTACCGCCCGTTCCTGCGGGCTGGCAGGTTCGCAGTGCTGCCCAGGTGCCGTTGTCAGAGGGCTGGTCTTCATGAGTGTTGGAGCGGCAGGAGGACGGGACGGATCGAGTCCTGCAACTCGACGGGGAACGTCCGGGGCCGGTTCTGCGGGGCTCATCGCAGTGGTGGAGAGACCTATCGCTGCAACGAGCAGAAGCGACGAAGCGGTCTGCCGAGTACGTCTGAGACGCACGAGTGATCTCATTACCGTCCTTTCGTGAACGGTTCTTCGGTGACGGTGGTCGCACCGGTGTGTCTGGTTGCTGGGGCAGAGAACGTCGTCTGCAACCGGCCTGACCGAAGCCGGGACGAGCGCGACGCAGCGCAGCGACCATGACGACAGCAGGCCATCGTTCGGGTGGGCAGTGACCTGGTGCGACGTGAGCCAGTGGTGATGCGTCCTGCCCGTGGGGATGGGCAGCGTCGGGGCCCTGTCGGCGGCATGGGGTAAGGCGAAAGGTGTCGGGAGCCTTGCTCGCCCGTGCCCCCTCGCTGGCGCTGCGTCGCACCGTTGCCCGAGTCTGTGAGGCTGGGCTGGGTTTGTGGGGACGTGTACCGGCGGGTTGGGGCGCTAGGGGGGGGGCGAGCGTGGGGACCGCGATCCGTGCCTGGGAACGCCTCCGTTTCCGGTCGAGAGGGGAAACGGAGGCGTTCGACGCGAAGGCTGTGGTAGTGCGGTCTTTTTGCAGCGTGGCTAGCTGATGGACTTGATGGCGCCCCAGCCGCCGGTGCCGACCTCGATGCTCGGGCCGTCGATCGGGCCGTGGATGTCGGATCCGCCCTTGTAGAACTTCAGGGTGCCGTCGCCGGCGGTGGCCCACATGTCGGCGACTCCGTTTCGGTCGGCGTCGGCGGCGCCGGCGATGAGGGGCCGGTTGGTGACGGTGTAGCCGCGGCCGAACTCGGTGCGGTCGCTGAAGGTGCCGTTGGGCTGGCCGAGGTAGCTGTAGAGGATGCCGTCGCGGGTGTCGCGGGCGAGGAGGTCGACGCGACCGTCCTTGTTGGCGTCACCGGGGGCGGTCAGCGTCATGACGTTCCAGCCGCCGGTGCCGATGAGCAGGGGTGCGCCCACGGACGGGGTCGGGGCGGAGGTGCCAGCGTAGCGGTACAGCTTGTCGTCGTAGGTGGCGAGGAGGTCGGGCTGTCCGTCGAGGGTGGTGTCGCCGATGCCGACGATGCGGGCGGTAGTGGGCAGCGTGCCGATCTTGATCGGCGCTGCCAGGGTGCCGTCGCCGCGGTTGGGGTAGACGCGCAGCTCGCCGGCGACGACGGCGACGATGTCCTCCATGCCGTCACCGGTCCAGTCGCCGCGGTGAGTCACCGAGGCGCCGCTCCATCCTCCGGAGCCTATCTGGATCCTTGTCCCCAGCGCGCCGGTGCCGGTGCCGGGGTAGAGGAAGAGCTTCCCGGTGTCGTCGACCGCGACGAGGTCGGGCTTGTTGTCGCCGCTCATGTCACCCGGGACGGGGGTGACGTTGCTGGTGATCCAGGCGCGGACGTCGTCGATTCGGGTGGCGACGGCGCCGGTGCGGGTCTCGGTGGCGGGGGTGCCGAGGCAGCCGCCCTGCCAGGACCTGCTGGCCACGCCGACCAGTTCCTGGGTCTGGCCGTTAGCACGCAGGATCGGACCGCCGGCGTCTCCCTGGCAGATCACGGCGTCGCCGGCGGGGGTCAGAACGATGTTCGCGGAGCTGTCACCGGTGGCGGTGAACGCGCCCGTGTGCAGCTTGTCGGGGACCCAGGTGGTCTTCGTGCGGCCGAAGCCGGCGGCGGTGACGGCCTGGCCGGCCGTGACGGGCGTGGTGGCCAGGGCGACCGGCTTTACGCCGGCGACGCCGGTGCTCAGCTTCACCAGCACCAGATCGCGATCGGCGTGGGGGACGAGCTCGACCGCCGTGCGCACGGCGCCGGTCGTGGTCTGCGTCAGGTCGGTACGCCCAACGGTGACGGTGGTGGCGATGGCGGGCTTACCGGCCGCGGGCTTGCCGTCGGCGGCGAAGCAGGTCGCGGCGGTCAGGACCCATCGCTGGGAGACAAGCGTCCCGGTGCAGGCGCGCTCGGAGTCGCCGACGAGGATGCGGGCGGTGAAGTTGTGGGCTGCCGTCGCGTCGGGGCCCGGCAGGGCCTGGGACGGGGAGGCGAGCAGGCTCAGGCCCACCGCGCCGAAGGCGATGGCGGCGGACGCCTGGAGGCGTCTTTTGAACTGCGACATGTGTTTCTCCGAAGGATGCTGAAGGTGTGCCGGCCGGTCGCCGGTTCCCGCGGCGGCGCGATGGAGTCGCCGCGGTGCCCTGGCGGTGCCGGACCGTGTAGCTGACGTGCGGGTTTATCGGCAGACGAACTGGCGGACTGGTTCGGACAGGACGTCGTCGACGACCTCTCCGACCTTCTTGGCGACGGATTTCACCGCCGGGACGACGACTCCGCCGCCTCCGCGCGTGATGAGGTTTAGCGCGAAGTCCCCGGCAGAGTTGAGGAACGCGCCGCTGGTGAAGCCGTACTCGATACCGGTGGCGACGACGCTGATGCCGCCCGCCAGGAGAGAGACGCCGCCGAGGACAGCGCCGATGGTGAGAGTGACAGGTGCCGCCGGCAGGAAGAGGGAAGCGACTCCGAAGCCGGCCGCGAGCAGGCCGGTGGCCGTGGCGACCTTCCCTGAGGCGTTAGCCCACCATTTCGCGTCCTCCCACCACTGCTCCTGCTCGGTCTGGGATCCGTTGGGGTTGACCTGGTCGTTCTCGGGCGTGTCCGAGGGATTGGTCTTGGTGTCGCGGTCCTTCTTCGCCTGCTCGGCGGCCCGGGCAGCCTGCTCGGCTATTTCCTGGGCGCGCATGTTCAGCGCGGTCTGGCGGGCCTGGCTGGCGGCGGTGGCGGCGGCATTCGCGTTCTGACCTGCTGTCACGGCTGCGTTGTGTGCGCTGGCTGCCGAACCACGGGCCTGCGCGGAGGACGCCACCGCATTGCGCGCGGCATCGATGGCACGGTTGGCGGAGTAGTTCGCGGCTCTGGAGGCTCCCTGCGCGGTGGTAGACGCGGTCTTGGCCTTCGCGGCGGATGCCTGTGCGTCGGCGGCGGACTTGTCCGCGGCGTCGGCGTTGGCCTGTGCCTGGGCGGCGTAGGTGGAGGCCTCATTGGCTGCGGCCACGGCTTTGTCAGCCCATTCCTGCGCCTCCTGTCCGGCCTTGCGCGCGTCCGCCGCCACCTTGGAGGCGAGGGCTGCGTCCTTCTGTGCCTCCAACGCGAGCTTATGGGCGGCGGCGAGGACGCCCTTGATGGCCGACTGGTGGCTGAGGGAGTCGTGGTCGAGCTGGGCAGTCCTGTACTGGAGACGCCCGACCAAGTCGCGCCTCATCCAGCCGGGCCCTACAAGCGCCACCTCGGAGTACGACCGCGTGTAGGGGCCTGCAGCAGTGAGGAGAGAGGTGACGGTGACGGCGTCATCTTCCCTCACCGCTGTCTCGAGCTCCGTGTCGAAGAACGTCTGGAGCGACTGGGGCGTGTTGGAGTTGAGGGCGTCGTTGCCTGCGCGGATGACAGCCGTGCCCGGATTGGCGTTCAGAATTCGAAAGATGTTGATCCGGTTCTCGGTGGCCCGGGCCCGGAGAACGCCGGAGGTGTTGAAGTCCCCTACGGCCTGAGCGCTGCCGTTGGCCAGAGCCGCGGCGGCGGCCGCGGCGACCGTGGGATCGGAGACCTGGGCGATGTACAGGGCCGTCTCACGGTTGTCCTGTGCTTCGGCGAGGGAGCGGTCGAGGTCGATCCAGGAGTACACGTCCCAGTCGCTGCCCGCGAGTGCGAAGCCGGCGGCCTCGCGAGTCCAGGTGCCCTTGGAGTCGAGCAGGGCAATAGCGGCCCTGCGCCCGAGGGTGGCGGCGAGGTTCATGTCGCCATCGCCAAGGGCCTGTTCCGCGCGGCTGATCAGGTCCCTGGTGGCGGCTTCAGTCTGTTGCTGCTGGGTGCGCTTGCTGGCAGCGGCCGCCCGGTCCGCGGCATCGGCCCTGGCCAGCGCGCGTGCTTCCTCGATGGCCTGCTTTTTGTCGGCTTCCAGGCTTGCCAGCTCGGCCTCGCGGGCCTTGAGTGCCACCTCTTCGGCGTCCATGACTGCCTTGGTGGCCGCGTCGGCGGCCTTCACCGCCTCGGCGGCGAAGGCCGTGGACTTGTTGGCGAAGTCGATGGCCTGGCCGGCGTACTCGACCGCATGCTCGGCGGCAGCCGCTGCCTTCTCCGCGTGATCGGCGGCCGAGTTCGCGGCGTCCCGCGACGCGCGCGCGGAGGTGGCGGCGGTGGTGGCGAGGTTTTGGGCCGTGACGGCTGCGGCGGTTGCCTGCTGAGCGGCAGTGTCGGCGATCTGCGCCTGCTGCTTCGCTTCCGCCGCCTGGCCCTGAGCCGCGCCGGCGGCTGCGGCGGCCTGCGCAGAGGCGTTCGCCGCCGCGGCCGCGTTGCGTGCGGCGGAAGCGGCCGAGGCACCCGCGCTGGCTGCCTGCTGAGAGGCGATGGCCGCCTGGTCGGCGGCTGCGGCGGAGTGACGGGCCTGGGTGGCCGCGTTGCGAGCGGCCACGGCGGCGTTTTTGGCCTCGCCGCTCTTGGCAGCGTCCTGGGAGGCGGCGATGGCCGCTTTGTAGGCACGGGAGGCGGCCGCTCCGGCGGTGGCCGCGGCTTGGGAGGCGGCCGTGGCCGCCGATGAGGCACGGCGGGAGGCATCGACGGCCGCGTTGGAGGAGCGGATTGCGGTACGGGAGGCCGAGGCCGCTGCCTGAGCGGCCTTTGCTGCCTTCGTTGCCGCGGTGGCGGACTTGTTCACGTCCCCCTGGGCAAGCGCGGCCTCGGCCGCTGCTGTCTCCGCTGCGGCCTTCGCCTCGTCAGCAGCCGTGAGAGCCCGTTCCGACGCCTCGATCGCGAGATCGGTCTTGGCCTGGGCACGCTGGGTCTCACGGATCACGACGGCGACGAGCTGCTCGATGGAAGCGGCCTCCTGGTCCCGGGCACGGGCGATGTGCTGCCCGGTGTCGAGGTACCACTGGATGTCGTCCGCGGTCCCGCTGAGGGCGCGGTTCGCATACTTGGTGACCTCAGGCCCGGCGTTGATGAGGCTCGCTGTGGCCTCGATGCGCAGGTCTTCGAGGCGGGCGGTGTATTGCCCGGTCGTCAGGAATGCCTCGAGCGCGGCCTGTGTGCCGGCGTCGATGGCGGCCGAGCCGTCACGCTTGACGGCCTTTCCACCGGTGTTCACCAGCGCGAGAGTCGCGACACGGAGGTCTTCGGTGATGGCGGGGCGGTAGCCGTCCCGCACGAAGGCGGCGACTGCACCGTCGCCTCCGTCCAGCGCGGAAGAGGCATCCCTGCGGATCGCCTTTCCGCCCCGGGCGAGGTAGGAGAACACGGCGACGCGGTTGTCCTCCGCCGTGGTCCTTGGCAGTTGCTCGGCGAGGAAGGCGGTGATGTCGTTGTCGGTGCCGCTCAGAGCAAGTGCGGCGGCTGCCCTGGTGGCCTTGCCGCCGAGCATGTAGGCACGTACGGCCCTCGCCCGCGGCGTATCCGGGAGGTTGAGCAGGCCTCCGGTGTCGTCGGAGGCGGTGTCCGCACGAACCGGTGAACCGAGAAAGGCTGGAGTGGACGCGGCGGCCGCAGTGGCTGTCACGACTGTGACGAAGCGCCGACGACTCCAGAAGGTTGTCTCCACGCAAGAACCTTCGTTCGTTCGAATGGTCGGATGTCGCGTCCGGGCACGCGGGGGCGACGACGGCACGGATCGTGTGCGGTCAGCGACCTGTCGCGGGTCCTCGGGCGGGCCGTCGGCCCCGGGTGCTTAGCGGACGGCGAGCTCTACTTCTGCGTCCGGATCTCGACGAGCATGTATTCGCGCCCCTCCGGGTCGGTCGTCTCCCCCACGGCCGTCCACTGGTTCGGGTTGACGGCGAACGACTTCTCCTCCGTGCCCACGGTCATGTCGACCGTGGTGTCGTAGTCGTTGCCCTTGACTCCGTAGACGGAGGGGATCTCCATCGTCAGGAAGCCCGAGTCGCCGGTCACCTTGAAGCAGACCGGATACGCGTCCTCGGGGCGCCGCATGATCTGCAGCAGGCCCGTCTCGCTTCCGCAATCGGCGAGGGTGATGTGGCCGTCGCCTCGCTTCAGCACAATCCCCTTCTCCCGCAGGATGACGTCCGCGTTCGGGTAGCCGAAGTCCTCGACGGCGAACCCCGGGACGTCCTCCGAAACGAGCGCGCCCGGCGCTCCCGAGGCGGGGTTGGACAGGGTCAGGGCAGTCATCGCCGCCAGCGCAGCGACCCCGCTCAACGTGGCAATTCTTCTCATGTAGCTCAAATCGGGTCCTTTGAATAGTTCGGACATCTCGCCGACAGAGGGCAGCCCTCTCGTCGGATGCTGTGAACTCGGTTAACATCAAGTCTAGACATGGACGCGATCAACAGGCGAGAGGTCGTTTGCTGCCGCTTAGGTGCCGCCCCCGGCGCGGGCACCAAGGACCGGCAACGCACCAAGCCTCAGCACCGCAGCACCTACAGCGAGTTACGGCCGCAGGGCCCGCGATCAATCCCCCATGGACGAAACATGACGCTAGACCGAATTCCGCAGCCAGCTAAGGGCCCGGCGCGCCACGAGGAGAGCCTCACGCGCCACGGCCAACCAACTCACACATGCGAGCCGGCGCCCCCTGCTACCACGGCCTTGCCGGGGCACCCTGGAACGACCCCCGCGGCCTTTACCCGTGTCAACGCCACCGCTGCCAGGCAGCTCGGAGTCAGTCAGGCCAAGTACGCAGACCTGCTCGGCATGGCGCCCGAGTATTTGACGGATGACCGGTACCGCATTCCGTCGTCTACCAATGTCCGCCTCTGGGAGCTCATGACCCTGCAAGCTCCGTGGCGCGAGGTCTCACTCCACATGGCCCGCCAGAGCACCTTGGGTTCCCTCGGTCTCTGGGACTACCTCGTCACCCAGGCGCCAACGCCACTCGAAGGACTCCGGGATGCCAGCCGCTTCCTCGCCACAGTGGCGGACATCGGCACGGAGGCCTTCCATATCGAGGAGAGCGATCAGCAAATCACCCTCAGCCACGTCAATGCAGCCGACCTCACCGACGATGTTGCATCCGCCATACGCGCCTACGCCTTGGGCCTGCTTCGGCAGCGGATCAGCGAAGCTACTCGCCGTTCTATAACACCCACCAAGGTTGCCCTCGCGGCCCGAGCCCCGCAGTCCCACCACACCCTCGTAGAGCTGTATGGCACCCGCGTCATCGATTTCGCCAGCCCGGTCAACTCCATCACCTTCAGAACCGCCGACCTCACCACTCCCCAACCACATGTCCCTGGCCTGTCCGCCCTACTCCGAAGACACGCCGAGCAGTCCCTTATCGACGCCATTCCCCTGCGCGACTGGCTCGACGTCTTCCGCGCCACCCTCCGAGCTACACCGGACACAGAGATCCCCACCCTGCGCGCCCTAGCTCAGCGACTGTCCCTCAGCACCCGCACACTCCAGCGCCGCCTCGAGGAACACCAGACCACCTGGTCGCAAGAACTCCAGGCCGTACGGCGCGAGTACACCCTGCGCCTGCTCACCTCCACCGACATGACCCTCGAAACCGTCGCCAGGCGTGCCGGCTACGCCGACCCCGGCGGCCTACGCCGCGCTGTCCAACGCTGGACGGGACAACCTGTCGCCGTGCTCCGTGCGAAGCGGGACTGCGAATCGTTCGGCTGATGGACGTTGTGTGTCGTGCGTTGGGTGTGCCTCGCCCCTACCGATCTCGGTGCGCCGGATACGGTTCGGAGCCCGGACCGGATGGCGGGGGAGTGGGAGATACGCCGTCTCACGCTGAGCTGCGACCGGGCTGTCCTCGCCGTTGTGGTGGTGCGGCCGAAGCTGCGCACCACCACAACAGTGCGGGCCCTTCCTGTGCAGCGTTTTCCGGCCGACTCTCGCCGACCAAGTGCCGGGAGGCTTCCGGACGGGCGGCATCGCGTCGGATAAGCTTTCTTTATCCGACGTGATAGAAGGGGACATGACGACCTGTCGGCGAAAGCGAGGGGAGGGCTGCCCGAAACGGCGAGCGGGGTGCCGGTCCTCTCGGGCCGGCACCCCGCGGGCGCGTCGTGCTCGGGTCAGGTCAGCAGGCCCAGCCGCTCCAGCACCGCGAAGGCGAGTGGGACGGCCGCAGCTGCGGCCGCGCCGCCGGAGAGGAACGCCGGACCGGTTGCCATGTCGAGCGGCGGCCGGGTGGAGATGTGGAACACCAGACCGCCCGCGACCAGGCCCACCAGGAGTGCGATGAGGACGTAGGGGGTCTGGGCGGAGCCGGCGGCGATGAGCATGTGAACTCCCGCGCATAGGTGGAGGATGACGCCGTGTCGGTATGACACCGCGCCTATTGTCTCGAATCGTAGAGACAATTTCGAGACAATGCGAATGCCCAGATGAGAGGCGGTGGCAAGACGGATGGTCGGACGGCCCATGAGCGAGCTCCCTGTCGACGGGCCTGAGGAACTCGTCGAGCTGGTCGGCCACTTGCGAGACCTGCGTGCACGGGCCCGACAGCCGCTGACCCGGATCGCCGCGCGTGCCGGGATGGCCAAGTCGTCGGTGTACCACGTCTTCAGCGGTAAGCGGCTGCCGAGCCTTGAGAACCTAATGGTGATCGTCGATACGCTCCATCGGGAAATGTGGGCGGAGGTACGTCCGGCTGAACGGCGCATCTGGGTCGAGCTATGGCAAAGGGCCGACGCAGCCGTGCGGGCTCGCAGGGCCGACGAGGCGGCCGCAGCCGCCCTGCGCGGTGCTGCAGGCACCTCTTCCAACACCGAGCTCTTGGCAAAGTCGCGCGAAGATGAGCGACGGATGCTTCAGATCGAGGCCCTCCTGGCACGCCAGGCCGCCGAGGCGGCAGCGGCCGCCCGACCGGACGGTGCGGGCGCAAGTCCCGACGCGTCAATGGACACGACCGACGGGACCGTGTCGCCGGCCGTCCCTCAGCCGGGGCGCAGCGCCGAACTGAAGTCGGAAGACGCCGTGCCGCCGGGGCCCTCCACGGAGCTGGTCCTGGCCCGCGACAGCTCCGTGTCGTCCGCCCTCGTCGTCACGGGACTACGGGCCCTCCGCCAGCAGGCCGATGCCGCAAAGGCCGCCGCCCTTGAGGCGCAGCGCCAGGCAAGCGAACTCGAGGCCAGGATCGCCGCCCTGGAGACCCAGATCCAAGAGCAGAACCGCAGGATCAAAGCCCTACTGGCTGAAATCCCCCTCGCCGACGGCGAGCGGAACGAGGGCGAATGAACCTGGAGCGCGGCCGGGAAACCGCGGCACCGGGCGCGGCACGATCCGCCGTGCCGACGGACGAGCGGGAGATCCTGTTCGAGCGGTGGGCCGCGCGGCACGGCGTCGATGCCCCGCGGCACCTGGCCGAGGCCGAGGACTTCGCCGACGCGGTCGCCGCCGCGATCACATCGGAGAACACCACCGCCACCTACGCCAAGTCTTGGCGGGTGTGGGCCCGGTTCTGCGTGTCCTCCGGCCTGCCGGAGGACGAGGGGTCGCGCGGCACCCTGGTCGCGTTCATTGCCTGGATGCTGCGCGAGGGCCAGCACAACGGGAAGGGCTACGCCCCCAGCTCCGCCTCCACTCACCTTGCTGCCGTCGTCGTCGGCCTGCGCCAGCGCGGCGCCGCGGTCTCCGGCGATGATCAGGCAGCGGCCCGCAAGGCGCTCGAAGACCTAACCCTGCAGCTGCTTCAGGCCGGCGAACGGCGCGGCCGTGGCCAAGCAATCGGCGCCGACATCGACGGGCTGTACGCCGTCGCCCGCGCCTGCCCCAATACCCTCACCGGCGACCGCGACAAGGCCCTCGTCCTCACCGGCTTCCACTACGCCAGTCGCTCCCAGGACCCGGCTGGGCTCCTCGCCGGCGACGTCACGGAGCACCCGTACGGCCTCGTCGTCGCCGTGCTCACCGGCAAGACCAAGCACTCGGTGCGCAACGCGAAGATCGTCTACGCCCACGACCCGGAAATCTGCCCGGTCCGCGCTTACGTCGCCTACCGTGCCCGTCTGGTTGCCGAGCACGGCGCACGGTGGGCCGAGCCGTCGACGCCGGCTTTCGTCGGAATCGACCGGTGGGGGCGCGTCACCGGCGGCATGGTGCCCGACTCCGTCACCCGCGCCGTCAAGCGCATCTCCACGCGGGCCGGCGTGCCGGTCGCCTGGACCGGGCAGTCGCTGCGCATCGGGCTCGCTCCACCGGCCGGAATAAGGGCGAGGACGGCATCGCCATCGCCGGGACCAGGGCGACTAGGTCCACTCGCTGGGGCAACAATGCCTCCGCCAGCCTCACCTGACGACGACTGACCGACGCGTCTCACTGCTTGCGGCGTACTGGCACGGGGCGCACAGCACATGGTTCCGGCGCGGGCAGGGCGGCGCTGTACGACTCGGGCGCCCTGCGTCGCCCGCGCATACCACTTGGCCAAGGAGCGTTGTCGCGAACAGGATTCGAACCCAAGTTTCCGAATCCGGGCGAACCGAAGTCCGGTGTCCTTGGCCGCTGGGAGCTTAAGGCGGGTACTGCCTTCGTGCTGGCGTTCTGATCTCTCTGACGGATTCAAGCCCGGGGCGTTGATGGCCGCTGGGGTACTCCGCGGGGTCGCCGATCTCGGCCTGACCGCGGTGAGGCCCCAGCGCAGCTTCGTCTCGCCAGCGCCGCTTCACTCGTACGGATGCTTCGCCCCGGTCCGGCGAACCAGCCTGCTCGGGGCTGGCGTCGTTGGGAGCATGCAGATCGACGAGAAGCACATCGCTGAGCCGGGCTTGGTCGTCATGGACGTCACCGCCGCTGACGAGGAGACCGCTCGCGTGGTGATGAATGGTCTCCAGCAGTGGTGGGCCACCTCCGGCGTCACGCCGGTGTGGCGTGTGCCGGGCGAAGAAGGCGTGCGGTCGCGGGTGTACTTGGACATCCGGCGCCCGGGCCGACCGGGCCCTCCAGATTTCTAGGACCGGTCTCGTTCGTACGTAGCCTCAGCCAGCTCCTGGCCGAACTTCACAGTTTCCACACATCCGCCGCTCCTCGGCTGCGATGATCGCAACTCTCAGATGCCGCCCCCCCTTCGCCAGATAGGTCCATGATGAGCCGTACCGTACGTATCGCCGCACTCGCCTCCGCCGCACTCAGCGTGGGCCTCCTGGCCACGCCGAGCCAGGCAGCCTCCACCACCGGCGCCCTGATGATCACGCATGTTCGGCCGAACGCCTGGGGAGCCGACACCCGCAACGGCACCCCGCTGAACCTGAACGGCGAGTACTTCGTCATCAAGAACGTCACCAGCCGCACCGTCAACACCGGCGGCTACATCCCTGACATCACCACCAACACCTACGGCCGCGCCCTGCCCACCTACTACCTGCCGGCCGGAGCCAAGGCCTACGTCCACACCGGCAGCGGCCGCAACTACCGTGACAGCAGCGGTAACCACCACATCTACCGCGGTTACGGCCTCCACACCCTGCTGAACACCAGCACCGTGAAGAACCCCGACCTTCGGCTGAAGAAGCCGGGCAGCCGCGACGACAACACCTCCACTGGCAGCATCAGCACCTGCAACTGGAACGCGGCCGGGGATGGCGTCACCTACGCCTGCTGAGCTCCCCGCCCACAGCGACAGGCCCGTGCAGGTACGGGTTCTGCGCTGCGGGCTCAGGGCGTCGTACGGCAGCGGGGTGCCGGCGGAGTTGTGCGGCAGAGGGCGGTGGTCAAGGGCGTGGCGTGGAAGACCCAAAGTGGCTCCGACGCCACGCCCTTGAAGCTTTCCCCTTACGGGGCCACCGTGTAATGGACCACCTGCTCGTCACACGGGCCGCCGGCGTAGACGTTGATGGCGTCGATCTCGGCCTGGTCCGCCGACAGGCCCCAGCGCAGCTTGGTGGCGACCCACTCGCCGAGGTAGCGGCAGGTGGCGTTCGGCGCCGGGGGCATCCACTCGGCCGGGTCTCGATCAGCCTTCGCCCTGTTCGACCGGGCCGTCACCGCGACCAGGGACGCCGAGGCTTCCTGGTCGTTGGCGTAGGCCTCCCTACGCGCGGACGTCCAGGCGCTGGCGCCCGAGTCCCAGGCCTCGGCGAGCGGGACCATGTGGTCGATGTCGAGCTTGCCGGGGTCGGTGACTTCCTGCTCGTCGTAGTACGACTGCCACTCGCCCTCGCCGATCTTGCAGCGGTCCCCGACCGTGGGCGCCTCTGTCGCCTCGGCCAAAAGCACCTCGTTGCGGGTGTGGCATCCGTCGGCCGGGTCGAGACCGGCGTTCCAGTGCTTGAACTTGTCGCGGGTGTAGCCGGCGCGGGACTCGTCAGTGACAGGGATCTGGTCGATCGCGTACGTCAGGGGCAGGGTCCGGGCGGCGCCAGGGGCAACCGCAGCGTGCGCGGAAGCCGGAACGGCGAGCGGGGTCAGGGCGAGGGTGAGCGCGGCAATGCCGCGGGCAAACTTCTTGATCACGAACGCATGAATAGCGGCCCGGCTGGCCTCCTGTCCGGTGATCACCGCAAGACTCGTCCAGGCGGGCGATCTGGTTCACCGGAGAAACGTCCCGCTCCTGTAGTCCGAAACGAGCTGGGTTTCACGCGCTTCATGTCGGTGGCAGTCTGCAGATCGCGCTGGTCGCCGACCCAAACCGCGTCAGGCGCTACCGCGCCACGTCACATTGGCAGCACCGTACCCCTGCTGGACACCACGAAGCCCCGGAGCCAGCACTCCGGGGCTTCATGCCGTCAAGATCGACGTCAGGACAACGACGTGGGCCGGCGAGGAGGAGGCACCTCTCGCAGCAGTTCCCACAGCGGCCGCGAGCCGCTCGCCCACTCGCCCAGTACGGCGCGGTCGACGAGGTGCAGCTGCTGGGAGCGAGCGAACTCAACTGCCGGTTTCATGAACCTGCTGTTGGTGACGAGGACGACCACGTCGCCCTTGTGCACGGGACGGCCGGTGCCGTTGAGGACCTGCACGTCTGGGCTGCCCACGGGGGACCCGGACAGTCCTGCCCGCCGGTGCTTGCACTGGATCACCCAGCGCCGTCCGTAGGGATCGGTTGCCATGACGTCAGCGCCGAGGTCTCCGGCGCCACCGACCTGGACCGCGTCCGTGCACCCGTCGCGTCGCAACAGGTCTCGCACCGCGTCCTCGAACTGCCGGTGATGCAGTGCATCCAGCTGCAGCAGCGCGTCGCGCAGCCTCGGGGACTTGACCTGTTCCCCTTCGGTTTTCAGGGCTCGCCTCTTCCTCCGGTAGCCGCGGCGCAGCTGTGGCATGGCGAAGACCAGGATGTTGATCGCGAAGAGGAGCTTAAGGAGCTTGCCAGGGCGCTCGTCGAGCAGAGCCAGCCATTCCTCCTCGTACCGGGAGGTTGCTTCCGGGTTTCCGATTCGACGAGCGGCAGTGCCCAGGATTCGGCGGGCCATCCACGGGGCAATCTCGGTGCCTTCGGCCAGGAGCAGGCCGATCAGCAGGCTGATCGCGGGGTTGGAGAGAAACTCGTTCATCGGGCCATCCCCCAGCGCACCAGGAACCCGAGGCTTGGCCAGGGCTGCGGCCGCTGGGTCACGGATGTCGCTTTGGGCAAGCTGCCCCGCCGTTCGATGACGATGCGCTCGGCCTCCGCCGCGCCGTTGGGGGTCAGCTCGTAGAAACGGCGCCTTGGGCGGCCTTCCTGGGGATTTTCGTCCTCCCACCTGCTGCCCAACCAGCCGGCCTGCTCAAGACGCGCGAGGATCGGGTAGACGCTTCCTGTGGGCTTGCCAGCGGCCTTCGCCACCGCGAAGCCATGCAGTTCCTCGCTCGACGCGAGGAAGGCCTCAAGCACGTCGAGCGTGGTCGACGTGATTCGGAAAGGGGCGCTCATATCCCTAACTCTACATATATAGCGTTGGGCTTGGAGTGGTTTTTGCCGACGAGCTCTCGCCCCCCTCTCCTCGCCGAGGAGGAACTGAGCCACCAGGAACGCGACGTCCTGCGCGATTGTGCGGTGCGCTCCAGGAGACCCTGCCGGACACCATGAAGCCCCGGAGCGATCGCTCCGGGGCTTCATGCCAGTCAAGGTCGACGTCAGGACAGGGGCGTGGGTCGACGAGGCGGAGGTACCGCCCGCAGCAGTTCCCACAGCGGCCGCGAGCCGCTCGCCCACTCACCCAGCACGGCGCGGTCGACCAGGTGCAGCCGCTGAGAACGGGCGAACTCCACGGCCGGCTTCGAGAACCGCCCGTTGGTGACGAGCACGACCACGTCGCCCTTGTGCACCGGCCGGCCGGTGCCGTTGAGGACGTACAGGTCCGGGGTGCCGACCGGGGACCCGGCCAGTCCGGCCCGCCGGTGCTTGCACTGGATCACCCAGCGCCGCCCGTACGGGTCGGTCGCCTTCACGTCCGCGCCGTTGTCCCCGGCACCACCGACCTGCACCGCGTCCGCGCACCCGTCGCGCCGCATCAGGTCCCGCACCGCGTGCTCGAACTGCCGGTGATGCAGCGCGTCCAGCTGCGTCAGCGCGTACCGCAGTCCCTGGGACCTGACCCGCTCCCACTGCGCGGCCCTCTGCCGGGTGACCACCCAGGCCGCCACCGCCCCGCCGACCAGCAGCACCAGGACGACAAGCACCCACGGATGGGCAGCCAAGAAGCTGAGCAGGCCCATGAAGAGCGCCCAGGCGACGACCAGGCCGCCGACCACCAGGACGAGCTGCTCGCCGCCGGACGTCTTCCGTGACCGCCGCCGGGCCGGGCGGCGCCGCGCGGGCGGGCGCCGGCTCACCGGGCGCTCCCGCTGCGATCCCACCTGATCGGGTACGACACGGTGGGCACCGGACGCGGAGCGGTCTCCTTCCATCCGGGCCAGCGGATCGGGTACGACACCGTCGGAGCCGGCCGGGGCGTCTGCTTGCCCCAGCTGGGCCACTTGATCGGATACGTCACCGCCGACGACGACCGCGGCGCCGGTAACCGGTCCGTACCCGCCCCTGTGCCGCTGGCTGGTGTGCCCGAGCTCCCGAAGATGAACACGGCCGTCACGATGACGCCCGCGATCCCAACCTGCTTACTCGTCCCGGCCGGCGCCCTCCAGTGCTTCCGGACCACTGTCCCGTCCTGCTTCGTGTACTCCCTGATGAACGGCAAGGCCGAAGCCCCCCTCCCCTTGGTCGATCGCGCCCATCTGGCGCAACGTACCAATTTAGAGCGCTGCACTGACAGAGCGTCATGCGGCGATCGCTCTTCGTGATCTTGATGGGTGTCTGCAGTCACCAGCGGCGACGGGCCGCTACTCCGCCCAGCCATAGGATGACCGCGTGACCGCACGCCGCGCGCTCGGTACGGGACCGCATGTCCCTGTCCCTGACCGCCCGCCCAGGCGGACCTCCTCGACGAGCTGCCGGGTATCCGTCTCCCGGACCTCGCGGATCCGGCCGCCGTCCGCCCCAGGAACACGGAGGCCGTCGTCTCCATGGAGACGACGGCCTCGGTCGGGCCCACGCGCCAACATGGGTCCGGAGGAAATCCCTGCTCAGTCGGTTGCAGCCACTCGTAGTCAGGGGTCTTAGTTCACCTGTGTACACGGATATAGCCCGCACCCCAACCTCTCAGGGTCATGGCCTGAACGGTTCTGAGCGAAAGCCGCCGACGCTTTACTTGAGTCATCGACGCCGGGTGACCTGCGCCTCGCTCGTTGATCCGCTCAGCAACCCGGAGTCCCGAAAAACCGCAGGTGGGGGGGCGTGCCGCGTGTGCTCACGGAATTGGATTTCGAGCCCTCTGCGGTCTCATACCAAAACTCCAGTATGGGGAACGGTTTTGAACTAAAGGTGCCTACCGAGTACTTGCTCATTCGGCGTATGGCAAGTGGTCTGAGATGATGTCCGCGCACCCGCGATGAGAGCGCCAACTCTCTTAATTCGCTGGTCGGTTGCAGCCACCGTCAGATGTGGCGAGCGAGGTGTGCCCTCGCCCGCCGACTCGTAGAAGGGGCACCTCCGTGCCTAAGTCCGTCCGTTCCACCACCCTGGCCAGCCAGGTCACGCCGCCCCAGCCCGGGGCCGAGCAGAGCCGGCTGTCCCTGCCCTTCGTCCTCGGCATCATCGCCTTCCCCGTCCTGGGCACAGTCCTGGCGCTGGCCGGCATGCCGACGAACGAGATCGTCCCGCTGCTGGCCTACTGCGCGGGGATCGGCACCGCCGCGGTCCTGGTCGCGAGCGGTGGCCGGCGCCTGGCTGCCGGACTCGCCTCCGCCGTCCTGCGGATCACCCAGTAGGGGCCCATCATGGGACGCACCGAGAATCCCGTCGACCACAGCGTGCCCTCCCGCGGCGAACTCGCGGACTTCCTGCGGGCGGAACGCCGGGCAAGCGGGCTGACTTACGACCACCTGGCGGAGCGGACAGGGGTCTCCGCCGCCACCCTCAAGCGCGCGGCATCCGGCAGGGTCGTCCCGGCGGAGCACACCGTCGTGTCCTTCCTGAGTGCATGCGCGAGCGGCCCCGCCAAGATCACTCTGGCCCTTTCGATGCGGCAGCGCGCACGCAGGGATGAAAGGGGCGGTGGTGCCCGCGTCAACCCTCTTCTGATCTTCGCCCCGTACGAGCTGGCCGTCGGGCTGGTTGCCCTCCACAAGAATGCCGGGTCCCCGTCCTACCGGGAGATGACGCGGCGGGCCGGCGGCAGTCACCTCTTGCCACTCAGCAGCATCTCCCGCATCCTCAACCGCCGGACGCTTCCGGTGAGCCAGCAACAGATGGCCGCCTTCATCGAGGGGTGTGGCGTGCGGGCCGGCACCAAGGCGCACGACGAATGGCTCGCCGCCTGGTCCAGATCGAGGGAGATCAAGGAACTCCGCACGGGCGACAACTACGTGGAGACGATCGAGCACATGATGCTGAACATGGCGCAGGAACACTCCTCGCGCCAGGGTGCGATCCGGCGGAGGCTCCGCCAGGTAGCGAAGAGCATTGACTCCGGGCTCGTGCTGGCGGCCGTTCAGGCCGCGGCACCGCATCTCATCCTTTAGCAGCGGACACCGCGATGGTCTCGGCGACCGTGGTTGCCGAGACCGTCTGGTTTCCCGGGCCCCCGCCACCTCATCAGAGCGGTGGAGCCCTCTTGTTCAGATCAAGGCTGCGAGGCCAGGTACTGCGCGATTGTCATCCCGAGTCCGGCGGTGCCGAGGAAGGCGGCCCCCGCGCTCCCTGCCGCCACCAGAAGCGAGGCGGTCAGGGTGGCCACGACGATTCCGCACACCAGCGCGATCACGGCGGCTGTCAAAAGCACCACGACGACGCGCAATCCCCTGAGGTCTGCCGAGGGCCTCTCCGTGCTCCGAACGGCCTCCCCGTTGGTTCCGGGCGGAGGCTCGTGGGCAGGAAGCGGGTGTTGGGTGTACCCGTTCACGGTGCTCCGATCTCGGGAACGGCGAGGTTGTCCAGGCCGCGCGCCGTTCCCCAGCGTGGGGCCCGCCATCTCATGGCGGGCCCTTTCGTATGCCCGCGCGTGAAGGCGGGCAGCGGCCCCGGGCGGGACCGCAACTCCGGCATGTCCCAACGCGACGACGAATATGTCTTGAGCTCAAGATGCTTGCCCCCAAGAGACGTGGGACAGAGATCTGCCTCCTGAGTGATCGGGAGAGGCGACCGGAACCCAGGCCACACACATATCCGGGATCAGGCAACGGGCATGACAGTCATTCGGGAGAGATAGTGACGAACGCACATCTGTCGGTCACCACGAGCACCACGGACCGTCAGATCGCCGTCCCGGCTCCCGGGCAGCGGTTCGCCCCCGATGTCGAGGCCCGGCTTGCCGAGATCGACCAGGCCGCCGCCCGGCACGTCGGCGCGAACCGCCCGGCGAACACGACCAAGGCGTACGGCGGCGACTGGACGACCTGGCTGCGCTACTGCGCGGAGACCGGCCTGCCGCCGGCCGCCGTCACCGCCGGCACCCTGGTGCTCTTCGTCGAATGGGCCTGGACGCAGCCCGGCTGGAAGAGCGGCACGTTCAAGGCGCCCTCCAGCATCGACCGGCACCTGGCCGGCATCGTCGTCACCGCGCGGCAGCAGTGCCGCCTCACCCTCGACCGGCACGTGGGCGCCGAGGCTCGCGCGCTGCTCAAGGCCAAGGTCAAGGCCATGGAGAAGGCCGGAGAACAGCGCGGCCGCGGACCGGCCCCCGCCCTGCTCGTCTCCGACATGGAGCGCATCGTCCCCACCATCCCGGACACCGTCGCCGGCATCCGTGACCTGGCCATCATGACCACGCACTTCGCGTGCGCCGCGCGCGAGCACGAGCTCGCCGCCCAATTCGACCGGCATGTGACCGAGGACGAGCACGGCCGCGGACTCGTCTCCGACCTCCGCGTCAGCAAGACCTTCCCCCGCGTCGTCCAGATCCCCTACGGATCCCGCGCGCACCTCTGCGCGGTACGGGCCCTGCGCCGCTGGCGCGAGGTTTCCCGACCTGGCCCCGATGACCCGCTGTTCCGGCACGTGCACTCCGGCGGCGAGACGGTCCTCGACGAGGGGCTCAGCGCCGAGGGCATCGGCGATGTCCTGACCCGCCTCGGCGAGCGCGCCGGCCTGGAGAAGCGGCTCACCGGCCACAGCCCCCGCCGCGGGCTCGTCACCGAGTCCGCCCGCGCGGGCAACGACGAGCGCCAGGCCGAGAAGCAGGGCGGATGGGTCCCCGGCTCCCGGGTGATGCGGACGTACCGCGAGGACGACGACGGGTTCAAGGAGAACGCCCTGCACGGTGTGCTGTAGGAGACCAGACAAGAGGCCCCGGGCGGCCGACCGTCCGGGGCCCTCCGCCTGACGGCGTCAGTCAGTTCAGAACAAGGTGACGACCCAGCGCACGGCGAGCGTGACTACCCCTGCACCCGCGGTATAGGCCGCGCCGAGCATCGCCCGCCAGGCCAGCACCCTCACCCGCCGCCCTAGCCGTCCCGACTCAGGAGTCCCCGGGGCTGTACTCTCTGACATGTCGCTTCCTTCCTTGAGGCGATGACGAAACGTTGAAAGCCACCGCCAGACCTCGAAGGTGTCCAGCCGCTGAGGTTCGGCGGTGGCTTTCTGCGTCCACGGTACCTTAGATTTATAGGGTGTTGGACGCTGATAAGGGACGCCTGAGGCATCACCTGACTTGGTTCGCCTTGGAATCGAAGGTGGAGGCGCGTCTCGGTTGCCCTTCGGATACGGAGAGTCAACGCATCGCCTGTGAATCACGCGCTGCTCGGGATGATCGCCGGTGGTTGTGCGAGCGGCCCACCGATCTAGTGACCTGCATCACAGCGGGGGTGCGCTCCCGTGCAACAACTTCCGCCCGAACTCTGCCTCATGAGGATGCGTCACCGTGGAGCGGACTGTTACCGCTCGCTCTGGCCAGGAAGGCCGAGATCGTCCAGGGTGACCCCGGTGGCCCACTACTGCAGCTGGCGGCCGTCGACCAGGTGGACGCCGCCCTGACGGGAGGCCCACACCACATCGGTGCGGCTGTAGGAGCCCCGACTGATGACTACTCGGATCAGGTTGTCGATGCCGGGGCGGCCCGCTTCCCGCAAGGGGGCGGGGCCGGCAGGGGCATCCTCGTCGTCCGGCGCCATGTTGTCCGGGCGGAATGCCACGTCGAGCTGGCGGCCAGCACGGTCGCGCGCGTACAGACGGGGCCGTCCTTGGTCCGGCATTGAGATGACGTGCCAGCTGTCGCGCCGCAGTATCCGTTCGGCTGCCGCCGCCAGAACCTGGTCGTCGAGCACCGCGATTTCGGCCGGGGTGTATATGCCACCGCGCCGACGGACCACAGCGCGGTGCCAGCGGAGCCCCACGGTGGTGGCCGCCGCCAGCAGGGCGACCCCCAGCACCAAGCCTTCGATGCCGAGCACGCGGTACAGCCAAACTAGGGCGAAAACCGGCACGGCCACAGCGAGACCGAGGCCGACGAACCCAGGCAGCACGTCCCGCAGTTCCGGGCCGTAGCGCCCCTGTGCCCGCAGTTCAGCAATCGCACGCTGTCTCTGCGAGCGGCGCGATCCGGGCACCGGAGGACGCCGCAGCCACAACGGCAGAGTCGGGCGTCGCCACCTCATCACCTGGGCCAACCCCCATCATCCCCGCATTCTCCATCGTGCTCGTAGAGATACCCGCTCATGTGAGTCTCCCGCCCAGTAGGTCACAATACGAAGGAGTCGCCGCGTGACCGGGCGTCCGATCCCCGCGGTTCCGTGGGCACAGCTTTCCGCCGACCCGGTCACGGTCGCCCGGTATGAGGCGAAGGTGTATCGCGGACCGGGGCCGACGTCGTGCCACTGGTGGTTGGGCGCCGTCAGCGACTCCGGGCATGGGACGTTCCGTGCCGGCAGCCGCACGGCAGGCACCTCCCGCGTCGTGTCGGCCCACGTGCTGGGCTTCGCCATCAGCTACGGTGCGGCCCTTCTTCGGAACGGCGCTGTGGTCCGGCACACCTGCGACGAGAGCAGCTGCCAGAACCCGGACCACTGGCTGGTGGGGGAGCGGCTGCAGAACATCGCGGACTACGCGGCACGGCGGGGGCTGGCCGGCCACTCGCTCGCAGACGTACGAGGAGCGGCGGTAGCCGCGGGCGTGCTCCTGGCCGCCGTCCTCGCCCCGATCGCGCACGCCGAGGGGCCGGGCGTAGGGCTGTGCGAGGGCGCCGACATGGACGTGCAGGTGTGCGCCGAGGACACCACCACGGACGCCGGCCGCGTCGGCATCAAGTTCGTGCCGTCCGGCGGCGCCGCCCCGGCGCCGCGGATCGATCCGGAGGTCCTGGCGCGCCGGGCGGTCGACTCGATGCGGCTGGACGGCCCGGCGGTCGCCTCGTCGCGCGCGGCCGGCACCCACCTGGTCGGCATGCCCATGTGGATGTGGACCACCCCGTCCCCGAACACGTTCGGGCCCATCACGGCGTTCGCGACTGCCGGCGGCGTCACCGTGACCGCCACCGCGAAGGTGACGTCCGTCCGGTGGGTGATGGGCGACGGCGCCACTGTCACCTGCGCGGGACCGGGCACCCCGTATCAGGCCCGGTACGGCGCGCAGATGTCCCCGACGTGCGGCCACCGCTACACCAAGGCCGAGCATCAGGGCAGCGCGACGGCGACGTGGAGGTGGAAGTGGTCGGCGCCCGCGCTCTTCGACGCTGGCACCCTGACCGAGACCCGGCACCGCCCGCGTGGTGCACCCGCTGACCGACAAGGTCGTGGTGAGCGTGCCGCAGCCACTCACCACGCCCCGCGCGTACTCACCACCACGCTCACCACACCGCCCTGACCAGGCATGTGACCGATCGAGACGGGTCGGTGACCGATCGGTCACCGGGGCATGACCGCCGTGACCGGTCCTTCGGCCGGCGCCGGTCACACCGGCCGCGTCCCTTGTCCCCAGGCGCGCCCGGGGCGCATGCGGACGCCCTGGAGAACCAACCAACACAGGCTCCCGCGTGGCCGTCCCGCGCATGTACGAACTCCTCGCTCAGGCCTTCCTGAACCACCGCTCTCCCGAGAGCCAGGTGTTGGCGGAGTTGGCGGCGACCCGGGCGTTGATCTTTGAGCCGGCTGACAGGCCAGGGCGGACACTCGCCCTCGGCTCAACTCGACCGAACCTGAACCAGCAGCATGTTCACCGTGCCTGCGGTCCGTCCGGTGCCTGGTGCGTGCCCGAGGCTTCTGCGTGGTCGAGCTGCTGTAGTGCCCAGTGAGCCCAGCGTTGTTGCGCCTGGTACTGGTGGATCCCGTATTCGATGGCTAGCCGGCCGAACCTCAGACGTCCGCGGGCATGGGAGTCGGCGTTGGCTGCATCGGCGAGGGCTTGCAGTTCTTCGGCGACTTGCTTCACCGCGTCGGCTCCTCACCATGTCCACCGGCCGACACGGCCTCAAACGACCTCGCTCGGCCGTCCAGCAGCCGCAACTGAAACAGCGAGGTTAGGCCCTCTTTCGGATCACGCTCGAGCGGACGCCCGTACCGGTGACGGCCACGGTTCCGAGCGTCACCGGGCGGATCCCGTGCTGCCGTGTTGCCGAAAATGGGCCAGCACCCGTTGCAGCGCCGCCCGTCCGGCCGGCCCCCAGGCCGGTTTGCCACCCGGCAGTCCGTACAGTCCCGCCCGCCCGATGCCCAGCAGGATCAGGCTGCGCAGTACGGCCCAGCCCCGGGCGCGGCGGATGGTCGCCTCGGCCGCGTCCCGTTCATCGGCCGGCTGGGCAGCAAGCCAGCGCTCGAGGCACGGCCGGTCGGCGCCGGTCGGCAGCAGCAGCCAGGCCGCCGCAAGGTCACCCGCCGGCTCGCCGATGCCGAGGGCGTCGAAGTCAACGACCCCACCGAGAACCCCGTCGACCACCACGACGTTCGCCGGGTGCAGATCCGCGTGCAACCAGACCGGCGGCCCGGCCCAGACCGGAGCGGCCACCGCGTCCTCCCACACCACCCGCAGCTCGTCGGCACGGATGCCCGGAGCCAGCTCGTGCAGCCGCTCCTCGAACTCGGCCACCCGCCGCTCGAAGTCGGGGGTGATTGGGGCGAGCGGGCCACCGCGCGGAGCGGCCTCCGGCGCATCGGCCGGGGCCGGCCGGTGCAGCGCGAGGAGGAAATCGGCGAGCACCTCGGCCGAGCGCGGCCCGTGCTCGACGGCGATCGGCGCATGGTCCGCCGGCTCACCGGACACCCAGGAGAGCACCGCCCACCGATACGGGTAACCGGCCCCCGGCACACCGCCCCGTCGCGGCACCGGCACGGGCAGAGGCAGCCGCGGCGCCAACTCCGGCAGCCACCGGAGCTCCTTCAGCAGGCTCACGGGCGTGTACTGGTCCCGCGGCATCCGGATCACGTACTCCTCACCGAGCCGCCACATCCGATGGCCCCAGCCCCCCTCCACCCGGCGCAGCGTCAGCTCCGCGAGATCCGGGTGCTGCTCCCTCAGCGGGGCGCTCACGGCATCGGCGTCGATGTCGATCCGACCGCCGGCACCGGGCGACGCGTCAGAGGCTCCGGCTGTTGTGTGCAGTGGCGTGTTCACGACCCTACTGTGCACGGCCGCTGCCGACACGACCCATGCGGTGCCGTAAAGAGGGCAGGCTCACATGAGGAGTACCTGCGGCGGCGCGGCATCCGGCACAGATCCCGGAGAAGACCGACGGTCAGGCCGCCCGCCTACGCAAGGGATCACAAGGCGGACGGGCGCCAGGATTCGATGAGGACAGGTACAAGAAGCGCAACACCGTCGAACGGGCCATCAATAAGCTGAAGACCGCCCGAGCGGTCGCCACCCGCTACGACAAGCGCGGCTACGTCTGCCTGGGCACTGTTACTGCGCCTGTGCTAGCTATCTGGTTGCGGTCTTAGCCGGAAGCAGACCACCGCGCCGGGTCGGCCACGTCAGCGCGAGAACCAAGGGGTTCATCACTACCCAATACCCCGGATGCACCCAGCCTCGCTTCTTATCGAAGAGGCCCGGCCCGTTGTCCCTGCACAGGTAGCGCATGAACCGCCCGTAGGCCGGACCTCCAGCCACGAGCAGCAACGGCGAAGCGAGCAGGGCCCCACCCCAGACAGCACACCGGAGAGCCAACTCGGAGAATCCACCACGCTTCACTGGTCGAGTATGACCTGCCAACAGCGTCTTGCAGAAGATCGGCAACCATGATCGGCCGGACAGCTCCTAAGAGCCGGCGGCCGGGAGCAAGGACTGAGGGGGCGGTCCCGATACGGGGCCGCCCCCCTCAACTGTGTGCTGAGCGATGAGGTCAGCGTCGCTTGCCGAGTCCGGGCAGTCCACCGGGCACCGTGCGAACGCTGCTTCCCGATCCGTCGGCACCATGCCTCGGGGAGGCAGGAGCTGAGGGCGGCTGCGAGGTCCTCAGCGGTGGCAGCACAAGGGGTTCACCACCCTCGGGACATGCCACAACGTCCCCTGATGCTGAGCAGGCAGCAAGCGTGCCTGGCACCTGATGAGAGTAGAGGCGGCCTGTTCGGATGTTGACCTTTGTCCTTGCGCCGCAGTCGCCACATTCGTATCGGGCAGCGTCCGGGTTTCGCACTCTTCCCCCTCCGAGCGGTCCTGGTCCGGCTCGCTCTCATCGTGGCCCCCGAGCGGCACCTGCGGTAGGGCGGCGCACGCTTCGGCTGCTCAGTCTTCGCCGGACGTCAGCACTAGGCATGCGGACTGGCCGGTGCCGAATTCACCGCCGATTCGCGTTCGCACGTCTCCGTCTACCGGATCCCACCCGCGGGATAGCCCCGTATGGTCGGCCGACGCGGTCGCCCTGGCCGCGTCCAGCTCGGCCTCCACGCTCCGCCCAGATCACCCCTCACCCGTTCGACTGACGTCGGCGGGCAGGGTTGACTCGTGGGTAGGGTGTGTTCCGGCCCGCCCTGGCATGGGTGCGCGGGCAAGGCCCGGTGCCCAAGCTTTGGGGGCAGTACCACCGGACCCCCAACTCTCCCGCCCCGCCGCCTCGCGCTGCCGCGCCCGCCGGTGGTGAGTGGGCCGGCCCGTGTCCCTCAGCCCTGTGTGGTTGTGAGGCTCACAGGGTGTTTTCCCTGGTGGGTGTGCGTGCTGTGAGACACCTCAGGCGCCTAACTCGTCAAGTTCGGCGTACCGGTGCCGTCCTCCGCTGGCTCTTCGGACACCATTGTTCGAAGCAGGCGAACGTCGTATTCGGTCCAGCAGTCGGAGATCTCGACACCGACCTCGGTGCCGCAGCGAGCACAGAGCAAGTTCGGGCCGCCGAGCCCATCTCGCCGACAACAGCCGGAGATTCGGCTGGACTCCCAGTGCGGTCGTAGGAGCTGACCGTCGAGCGGATTGATCACAACAGTATTGGTTGCGGTAGGCAAATCTTCTCTGGCTGTGCCGGAGCCATCGTTGCCGAGGAGGTAGGGATCGGGGTCGATGGCGTAGGTTCCACGGGCCATCGTCGAAGGGCCGTAGGTGTAATGTTCCCGACCTTCGACGCGAGTCAAGGGCTGCCACTCGGCGAGCCGCAGCGGAAACGACAGGACGGCGTCGCAGGTCCGGCACTTCAAGGCCGTAAGCATGTGCTGAGAACCCCCTCGTCGAACAGCCTCGCCACCTTCATGCCGGAGATCAGGCTGGTGCCTAGGCGGCTCGCAATGCTCCCTCAAGGTTGGTTGGGAATGCCACCTCCTCATCGAAGCGGTGGCCGTGCTGGAGGCAGTGGTAGAGCTGCCCGATCATGCGGTTGAAGAGGTTGCGCTGGAGGACGCCAGACGCCGCGCGATCTACCCAAAGGCGTTGGCGCCTGGGTCGAGCAAGCATCCGTCCGGCGCCCACGAGGTCGCCACCATCAGGGCGGTGGCGACCGGGGAGGCACCGAGTGTGAGGTTCGGGGAAGAGGCCACCGAAATGTTCGGGTTTCCCCACCACTGATGCTGACTCGTCTTTGTCCTGGTCAGTGACGTTTCAGATGGTTGATCTTGGTGGTGTTTTCCCGAATCAGTGGTGGTGTGATCCCGAATCGGCCAGTGCAGTGTTCGTCGAACCTCCTTTGAAGTGGGCTCTGTAGCGCATGAAGGGGTTGGGCCGGGGCGAATCGGATCGGTGTCACTCGCCCAGGTGATCGACGCGGGCACTTGTCGGGGGTGTCGGCTCTACTGTCATGTCCGTAACGCCTGTCACGGGTGCTACGCGAACTGCCCTGAGTTGGGCGGATGTTGACTGTCCGGAGGCTGGCACTGTGATCACTCCTTGGTTACCGGTTCGCTCTCCGCGTGGTTGTCGGCTCCGGTGACGGCGGGCGGCGACGCCTTGGGGGCCGTGGATGAGAGCTTGGGGCGGCATCGGGACGAGCTGCGGCCTGCCGCGGTGGCTCAGCTGGTGCGGCTACGCAAGGCGGGGGAGCTGAGGACGGCGCATGTGCGGCTGGTCTCCGAAGCGTTGAACGTGCACATCAGGACGGTGTGGGACTGGCTGGCGCAGGCTGAGGAGACCGGCAGCACGGAGAAGCCGGAGCGCAGGCGGTTCCGGATCACCGACGAGATCATCGAAGTCCTCGCCGACCACCAGG
Source organism: Streptomyces sp. NPDC127114 (assembly GCF_042677525.1). NCBI lineage: Bacteria > Bacillati > Actinomycetota > Actinomycetes > Kitasatosporales > Streptomycetaceae > Streptomyces > Streptomyces sp. NPDC127114. Next base: position 64,949 of record NZ_JBHXTJ010000026.1, read on the forward strand.
GCAATGTGAAGCGCGCTCACGAGTACCTGGTGCGCGTGGCCGAGGAGGCGGGGGAGAAGCCGGTCGGTCTGACCACGCTGCACGACGCGATCGCTCGTGACCTCGATCCCGGTTTCATGGCGGGCCTGCGGGAGGGTATTCCGGCCGCCCGCGGCTTCGATCCTGCCTTCCAGCGGCCGGCGGTGGCCCGGAACCAGGTGTGGGAGGGGGACCACAAGCAGGCCCCGCTCGTCGTGGTGATGCCCGACAAGAAGCTGTCGAAGGTGTGGGTGACGTGGTTCGAGGACCGCGGCACGGGCTATGTGATGGGCTGGGCGGTCACCGCCGGCTCCGCGCACCGTGGCTCGGTCCTGGCGGCCGTACGGGCGTCCGTCCTGCGGGAGGATCCTTATGGGCCGGCCGGGGGACTGCCTCACCTGGTACGGGTCGACGGCGGCGCCGACTTCCTGTCCAAGACCGTCCGGCGGGCTTTCGGCCTGCTCGGTGTCCCGGTGCACCGGGTGCGCAGCGCCCGCCACAAGGGCGGTATCGAGCGGCTGAACCGCACCAGCATGACCCGTTTCTTCGCCGACCTGCCCCGCTACACCAAGGCTCCCCTGCTCGATCACCGCCGCCGCGTCGGCGAGACGGACCCGCCGTTGACCTTCGAGGCATTCGTTCAGCGCCTGGCGGAGTGGGTCACCGAGCACAACACGAAGCACGTGGTGAAGCGCACTGGGCTGACGCCGCTGGAGGCGTGGCTGGCCGACCCTGCTGAGATCCGCCCCGAGCCCACCCCGGCCGAGCTGCGCGCGTTCATGCTGGAGAGCGACCACCGGCCCCGGAAGATCACCAGCCACGGGGTGGAGTTCGCGGGCCGCTGCTACATGCCCGAGAACGGTGTCGGCCGGATCGGGGTCGAGGTGCGGGTGCGGTGGATGCCGCACCACGCCCATGAGATCGACCTGTACACCTTCCGTGGCGACCGTTACCTGGGCCGGGCGTTCCTCAGCGACGAGGCCACCGAGGAACTGCGCGCCAAGGTCCTTGCCGACCGCCGGGAGCACAGCGCTGAACTGCGCCGGGCCCTGCAGCGCTCCGGTGAGCGCAAACGCGGCCGTTATCTGCCGGCTACCGAACCCCAACTGCCCGTCTCTTCGACCCGCATGACCAAGGAAGAGGCGCTCGCCGAACTCGCGGGCACCAGCCGGTCAGCGCCTGCCGCGCCGCGCCGGCGCGTAGAGCCGTACCAGCCCTTGACTCCCGTCCCGGCCGGCTGGGTACGCCCCGGCCAGGCCACTGCCTCCGCCGATCCGTCTTCAAAGGATGCATCATGACTACCGCCCCCAGGCGCAAGCACGTGCCCCAGCGCCGCGCCGAGCCGGCCGCGGGCCGGTCCGCCACGGCGCCCCGCCGCCGGCCCGATCTGCGTCCGCAGTTCTTCCTCGATATTCCGGACTCGCAACTGGTCGCTACCGATACTCTGCTGCAGATCAAGGACACCGTCGTCGACACCGTCGAATCGCGGGCGATGTCGGTGATCTACGGGGATGCCGGGCTCGGCAAGAGCTTTTCCACCCGGGCCACGATCCAGGAGATGAACCCGGATCTGATCCTGCCGCTGGACTTCGCCCGCTCCCGCCCGGGGCCGAAGGACCTGCGCGAGGAGTTGTTCCACCAGATGAACCTCTCCTGCAAGATGCCCGGCACCCCGACCGCGTTCGACAAGCTGCTGCGCGAGACCCTCCCGCGGCGCCCGTATGTGATCGTGTGTGACGAGGCCCAGCAGTACCGGCGGGAGAACTTCGAGTTCCTGCGCAAGCTGTGGGACACCTGCGACCCCAAGCCCGCCATCCTCTTCGTCGGCGGCCGGGAGGCGTACGACACGCTGCAGAGCGACCCGGCGCTGGCCTCGCGGATCTACATTCGTCTGGAGATCCTCGCGATGTCCCCCGAGGAGGTCCTCACGACCGTTCCCGACTCCCACCCGGTGTGGCGGGACGTTGACGAGGCGCTGCTGAAACGGATCGACACCCAGTATGCCGACGGTTCCTTCCGCGAATGGGTAAGGATCACCAAGCATGTCCTGAAGGGACTTCAGCACTTCGGCGCGGAGAAGGTCGACGACGCCATCGTGGACTGGGCCCTGGCACGGTGCTGACCACCACGCCCTGCTCGCGGGCTGCCTGGGCCGAGGCGGCAGCACCCGAACCTTTCGCCGTTGCGGACGACCTTGCCCCGTCCGGCCTGCACTTCCTCGCCGTCCCCGGGGTACGCACCCTGCTCACCCCGGGCATGCTCGCCGTGGGCGAGGCACTCGCCGACGCCTGTGCCCAGCGGCGCTTCCTGTGCGTACTGGGTGATGCCGGGGTCGGCAAGACCTTCGCCGTCCGCACCGCGGCACGCCGTCTCGGCGCGGCAGCACTGCTTGACCTTCGGGCCCAGCCGGCGCCGGCGGACCTGCGCGCCGGCCTCCACGGCGCACTCGAGCTGACCGGCGCACCGCCTGCCGACCCCGGAGCCGCCGACACGCTGATCCGCCGCGCCCTGGCCGCCACACCGCGGATCATCGTCGTCGACGACGCCGACCGGATGTCGGGGTCCTGCTTGGAATACCTGCGCTTCCTGCACGACGGCACCCCCGGCGGGCTGGTCCTGATCGCCGGGCAGCACGGCGAACGGCACCTGCGCGCCCAGCGGATGCTCGCCACGCGCACCGCCGCCTGGCTTCACCTCTGTGCGCTCACCCGCGACCAGATCCCCCTGGCAGTGCCCGCCCTGCACCCGCTGTGGCAAACCGTCGCACCCGGCCAGCTGCAGGCGCTGGACGCCCGCTTCGCCAGCGGCAGCCTGCGCCGCTGGGGCCTGCTCACCCACCACACCCAGCGGGCCCTGGCCACCACCTCAGCCGCCGCACCCGACGCGCGCCTGCTGCAGACCGTCGTCGACCGCATCGACAGCCCGGGCCGACGCCCATGACCACACCCCGTCGCACCCCACAACAGCCCGCCGCACCGGCGGCGCCGCCGGTGCGGCTGCTCCTCGACAGCGACGACGACCACGCAGTACACCGGGCCGCCTACCAGTGGGCCGATCCCGCCCAAGGGCGGATCACCGTCGACCCCACCCCGCACACCACCAGCCCGGCCTACCTCGCGCTGGACGTACTGCGCGCCATGGGCCGCGACGGGTTCTCCCGGCCCGAGGCCGAGCGGATGTCCACCGACCCGGCCTGGCGGGCGGTGACCTGCTGGACCCTGGCCTGCGGCCTTGACGAGGTCATCGTGCTGCGCGCCCACCGCCTCACGGTGGAGCGGCTGCGCCGCCTGGCCGCGTGGCGCGCGGACACCGGAATCCGCCTGACCCTCCTCGCCCACACCCCGGAGCAGACCGACGTCCAGCGCCTGCTCGAACACCTCACAGCCGCCGAGTTGGTGGACGTGGCGACCGTACGCGGCACGGCCGCCGTTCTCGAGGCGATCGGTCCGGCCGCCACCAGGCGGCGCATCGGCCCGCCCCCGCGCGATCACGCACACCCGCTCCCAGTGCTGCCGCGCAGCGGTGTGGCCGCGTTCCGCGCGGACTGCTGGCGCCGCCAGAACGCCACCGACTTCGCCCACACCGACGGCCAGTACCGCGCCGGCTACGCCGCCGCCCGCACCTGGCTGACCCGCACCCCACTCCGGCCAACCCCACCCGAGGTCACCGAAGACGCCGACCACCCGGCCGAGCCCACCCCCTTCACCCTGCAGGAGACCGAGGCCGTGCGGCTGTTCCTGGCCCGCCTGACCGTCTCAAGCCCCAGCGCCCAGCACACCGTGGCCCGCGTGCGCGGCGCCCAGGCCGGCTTCCTGTCCCGCTCGCTGCTGCTCAACGTGCCCGACGACCTCACCAGCTGCGCGGGGCCCGGCATCACCACCGTGCCCCTCACCCCGCGCACCGTGCACACGATCACCGTGCGCCTGCCCAACCCGCTGCGCGCCGCCGCGATCGCGGCCCTGCTGTTCACCGGAACCGACACGTCGCTGCTGTCGATGACCCAGATCACCGGCGTCGACAAGGACGGCACCACCGTGGCCATCGACCGCGACTCGCGGATCAACATCGGCCAGGAGCCCGGGCCCCGGCACCTGTACGCCGTCCCGCCCCGCGCCCGCCCCCTGCTGCGCGCCGCGGTCGAATTCCGCCGCCGCACCCCGCGCACCGCCGACAACCACGGCCTGTTCGCGAACTGCTTCGGCACCACACCACGCTTCGAGGCCCTCATCGCCGACGCCGGCCTTCCGGTACCCGCCCTGGTGCACCCCCACTCCGAGGACGACTGGCACACCGCTGCCCGCTGCTGGCACCTGCACACTCCCGCGCCACCCGCCCCCGACGTCCCACCGCGCCTTGGGGAGCTGCACCCGTGAGCGACCAGCCACCGCCGCCCGGCGACACGTCCGCGGCCGCGTTCGACCTGATGTTCCTGCGCACCGAGCCACCCAGTGCCGGCTCACCGACGAGGACCTGACCGCGCTGACCGGCATTCCCACCGCCGACTGGGGCACCCACCTCACCCCGCACACCCTGCCCGCCGCGGCCCTGCTCGCCCTCGCCCGCGCGCTGAACACCTCACCCGAGTCCCTCCTGCGCGTCCCCGAGCACACCTCCCGCGGTTTTGTCCCGGGGGCGGCCACCCACGCCACCGTGCTGCACGCGGCCCTGCTCGAAGTCGGTCGCATCCACCCCGACGACCTGGCCTGCGCCCTTCAATGGCCCCCACGCCGCCTCAAGCGGGCCGCCACCGCCCTGGCCGCACACCTCGAGCAGCGAGGCAGCCCGCAACGGCTCATCCACACCGACACCACCATCCACCTGACCTGCGTCCCCGGCCTGCTCACCGGCACACAGCGGCAGAACCTGTACAACACCGGCCACACCGCCGCCTCGCTCGCTCCCGGCGAGGCCGCCGCCCTCACCCGCCTGCTGCACCGCACCGCCCGCGGCCTCACCCCCGGCCTGCCCGCCGACCAGATCCCGCGCCTGGCCAACCGGCGCCTGCTCGCCCCAGCCGGAAAACCGCCCGCGCCCCACCCCGATGCGCTGTTCGCCCTCGGCCTGGCCGCCCACCCTCTCCTGGACACCGCCGGCCCCCAAGCCCTGGGCCACCGCCCCGCCGCGGCCGACCCGGGACCACACCGACGTGTCCACCACGCCGACGCAGACCACGCCGAATACACCGACAGCCCCTTGCCGGTACCCGCCCCGCCACAGCCACCCAGGCCGCGATGACGCCGCCTCCCCGTACGGCCGCCGTGCCCGAGACCACCACCGACTCGTCCGACAACACCACCACAAGCCCGTGGAAGCCCACGTGGTCACCCGGCCACACCCGCCCCGGCCTGCCCCCGCTCACCGTGGTGCACGATCCCCACGACGACCACGCCTTCATGGCCGCCGCGCTGGCCGCCCACACCCCCCAGGCCGGCCGGATCACCGTCCACCCCACCCCGGTGGCGAGCGCACCCGCCTCTCTGGCCCACGACCTGCTGCGCAGTATGGGCAAACACTTACCCCTGGCCGGCAGCGAGGACGGCACGTACTGGACCGGGAACACCGAGACCGCCTGGCGCGCCCTCGCCGCCTGGACGCTCGCGCTGCGCACCGGTCACCTCATCGTCACCCGCGCCCATCGCATCAGCTCGAGGCACTTCGAGTATCTCTTTGCCCTGCGGGAACTCACCCGAATCCGCCTGACCCTGCTGTTCCACGGCCCACTCCCGCCCGCTCTCGCCACCGCGCTGGCCACCCTCCGGCACGAAGAGGCGCACACCCTGGCCGCGGCCCACCGCGCCTTCACCACGCCCGCTCCGCCACCGCCCACAGGCCCCTTCGCGTGGTGGGAGGCAGGCGAGCAGTTCCCGCCCCGCGAGGACGAGCCGTGCTTCCTGCTGCCCACCCGCCGCATGCCCGGCCGCGGCGTGATCGAGGCAGCGGCCCGCCACCTGGGCCGCGCGGTGCTCCCGCTGCCCGCCGCAGGCAGCTTCCCGCCCGAGCCCGACGAGCCGACCGCGCTCCTGGCGCACCGGCTCCACACGCGTATCGCCCATCCCGTCCATGCCGCGGCCCTGGCAGTGCGCGTCTTCACCGGCCGCCCGGCCACACAACTGCAGTTGCCCGCCGCCCACACGGCCCCGCCGGCCCCACCGAACCGCGGCCCAGAGCACCCGGCCCCCACCTGGGCGGTGGACTTGATCGAGGCAGCCCGCTGTTTCGGGCAACTGGAAGGGCGCCAGCCCAGCGCCCGCCCGCTGCGGCTGAGCCCCTGGGACCAGACGGCCGTGACCGAAGCAGCCCACGCCTGCGGTCTGCACGAGCACCAGGCACCGGCCACGAAGCGGCACTCTGCCTCGACCGCCTCGCGTTCCGGCTGGCCGGCCGCCGCTCTCCGCGGCGCGGGCAGCACACCCACGCCGAGCCGGGCAGCATGAGGCGGGCAAGCGCCCCCCCGCACCCGCAAACACAGAGGGAGCAGACGATGGCCGAGTCAGGAACAGAACTCTTCGAAGCGATCCGCCGTGACCACCGCGCCGGCGACAGGCTGCCGAGCTCCCTGGCCGCCCGGCACGCCGTTTCCCGCCAGACGGTCAAGGAAGCGATCACGACCGTGCTGCCCCTGCCCCATTTTCTCCCGGCCGACGAGGAGGACCTGGACCAGACCCGTCAGTTCCTCGATGCGCTGCTGGAAGAAGACCAGGCCAAGGCACCCGAGGAACGCCGCTCGGTCTTCGAGCTGTATGAGGAGCTGAACCTCCGTACCGACAGGCTCCCGGTGTCCTACCGGTGGGTGTGGGAGTACATCACCGAACGCCGCTCCCAGCAGCGGGCTCTGCGGTCGGCTCCACTGCTTCCTCGCGAGCACAACATCATCGACCGGGGGATTCGTCCGGTACGTCTCCGAGTTCGTCGCTGGGTGGTGGCCCTACCTGTACGCGACCTGGCGGACGACGTACGGGCAGGGCCACGGGCACGGTTCGCGGTCCGCCCCGCCGGTCAGGCGAGCGTCGTTGCGACGTCGACCGGGTTGACCAGGGTGTCGCGGATGGGGGAGCGCTTCTCGACGAGGGCGACGAGTTCCTCGATCTGTTCGCGCGGGGTGTCCGGGGCGTCGACGTCGAGGTGGACGCGGATCTGCTGAAGGCCCGGGCGGACGGTGGGGTCGATGCCGAGGAAGCCGCGGAGGTCGATGTCGGCTTCGAGTGCGAGGCGGAAGCCCTTGAGCTCGATGCCCTGTGCCGCGGCGAGGGCGGCGAGGGTGACGGTGTAGCAGCCGGCGAGCGCCTGGAGCAGGTATTCGGCGGGCGAGACGGCGGTGTCGGTGCCCAGCAGTGCGACGGGTTCGTCGCTGCTGATCGTGTACTTCGCGACGCGGGTCTCGTCCCGCTCGCCGCCCGTGGTCAGGGCGCCGGTCTGCGCGGTGAGGCGGCAGCCGCCCTGCCAGGCGCCGTTGACGGAGAAGGTGGCCTCGCCGAGCCTGGGGTCGGCCTCGACGGCGGTCGTCGTCTCCTTCAGGGCCTGGACGTCGATGTCGTTGATCAGAGACATGGGTGCTGGTTCCTTCGCTGAGGTGAAAAGGGGTTGAAGGTGGCGCGGGCGCGCCGGGTCAGGTGGTCGTCTCGGGGCGGTCGGAGTGGGACCAGTGGGTGTGGAAGGTGCCGGGGCGGTCGGTGCGCTGGTAGGTGTGGGCGCCGAAGTAGTCGCGCTGGCCCTGGAGGAGGGCGGCGGGCAGCCGGTCGGCGCGCAGGGTGTCGTAGTGGGCGAGGGCGGCGGCGAAGGCCGGGGTGGGGATGCCGCGGCGGACGGCGGAGGCGATGACCTCGCGCCAGGGCACCTGGGCGCTGGCGATCTCGCTCGCGAAGGTCTCCTCGGCCAGCAGGCTGACGAGCTTCGGGTCGGCGGCGTGGGCGGCGCGGACGCGGTCGAGGAAGGCGGCGCGGATGATGCACCCGGCGCGCCAGATCCCGGCGACGGCACCGAGGTCGATGGTCCAGCCGTACTCGGCGGCGGCGTCGCGGATCATCGTCCAGCCCTGGTCGTAGGCGATGACCTTCGAGGCGTACAGGGCCTGTTCCACCTGGGCGGCGAAGCGTGCGGCCTCGGTGCGGCTGAGCGTGGGGCGGGTACCGCCGGGCAGCCCCTGGTAGGCGGTGCGCAGGTCGTGCTGGGCGGAGGCGGCGCGGGCGAAGGTGGCCTGGGCGATGGCGGTGACGGGGGTGCCGAGGTCGAGGGCGGTCTGTACGGTCCAGCGGCCGGTGCCCTTCTGGCCGGCGGCGTCGGCGACGATGTCGACGAACGCCTTGCCGGTGGCCGCGTCCGTGTGGGCCAGGACTTCGGCGGTGATCTCCATCAGGTAGGAGTTGAGACGCCCGGCGTTCCAGGTGCGGAAGATGTCGCCGATCTCGGCAGGGGTGTAGCCGGCGACCTGGCGCAGCAGGTCGTACGCCTCGGCGATGAGCTGCATGTCGGCGTACTCGATGCCGTTGTGGACCATCTTGACGAAGTGTCCGGCGCCGTCGGTGCCGATGTGGGTGCTCATCGGCTCGCCGTCGACGTGGGCGCTGATGGTCTCGAACATGGGGCCCAGGGCGTCGTACGCCTCGGCCGAGCCGCCGGGCATGATCGACGGTCCGTTCAGGGCGCCCTCCTCGCCGCCGGAGACGCCGGTGCCGACGAAGTGGATGCCCGCCTCGCGCAGTGCGGCCTCGCGTCGGCGGGTGTCGAGGAAGTGGGCGTTGCCGCCGTCGATGACGATGTCGCCCGGATCGAGCAGCGGGGCGAACTCGTCGATGACGGCGTCGGTCGCGGCGCCCGCCTGCACCATGATCATCAGGCGGCGGGGGCGTTCGAGGGCGGCCACGAACTCCTCGGGCGTTTCGGCCGGGACGAAGGTGCCCTCGTGGCCGAACTCCTCGACGAGTGCGCGGGTGCGGGCCGGGGTGCGGTTGTGGACGGCGACGGTGTAGCCGTGGCGGGCGAAGTTGCGGGCCAGGTTGCGGCCCATGACCGCGAGGCCGGTGATGCCGACGTGGGCGGACGGTGTGCTCATGGTCGTGCCTGCTTTTCGGGGTGGGGGCAGGCCGGGCGGGGCGTGGTGGCCCCGCCCGGTGTCGCGGGGTGGTGCCCGTCGGCGGCCGGTGTGGCCGAGGTGCCGCGGGCTGGGTGCTCCCGCGCCCTGGTGGAGGGGAACCTCACGAGGGGCGGCGGTGTCAGGGCCGGTCCCATGGCGCCCTTGTCGCCCGGGTGCGAGGGCGGAGGGGGCGCGCTGGGGAGGTCGTCCAGCGGACGTGGGGCCGGCAGCGCGACCGCCGGGCCTCCTGCGGAGGCACCAGGGGCAGGAGCGGCTTAGGGGACCGGGGCCGTCTGCTCGGCCTGTTCGAAGAACTTCATGGCCATGAAGCCGTGCGCGAAGCTGCCGCCGGCGCGCAGGGCGGCCGCGATCATGGTGGTCTCGGCGAGTTCTTCCTGGGTCGCGCCTTCGGCGTGCGCGGCCTTGGTGTGTGCCTCGATGCAGTAGGCGCACTGCGTGGTGAGTGCCACGGCCACGGCCATGAGTTCGGTGTACTTGCGCGGGATGACCTTCCCGGCCGCCGACAGAGCCTCGTGGTCGAAGGCCATCAGGGCCTTGAACGCGCCCGGCGCGCCGGCGCGGAGGTTCTTGGCGTACTGGTGGTCGTCGTGGTCGTGGTAGGACACGTGCACTCCTGTGGGGCAGGGACCCGGTCCCCGGGCGTCCTCGCCCGGGGACGGATGACAAGACGGGGCGGGGGATGGTCAGTTGCGGCCGGCCATGACGCCGCCGTCGACGTCCCAGACGGCGCCGGTGACCCAGTCGGTCTGGTCCGAGAGCAGGAAGGCGACGGTGGCGGCGACGTCGTCGGGGGTGCCGGTCCGGCCGATCGGGTGGAAGTCGTTGAAGCCGTCGAGCGCGGAGTCGACGTCGGACTTCGGGATGAACTCCTCGTAGATCGGGGTGCGGACGACGGCCGGGGCGACGGCGTTGACGCGGATGCCGGCCGAGGCGAGCTCCATCGCGAGGTGCTGGGTGAGCGAGTGCAGTCCGGCCTTGGCCATCGAGTACGCCGAGGACGGGGTGGCGGCGATGGCCTGGTGGGCCCACATGGAGCCGATGTTGACGATGGAACCCTTCGCGCCGCTGGCGATGATGTTGGCGGCGACGGTCTGGGTGAGGAAGAAGAAGGCGCGGTTGATGGCCTGGTAGCGGTCGTAGTCCTCGGCCGTGTGCTCCAGGAAGGTCTTCGGGGCGAAGACGCCGGCGGCGTTGACCAGGAGGGTGGCGTCGGCGTGCTCCTCGGTGAGGGTGGCGCGCAGGCGGTCGACGGCGGCCGGGTCGGCGAGGTCGGCCGCCAGGCCGAACGCCTTGCCGTGGGTGGACAGGGCGGCCTCGGCCTCGGCGGCGTTCGCCTGGCTGCGGCCGGTGACGACGGCGGTGCCGCCGGCGTCGAGGACGTGGCGGGCGATGGCGTATCCCATGCCGCTGGTGCCGCCGATGACGATGACCTTCTGGCCGGTGAAGTCGAGGGCGTTGCTGGACATGCGGTGCTCCTGTTTCAGGTGGTGCGGTGTGAAGGGGTCAGGCGTAGGGGTTGCAGACGAGGTAGCCGTCGACGCGGCTGAGTCGGTCCGATTCGGGGTCGGGCGGCAGCGCGTGGCCGAGGTTGTCGGCCCGGACCTCGCTGATCCACTGGTCGTGCTGGTACTCGTGGTTGATGAGCGCGACCAGCAGGTGGTGGGCGACGATGGTCAGCTGGGTGGGGGCGCCGACCTTGCCGGCGGCGATGTCGCCGATGCGGGCGTGGAGCCGTTCGGCGACCGTGTCCCGGAACGTGGCGAGGCGTTCGACGGTCGGCAGGGCGCCGCGGAACTTCTCCGGGTTCGCCGAGTCCATGAGCCCGTCGAGTTCCGGGTCGGGGCTGGGCTCGGCCGCGGTGAGGTTACGGATCATGAAGTGGGCGACGTGGGCCTGGTGGCCCAGGTGCCAGCCGATGGCGCTGGAGTCCTCGTGCGGACGCCAGACCACCTCGTCCGGCGTGAGGTCCTTCCACAGCTCGTCGGTGTAGGCGCGGGCCCGGTCGTAATCGCGCAGCAGCGCGGTGAGCTCGTGCACGGCCGGGGCTCAGGCGGTGTCGTAGAGGCGCACGTCGGGAGCGGCCTTCAGCAGCGGGGACAGGCCGCCGACGACATCGCGGGTGAACAGATCGCTCGCCAGGTACGCCTTCGCGTCGGCGACGGTCTCGAAGCCGTGGAGGACCTGGACGTCCTCGTCGCGGACGAGGAGCTCCTTGCTCCTGGCACCGGGGACGGTGTCGAGGAACGGCTGCTTGTACTTCTCGTACACGCCTGCGGCCGCGACGCGGTTGACCGGGTCCACCTGCAGCGTGATCTCAAGATACGCCATGGTTATGCCTCGCTTGATCGGCAGGGAGGGTGCGGTGCGGTGGGTTCCGCAACGTGCCTGCCAAGTTAGGCATTCCTGGACGGGTCCGGTAGAGGATCTCTCTGAATCAGGCTATAAGCGATGCGTATGGCCCTAGTGGCGGGCGGCCGCGAGGCTGTCGGCGAGGCGGAGCAGGTCCGGGCCGAGCGGGGAGTCGGCGCTCCAGACCGCCTCGAAGGAGATCTGCACCTCGCGGCCGCCGTCCAGCAGCGGCCGGTGGCAGACGTCGGGCGAGGTGAGCTTGGAGCGGGGGACCATCGCCGAGCCCAGGCCGAGCTTCGTCCAGTCCTCCAGGACCTGGTAGCTGGCGGCCTCGCCCGGATAGGTGTTCAGGGGCATCTCGTGCGCCTGGAAGAGCTGGGTGGTGAAGGTGGTCAGGCCGCAGGTGTCGGGGACGAGGATGAACTGCTCCTTGCCGGCCTCCGCGAGCTCGACGGGGGTCATCTCCGCCGTGTCGGGGCTGACGACGACGATCGGCTCGACGTCGATGACCCGGTGCTCGAAGCGCGGCATCGCGGCCACGGCCGGGATGAGGATGATGTCGAGCTGTCCGGCGAGCAGGCATTCGCGCAGGTCCTGCATGTTCGCCTCGCGCAGCACCAGATCGCGGGGCACGGGCAGGTCCTGGACCATGCTGAACGCCCGGGCCACCAGGTGGGAGCCGATCAGCGGCGAGACGCCCATGCGGATCTTCTGCTCACCGGGCTCGGTCAGCCGCCGGGCCTCCGCACCGACGGCGTCGAGCGCGACCAGGGCGCGCTCGATCAGCGGCAGGATCCGGACGCCGAACGCGGTCTGCGTCACACCGCGCGGCGACCGCTCGAACAGCTTGTCGCCCAGGCGCTCCTCCAGCTTGGCGATCCCGTTCGACAGCGCGGGCTGCGTGACGCCGTAGGCGCGGGCGGCGGCGCTGAAGGACTTGGTCTCGGCGACCGCCTGCGCGTACCGGAGCCCTTCGAGGTTCAGGCGGTCCGTCGTCATAGCCATGGCTTATCGCTCCATTCACTGAGGTCCCCTACCGGGCTGGATTTCCTCTGCCTACGGTGGGACTCCTGCTGATTCAGCATAACCAGCAGCTATGAGCATCGTCGTTCGGAACGGAAAGACACCATGTCGGACAGTGTCGTGACCATGGTCGTGACCGAGCCCCGCGGCCCCCTGAAGCCGTCCGTGGCCGAACCGGCCTCGCCACCCGCCGGGTGGGTCCGGGTGTTGGTGGCGGCGAGCGGTGTGTGCAACGCCGACATCGGCACGGCCGCGGCCACCGGCAAGGGCACCGCCTTCCCCGTCACCCCTGGCCACGAGGTCGCCGGTGTCATCGCCGAGATCGGCGACGGGGTCGAGGGCTGGACGGTCGGTGACCGCGTGGCCGTCGGCTGGTTCGGCGGCAGCTGCGGACACTGCAGCTTCTGCCGGGCCGGAGACGTCGTCCACTGCGCCGAACGCAAGATTCCCGGCCTGTCCTACCCTGGCGGCTGGGCGCAGAGCATCACGGTGCCCGCCGACGCCCTCGCCCGTATCCCCGACGGGCTCGACTTCTTCGACGCCGCCCCGTTCGGCTGCGCGGGCGTGACCACCTTCAACGCCGTGCGCAAGGCGGGCATCCGCACGGGTGGCCGGATCGCCGTCTTCGGGATCGGCGGACTCGGACATCTCGCCGTCCAGTTCGCGGCCAAGCTCGGGTACGAGACCGTGGCCATCGCCCGCGGCACTGACCGCGAGAAGCTCGCCCGCGAGCTCGGCGCCCACCACTACATCGACAGCGACGCCCAGGCGCCCGGGGGCGCGCTCAAGGCGCTCGGCGGCGCCGACCTCATCGTCTACACCGCCTCCTCCACGGCCCCCGTCGACGAACTCCTCACCGGCCTCGCCGTGCACGGACAGCTCACCCTCGTCGGCGTCGACGCCGGCTCCGTCACCGTCCCAGCGGCCCGGCTCGTCATGAACGGCCACATTCTCACCGGTCACCTGACCGGCAGCCCGCGCGAGACGGAGGAGGCCATGGCCTTCGCCGTCACCACGGGCATGCGGCCGATGGTCGAGCGGATGCCGCTGGAGAAGGCCGGCGAAGCCGTCACCCGGCTGCGCTCCGGAGCGCCCCGCTTCCGCATCGTCCTGGACACCGCCTCGGTCAGCGGCGAGTAACCAGCCCCCCCTTCCGCCCGGCGCCGCGCCTCAGGCGCGCGGCGGGCGGGCCCCTGCCTTGCCCTGACACTGCGGCTCGGCACCGTAGAAGCCCGATGCCGTAACCACCGACGACAGCGGGGGTTCAGCCTGCTCAGATTGGAGCCACACATGTCCCACCTGGACACCCACGACGTCCTCGTGATCGGCGCCGGCGCCTCCGGACTGGCCGCGGCCACCGCACTGCACGCCGCCGGCCGTGACACCGTCGTTCTGGAGGCCCGCGACCGTATCGGCGGACGCCTCCACTCCGCCGCCACCGCGCATCCCGAGCGGGGCCTCGACCTGGGAGCCACCTGGTTCTGGGACGGCGAGGAGCGCGTACGGTCCCTGGCCGCGCGCAGCGACGTCGAGACCTTCGACCAGCACCTCGCGGGGGACACCCTGCTCCAGGAGACCACCGGCGTACGACGCCTCGCGGGCAACCTGATCGACGCCCCCTCCCGCCGCTTCGCCGCCGGGGCGCAGAGCATCACGGCCGCGCTCGCCGCCGAGCTGCCCACCGGCACCCTGCGCCTGAACACCCCCGTCACCGCCCTCCACCCGGACCGCCAGACCGGCGGCCTCACCGTGCTCACCCCGGCCGGCACGCTCCACGCCGAGCACGTCGTCCTCGCCCTCCCCCCGGCCCTGGCGTTGGAACGGATCGACTTCGGCGACGCGCTCCCCGCCGACCTCGTACGCCTCGCCCAGTCCACCCCCGTCTGGATGGGCGCCGTCGCCAAGGTCGTCGCCCACTACCCCACCGCCTTCTGGCGCGAGGAGGGGCTGGCCGGCGCGGCGTTCAGCAGGACCGGCCCGCTCCAGGAGATCCACGACATGTCCGGGCCCGGCGGCAAGCCCGCCGCGCTCTTCGGCTTCGCGCACGCCCGCACCGTACGGCCCGGCTTCGAGCAGGCGGTGACCACCCAGCTGACACGGCTCTTCGGCCCGGCCGCCGCCACGCCCACCGCCGTCCACGTGCAGGACTGGAGCGGCGAGCGGTGGACGTCCCCGTCCACGGTGCAGCACCTGGCCGACTACTCCCTCTTCGGCCACCGCCTCTACCAGCGGCCGGTGCTGGACGGCCGCCTGCACTGGGCGTCCACCGAGACGGCCACCGACCACGCCGGACACATCGAAGGAGCCCTCGCCGCGGGAGAACGTGCGGCACGAGCCGTCCTGGCGGCCGCCGCCGACGTGGCTGACGGTCTGCGCGCGGCAAGCCGGTAGGTCTTCCCCGGCCACGGCTGTGCCGGCCCTGCCCTGGCGCCGCCCGGTCACCGCATGCCCCGCTCATGAAGGAAGCAGATGACAAACCCCTCCGCCCTCCGGCCCGATATACCCGTCGCCACCGAGCCGCCGCCCCAGCGACGCATCCTGCGCATCCTGGTCGCCTCGCAGATCCTCAGCGGCGCCGGGCTCGCCGCAGGCGTCACCGTCGGGGCCCTCCTCGCCCAGGACATGCTCGGCACCACCAGCCTCGCCGGACTGCCCAGCGCCCTACTCACCGCTGGCTCCGCGCTCACCGCCGTTGCCGTCGGCCGTCTCTCCCAGGCACGAGGCCGACGGCCCGGCCTGGCGCTCGGCTACCTCGCGGGTGCCGTCGGATCGGCTGGCGTGATCACCGCCGCGGCCCTCGACCAGCCCGTCCTGTTGTTCCTCGCGCTGTTCGTGTACGGGGCGGGCACCGCGACCAACCTCCAGGCCCGGTACGCCGGAGCCGACCTCGCCGCACCGGACCGCCGGGCCCGCGCCATCTCCACCGTCCTGGTCGCCACCACCCTCGGCGGTATCGCCGGCCCCAACCTCGCGGCCCCCACCGGCGCCCTCGCCGAGCACCTCGGCATCCCGAGCCTGGCCGGCCTCTTCCTCGTGTCCGGGCTCGCCTACGCGCTCGCCGCCCTCGTCCTCGCCCTGTGGCTGCGGCCCGATCCGCTGCTTCTGGCCCGCACCCTCGCCGAGGCCCGGCCGACCGACGCCGCGCCGGGCGGCCCCGCGAAGGCCCACGCCACACCGGTCGACGCCCGTACGAGCCGCCGCGGCGTGGCGCTCGGCGCACTCGTCATGGTCCTCACCCAGTTCGTCATGGTCGCGATCATGACGATGACGCCGGTCCACATGCACGACCACGGCCACGGCACCGCCGCCTCCGGCCTCGTCATCGCCCTCCACATCGGCGCCATGTACCTGCCCTCACCCCTTACGGGCCGGCTCGTCGACCGGTACGGCCCGATGGCGATCGCCGCGGCGTCCGGCGCCACGCTCCTGGCCGCCGGCCTCCTCGCCGCGCTCGCCCCCGGCGACTCCGTCGTCCTGCTGGCCATCGCACTGATCCTGCTGGGCGTGGGCTGGAACTTCGGCCTCGTCTCCGGCACCACCATGATCACCGACTCCGTACCGCTGGCCACCCGGGCCAGGACCCAGGGAACGGTCGACGTCTCCATCGCCATCGCGGGCGCGGCGGGCGGCATGTCCTCCGGGATCGTGGTCGCGGCTGCCGGCTACTCCACGCTCGCCCTCACCGGCGGCCTCCTCTCCCTCGCGCTCCTGGCCGTGGTGGCCGCGGTCCGCGGCACCCGCTGAACGGCGCCGTCGAGCAGGCCATTGTCAGAGATGCAGGTGATTCAGGCCGGAGCCGTAGGTGTCGCCGACGTGGGAGCTCAGTACGTCCGCGAAGCCCTGGACGTCGTCGGCGCGCAGCCGGGCGATGAGCGCCTCGTGTTCGGCGATGATGTCCGCGCAGCGGGCCAGGAGGGTGTCGCCGTAGCTGAAGAGCAGGAACCGCTGGCGGTCCGCGATCCTGTCGTTGAGTTCGAGCATGACCAGGTTGTCGCCGACTTCGACGAAGGAGCGGTGGAAGGCGATGGTGAGCTCGACGAAGCGGTTGAGGTCGCGGGCGGCGAGCGCCTGCTTCTGCCGGTCGATGTCCTCTTCGAGCCGGTCGGCCAGAGCGGCCCTGCGCTCCTTGGTGGCGCGTTGGACGGCCGTGCTCTCCAGGATGAGCCGGGCGTCGGCGAGGTCCCTGACGGCCTTCTCGCTCAGTCCGCGCACGAGGGCGCCGCGCTTGGGGTAGACGGTGATCCACCCCTCGTCCTGGAGGCGGGCGAGAGCGGCCCGTACCGGGGTGCGGCTGACACCGAGCCCGGCGGCGAGCCCGGCCTCGCCGAGCATGGTGCCGGGCCGGTGGGTTCCGTCGAGGATGCCCTCGCGGATAGCGGCGTAGGCCCGCTCGGACGCGCTCTCGGTAGTCGACACGACCCTATCCTCCACACACCCGGCCCGCCGGTGACCCACCGCCGGATCAGGCACCGTCCGAACATCTCCATCACAGACAGTCACTAGGATACAAGATGCGTGCAACTGGAATGCCTGGCTTGGGCCGGGTGTTGGAGCACGCCAGAAGGCCCGTTCCGGCGGCTCTTCCAGCAACAGAAGGGATCTTCCCGTGCGGCAGATCATCGTCATCGGCTCCGGCCCGGCCGGCTACACGGCCGCCCTCTACGCCGCCCGCGCCAATCTCCGGCCGCTGCTGATCGCCTCCTCCGTGGAAGCGGGCGGCGAGCTGATGAACACCACCGAGGTGGAGAACTTCCCTGGCTTCCCCGAGGGCGTCATGGGCCCGGACCTGATGGAGAAGATGCAGCGGCAGGCCGAGAAGTTCGGCACCGACATCCTCTTCGAGGACGTCACCGCCGTCGACCTGACCGGCGAGGTCAAGAAGGTCACCCTCGCCTCGGGCGAGCAGTACGAGGCGCTCGCCGTGATCTTCGCGACCGGCTCCGCCTACCGCAAGCTCGGCCTTGCGGACGAGGACCGGTTGTCCGGACGGGGAGTCTCCTGGTGCGCGACGTGCGACGGCTTCTTCTTCCGCGGGCGCACGATCGCCGTCGTCGGCGGCGGCGACTCGGCGATGGAGGAGGCGGGCTTCCTCAGCCGCTTCGCCGAGAAGGTCTACGTCATCCACCGCCGCGACAGCCTGCGCGCCTCGAAGATCATGCAGGAGCGGGCGTTCGCCAACGACAAGATCGAGTTCGTGTGGAACGCCGAGGTCGTCGCCATCCACGGCGAGGACGGCGTCACGGGCGTCACGCTGGCCGACACCGCCACCGGGGAGAAGCGCGACCTGGACCTGCAGGGCCTGTTCGTCGCGATCGGCACCGACCCGCGTGTCCACCTCGTGCACGGGCAGCTCGACCTGACCGACGACGGCACGATCGCGGTGGACGGACGCAGCTCCCGCACCAACCTCGCCGGCGTGTTCGCCGCGGGCGACGTCATCGACCCCACCTACCGCCAGGCCGTCACCGCCGCCGCGTCCGGCACGGTCGCAGCTCTTGACGCCGAGCACTACCTGGCCGCCCTGCCGAAGCACCTGCTGGAGCGCGCCACGGCTGCCGCGCCCGGCGATCTCACCACCGCCGGCGTCTGACCGCACAAGGAGAGCCCACCACCATGTCCACCGCCCGTCCCGTCACGGACGCCACCTTCGTTGACCAGGTCCTCCTCAGCGACAAGCCCGTCCTCGTCGACTTCTGGGCCGCCTGGTGCCCGCCGTGCCGAGCCGTTGCCCCGATCCTCGACCAGCTCGCCAAGGAGCACGGGGACAAGATCACGGTGCTCAAGCTCAACGTCGACGACAACCCCGAGACCGCTGGCCAGTACGGGATCACTTCCATCCCCACGATGAAGGTCTTCCAGGGCGGCCGACCGGTCAAGACCGTCGTCGGCGCCCTGTCCAAGCCCGCCCTTGAAGCGCAGCTGGCCCCGTACCTCTCAGCCTGACGCGACGGGCGGCCACCACCCCTTGAAGGCAACCCCTCCACTGCGAAAGGCAGCAACCGTTGAGCACCCTGGAACTCACCAAGGACACCTTCGACGAGGTCGTCTCGAACAACGACTTCGTCCTGATCGACTTCTGGGCCGACTGGTGCCCGCCGTGCCGCATGTTCGGCCCGATCTTCGAGGCCGCCTCCGAGCGTCACCCCGACCTCGTCTTCGGCAAGGTCGACACCATGGCCCAGCCCGAGCTCGCGCAGGCCTTCGACATCCAGTCGATCCCGACGCTCGCGATCATCCGCGACAAGGTCGCCATCTTCGCCCAGCCCGGCGCCCTGCCCGAGAACGCACTGGAAGACCTGATCGCCCAGTCGCGGAAGGTCGACATGGACGAGGTACGCAAGGAGATCGCCGCCGAGCAGCAGAAGTAGCCACACCAGCACGACGGCATCAAGGACTCGCGGGCCCGCAGCACCGGGCCCGCCCGCCGCGACACGACGCACACCACCCCACGAGCACCCCGGGCCGGTCAGCACAGGCCCGTCCCGAGAAAGGCACTCCCTGTGCAGGACCAGGAGACCCACCGCCGCAGCGCCGAGCATGCCGGCGAGGAGCACGCGCCGCGCGGCACGGCGACGGGCCAGGCAGCGACCGTCCTGCGCATCGACGTGTGGGCGGACGTGGTCTGCCCGTGGGCGTACATCGGCAAGCGGCGCCTGGAGAAGGCCCTGGCCATGCCGGTGCTGGCCGGTCTGACCACCGAGGTGGTGTGGCGGCCGTACCGGATCGACCCGACCGCACCCGCCCACGGCACCCGGCTGGACGAGACCTCCGCCGACGTGGCCGACGGCGCCCCGGCCGCCTGCGCTGTCGCTCCCTCTCCGACGGACGGCCCGGGGCTCGTGTCCCGGATCGCCGCCGAAGAGGGCTTCGGCCCCGGCTGGGGAGAGGTCTGGCGGACCGGCAGTCACGACGCGCACCGCCTGGTCGCCCTGGCCTACCAACACGGCGGCAGCGCCCTGCAGGGCGAGGTCGTCGAGCAGGTGATGAAGGCCCACTTCCTCGACGGGAGCAACATCGGCGACCGCGCCCTGCTGCGCGGCATCGCCGAGCATGTCGGCATCCCCGCCGCCGGCACGCTCCTGGATGACGACCGCGCCGACCGCGAGGTGCGCGAACTCCTCCTGATCGGCAAGGCCCGTGGCATCGCGACCTCGCCCACCTTCGTGGTCGGCGACCGGGCACTCGCCGGCGCCCAACCGCCCGAGGTCATCGTCGACTTCCTCACCGCGGCCGCCGGCGTACGCCCCCGCGAGCTGCCGGAGGAGGTCCAGCGGCTGCGCTGGGCGGAGTCCCTGCTCCAGCAGCGCGACCCCCTGGGCGCCCTCACCCTGCTCCGGCCGCTGCTCGACCATCACGGCGACGACCTGAACGTCCGACAGCTCGCCGCCCGCGGCTACTTCCACTCGGCCCAGCTCTCCCAGGCCCACGACGTGCTGCGCCGGCTCGTGGACGACTGCCCCGACGACTCGTACACCCGGCTCATGCTCGGCCGCACCCTCCAGCGCCTCGGCAGAAGCGACGAGGCGGCCATACACCTGAAGATGGCCGCCGCCATGTCCCCCGACCTGACCTGACGGGCCGCCTCCGCGAGCCCCTCGCCGAACGAAAGACCGCCCATGTCCCTGGAAGCCGCCGACTACACCGGGCAGACCGCGTGCGACAACGGCACGCACTCACCCCTGCGCGACTTCCTGCGCACCGAGACCGGCAGCGCCGCCGTCCTGGTGACGGCGGCGCTCGCCGCGCTCGCCTGGGCCAATACGGCACCAGCGACGTACGAGGCGTTCTGGCACACCCACCTGTCCTTCCATCTCGGCACACACGGGATCTCGCTGGACCTGCGTGTGTGGGTCAACAGCGGCCTGATGACACTGTTCTTCCTCGTCGTCGGATTGGAGGCCCGCCGCGAGTTCGACATGGGCGAGCTGCGCGAGCGTAAGCGGCTGGCCCTTCCACTCGCCGCCGGCCTCACCGGCATGCTCGTGCCCATCGCCCTCTACCTCGCCGTCAACGCCGGACACGAGACGGCAGGCGGCTGGGGCGTCGCGATGTCCACCGACACCGCCTTCGCGCTCGGCCTGCTGGCCGTCGTCGGCCGCCGCATGCCGCCCGGCCTGCGCATGTTCATCCTCATGATCACGGTCGTCGACGACTTCCTCGCCCTTGGCGTCATCGCCTTCGCCTACAGCGACCACATCGCCCTCCCCGCACTGCTCGCCGCCGCCGGCACCTTCGCCACCATCCTCCTCGTACGGAAACTCGGCGTACGGCACGGCGCCGTGTACGCACTGCTCGGCGTCGTCGCCTGGATCGCCCTGCTCGAATCCGGCGTCGACCCGGTCGTGATCGGCCTCGCCATGGGGCTGCTCACCTACGCCCACCCGGCCAACCGCGCCGACCTGGAGCACGCCAGCGGCCTGTTCCGGCTCTTCCGCGAACAGCCCACCCCCGAGCTGGAGCGGCACGTCCGCGTCGGCATCGCCTCGGCGATCTCCCCCAACGACCGCCTGCAGCGTCTGTACCACCCCTGGACCAGCTATGTCGTCGTCCCGCTGTTCGCCCTGGCCAACACTGGCATCGAGATCAGCGGCGACCAGCTCGCACGCGCCGTCACCTCACCCGTCACCCTCGGCATCCTCCTCGCCTACGCCCTCGGCAAGCCGCTCGGCATCGTCGCGGCGTCCGCGCTGACCACCCTCGCCTCCCGAGGACGGATCCGCCTCCCTGTCGGCTGGGGCGCCGCCACCGCCGCCGGCACCCTGTCCGGCGCCAGCTTCACCGTCTCCCTGCTCATCGCGACCCTCGCCTTCGACGGCCCCCGCCTCGACGAGGCCAAGATCGGCATCCTCGGCACGCTGCTCCTCGCTCTCGTGACCTCCCGTCTCGTCTCCACGGGCATCGCCCTGCTGCCGCCCGAACGACAGCGCCGCGCCCTGCTCGGCAAGGCAGAGACCCTCACCGACCTCGCCGTCCCCGTCGACCCCGACCGCGACCACATCCGAGGCCCGCGCCACGCCCCGGTGACCGTCGTCGAGTACGGCGACTACGAATGCCCCCACTGCGGCAAGGCCGAAGCGGTCGTCCGCGAACTCCTCGCCGACTTCGGCGACGTCCGCTACGTATGGCGCCACCTGCCGCTGGCCGACGTCCACATCCACGCTCAACTCGCCGCCGAAGCAGCCGAAGCCGCCGCCCTGCAGGGCCGCTACTGGCAGATGCACGACCTGCTGATCAGCCACCAGGGCGCGCTGGACGCCGACGACCTGGTCGTCTACGCCACGGGCATCGGCCTCGATGTGCCCCGCTTCGAAAAAGACCTTCAGGCCCACGTCGGCGCGGCCCGGGTCGCCGAGCACGTCGAGTCCGCCGACCTCAGCAGCGTGGCCGGCACACCCACCTTCTTCGTCAACGGCCGTCGGCACCACGGCGCCTACGACATCACCAGCCTGACCGCCGCCGTCCGGGCCGCCCGCGAACGCGTCACCGCCCCACCGAGAGGTGGCGCAGGGAGCTCGGCTACGAGTGCCAGGATCCGTGGTCATTCGGCGACGACCGGCTCGCCGTCCGCTTCCCGTACGAGTGGCGGGACGCCAGCGGCGGGTACCGGCGTTCCTGCGGCAAGGAACTGCGGGAGTTCGACGCCGCAGGTCTGACGCGCCGGCGTGAGGCGGGCATCAACGACGTACCGAACCGGCGCAGGGCCGGGGAACAAGATGATGCAGCCGCTGACCGTCCCGAGCTGGTCGCGATGGACGCATCGACGGTTCAAGACGCGGGTCCCGAGCCCTTATCAGTCCCTCTCGGGCCGGTTCCTGGGACAGGAGAGGAGACCGTGTGGGACGCCTTGAGGGCAGGCGGGTGAGTGGTCTTCCAGGAGCACGATGCTGTACTGCGCCAGGTGCTGGGTCAGCCACTGACCCCGCCGGAGGCAGGCAGATGAGTGTCGTCCACCCCAGATCGGCCAGGGGCTGATGCCCTACCGACGGAACCGGTGGCGGTCCGCCCGTACCGAGGTGACGCGTACCTCGTTCATCGATGAGCACGACTGGATCACTGCGGACCGCGTCCGACCGGATCGGGGAGGCCCGTCCCAGGTGAGCTGGCCTTCGAAGCTCCGCCCCCTACTAGAAGATCTACTGTTGTGCGGCGTGTTCGCCGTTTTGCGGCCGCTGTGACCCAGGGCGCGCGACGATGAGCTGTGATGCCGGGAAATGAGCCTGCTGAAGGAGGCCGTGGAAAGAATGGCGATCGGCGCTGACCATGTACACGCTGCGGCCACGGTCCGCCGTCGGCAGCGGCAGTTCGTGCCGCCGTCCGAGTTGTACCCGGTTGGGACCAGGGTTGACACTGCCCTGGTGGACCAGCTGTTCTACGCGACGGTGGACGAATGCCCTGACCCCCACTGCCGTCCGCTGCTTCTCGACCGCGTCGCACACGATGTGTGGTCGACACGCAAACTGGTCGACTGGGCATGCTTCATCACGTCGGAGACGTACTGCGGGCTTCCCGCGGAGCTCGTGGACGAACAAGCGTCGGTGGATACTGTTTTCCGTCCCTCGGCCACCTTCCGCCGACTCGCCGCGGAGTACCACAACTCCAAGGCGATCAACGCCATTTACGACGCGTGCACAGCCGCCGAGCTCCGGGAAGCGGCGGACACCGCCGTCGCCCTGGTCGACGGACTCCAGGTGTGGGGAGCGGACTTCCTCTACCAGTGACCTCCCTTCTGCCCCGCGGCGTTCAGCCGGTTCTCCCAAGGACCACCTGATGGCCACCGACACCAGCTCTGTCGCCCCGGACCGCCACCCGCCTCTGGCCGACGCCATCGCGCCCGTCCGCCGTATGCTGCGCTCCGGTCAGCAGGCGGCGGTTCACAGCGGGCTACGCGGCCCCAGGAAGCCGGGTTCGCTTGGCTGCATGGTGTTCGCGTGCGGCGCCGGGAAGAAGCTGATCGCCCTGCGGATGGCCGAGGCCCTCGATACCCGGTTTCTGCTGGTGTGGTGCCGTCCCGGGATCTGATCGGCCAGCGGGCCCAGGCCGCCCGTGCGGACGCCCGCCGCGAGCCGTTGATGGCCGTGTCCTCACTCGGGGCACACAAGCATCCCGTGCTGGCCGAGGCAGGGGCGGTGTCCGCGGGTTCGGGGGAGTGCCTGGCGCACTGGCTGGCCCAAAAGGTGCCAAGAAGAACGAGCCGGCGACCGTGTTCGTGACCCTCGACTCGCTCCCGCGGATCGAGGAGGTCCAGCGCTCCGTCTTCCCGGCTGCGGTCTTCGATCTCGCGATCGTGGATGAGGCACACGCACCGCAGGCAGCTGGGGCAAGGGCTGGACGGTGATCCATGACTCCTCCCGGATCCGCACCTGTATCTGACCGCGACGCCGGCCGCACCTGGCCGAGACCCCGGATGCCCGCCCACGCTCGAAACGGACCTTGTACCGGCCTGGGGAGCCCCGTCCCTGATCGCCTCCCCAGGCAGGCCGTAACGGCCACTCAACCTTCGCTGCGAGAGATCGGTCTGCCGGGCCCCTGGAACGCCATTACCTGAAATGCACGCCACATGTACGCTGCTCGTACGTTAAATGTACGCGAATCGTGCGGTTCATGGGTTAGGCTCCAGGTCGGGAGGTGTTCCATGTCCGAGTTGTTCGACGCTGTCGATGCGCTGCTCGCGTCCCGCGCGGTCCTTCCGCCGCCGGCGGAGCGCAAGCGGTTGCGTGTCGCGCACGGCCTGACGATCGACGAGGTGGCCACCGCGCTGCACGTGCGCCGGGCGACGGTCAGCGGCTGGGAGTCCGGCAAGACCGAGCCGCGGCCGCCGGAGCGTGACGCGTATGCGCGGCTTCTCGACGGGCTCGCGAAGCTCTACCCCGCCCCGGTCAACACCGGTGCGGCGGAGGAGGACACGGCGGGGCCGGCATCGTTCGCCGGCCCCGTGGCCCCTATGCCGGAAGCTCGGGCTCTGCCCACAGGCCCGGCCCGTGGGGCTGCGGCCATGACGACGGCACACGAGAACACCCAGACCGCTGCCCCCACCGCCGCTCCGGCGACCGCATTCCGTCCGGCGCGCACCGCCAGGCCGACGTCGACGTCGCACCGTCCGGGCACGCGGAAGGCGACCCCGGCCAAAACCTCGGCGGGCGGCACCGATCCGCGGTTCGAGAACGGTCCGCTGGCGGTCTTGGACGTCGACGCTGACGGGCAGGTCCTGGCGTACTGCACGGGCGGCCTGGTCCTGGACGTGCCTGCCAAGTCGCTGCCGTCCCTGGTGGACTGGACGCTGCATGAGGCGAAGCTCGGTCAGCCGAAGCTCTCCGGCCCGGGCAAGGACGCCGACCCGCTGCTCGTGCTCAGCGAGGCCGCGCTGGTGCGCTACGGCTTGCCGACGACGCTCACGGAGCAGGAGCGGCTCGCCGGTCGCCTTCCGGAAGGCCACAAGGTCATCAAGCAGCTGGTCCGCGCGGAGTGGAAGCTGACGAAGAGGGGCTTCGGGCCGTGGGCGCGGATCTACCGCCCCGCGACCGGTTCGGAGCGGGCCTGCGTGCAGCTGTGCATCCCGTCGTGGAACGCGCTGGACACCCGGCACTGGCGCGACGCCGGGCAGCTCCCGCCCGCGGAACTCGCCCGGCTGTTGGGCGTGTACGCGTCCCGGGTGATGACACCGCGCGGCTCCACAGCCGTCACCGGCCTGGAGCTGATGACCGCCCTCCACCCGCCGACCCGCGCCTCTGAACCAGACGCGACAGGCAGGCGGCACTCCGAGCACAACCCCGGCAGCCTGGGCAAAGACCCGGTGGACTGCGCCCCGTGCGAGGCGCCCGACGGGCACCCGCTCCTGGCGGACCTGCCGCGCTTCCACGTCCGCGGCCCGGCGGAGAAGCTGTTCGAGGAGGCGTACGACTGGGCGCGGCCGATGACGGATGCCGAGTGCACCCTGCGGCACCTGGTCGGCATCGACGTGAACCTCGCGTTCGGAGCGGGCGCCAACGGCCTGATCGTCGGCCTCGGAGCACCCACCCATGTCAAGAACCCGGTCTTCGACCCGAAGCTGCCTGGCTCGTGGCTGGTGGACCTGTCCCACGTCGACCTGTCCCGGGTGAAGGTCGCCAAGGACACGTGGGCGGATCTGGACACGAGTCTGCTGCCCAGCCCGTTTACCCCGAAGGGCGACCGTCCCGAAGGACCGGCCTGGTACGCCACGCCCACCGTCGCCTACGCCGTGGAGCTCGGCTACGACGTCGTGCCGATCGAGGCATACGTCCGGTACGACAACGGCCGCTACCTGGACGCCTGGTACCAGCGGCTGCGCGATGCCTACCTCGCCACGATGGCCGACCTCGGCGTCGACGCCGACCTGTCGCCGGCCGACTTCCTCACCGCGATGAACGGCTACAAGAGCCGCGACCCGGAGCTGGCCATCGTCGTCTCGGCGGTCAAGGCCACAGTCAAGGGCGGCCTGGGCAAGCTGCGCGAGCGTCCGCGCGGGGAGGGCTGGCGGCCCGGCGAGCCGTGGCGCGCCCTGTCCCGCCCGACCTGGCGGCCCGACATCCGCGCGGCGGTCATCTCCCGCACCCGGATCAACCTGCACCGCAAGATCGTCAAGCATGCGGCGTTCACCGGGCAGTACCCGGTCGCGATCCTGTCCGACTGCGTCGTCTACGCGGCCGACGGCACCAGCCCGCTGGACTTCCTGCCATATCGCGAGGGCAAACCGCTGCCCGGCGGCTTCAAGCTCGGCATCAACCCCGGCCTGGTCAAGCACGAAGGCACCCAGACCGTCCTGTGGGGCGAAGAGGTCCGCGACCGGTTCAACGCCCCGGAGCTCAACCTCGCCCGGTACATCAAGGACGGCACCGTCACCGACGTCGACACCGGAGAGTAGGAGAAGGGCACGATGAGCCTGTTCGGGGATGGCCTGGATGCCGCGGTGCACAAGGCGTTCACCCGCCCGGCGCCCAAGAGCGCGCCCGCGCAGATGCGGTACCTGGTCAAGCAGCTCAAGGGCACCAAGGCGGTCGCCCAGATGCTGCACATCTCCCAGCGCACCGTCGAGCGGTACGTGAAGGACCAGATCAAGAAGCCCCGCGCCGACCTCGCTGCGCGCCTGGAGCGTGAGGTGAAGGCCCGGTGGCAGCCGCAGATCAGGGCCAAGGCCCGGCAGAAGGCGGCCACGACCGGCGGCATCGTCATCGACACCCGGGCCCGCATGGGCTACACCGCGCCGATCGGGTCGACGGACCAGGACCGCATCCGGCACCTGACCGTCGCCCTGCCCCCGCAGTACGCCGCCCGCCTCTTCGAGGCCCACGAGGCCGGCGCCAGCGACCAGCGGCTCCAGGAGATCGCCGCCGAAGCGCTCAAGGAGGTGTACTTTCAGGACAACGGCCGCCGCGCCGGAAGCCTGGAGGAGGTCCGTTTCACGGACATCGAGCACCTGGAGTTCGGGCTCTAGCTGTGCCATCTCATGAGGTTGGTTCCACCGGTGTTCGCTGCGTCCGGCCGTGGTACGTGGTGCTGGAGCCGCCTGACGGGTCTGGCCGGTCGGGTGGTCACGGCGCCGAGAACAGTCCGGGCCCCGGATGGGGGGACCCGTCGGCGCCGGCTCCGTTCGTGACCCGGAGGAACTCCAGCCTTTCGGCATCGAGGGAGCCCGCGGCCACGGTGTAGACGACGAGGCGGATGTCGCAGCCCGGGACGGTGAGCACATCGCAGTCGCACGTCACCTCGCCGACCTGCGGGTGCAGGACGGTTTTGCGGGCCGAGACATGCAGACCGACCGCGCCCTCGTCCCAGAGGCGGGCGAACTCCGCGCTGGTGGAGCGCAGTTCCTCCACGAGCTCGACCAGGCCACGGTCGTGGGGATAGGTGACGAGAGCGGCGCGCAGATCGGCGACGAGGGCGGAGGTCAGGGTGTCGCCTTCCTGCTGCACGGGCCAGGCGGCGAGCCCGGTGGGCCCCGAGGCGAAGACCGCCCGCACCAGGTTCCGCTTGGCGTGCGTCCGCCCGCTGGGGTCGCCCAGCAGCGCCGCCCATGCCGGAGTCCAGGACAGCAGGGTCCAGTCGGCGCTGAACACGCCCACGGGGAACTCCCCGAGGCGAGCCAGCATCCGCTGGACTCCCGCCGGGACATGCGTGGAGATCGTCCCGTCGTGCGGGGGCAGGAGGCCGGCCAGCCGGTACGCGTAGTCGCGCTCCTCGGGCCCCAGCTGCAGTGCTCTGGCCAGACTCGCGACGACCTGCGCCGAAGGGTTCGTGGCGCGCCCCTGTTCGAGCCGCACCACATAGTCGACCGAGAGTCCGGCGAGCTCGGCCAGCTCCTCGCGCCTCAGCCCCGCCGCACGCCGTCCGGGCCGCGCGGTCCGCCCGATGTCTCTGGGGGAAAGCCGGTCGCGCCAGCGGCGCAGTGCCGTGCCAAGGGTCTCGTCCACTCGGCCATTGTGTCCGCCGGACGGCCGCTGTGCCTGGTACCGGCAGTCCTACCGTCGCAGAGGGCACTGGCTCTCCTCTCGGCGTCGGCCGAGAGTGAACGCATGACGACCACATTCATCACAGGTGCCAACAAGTCCCTCGGATACGAGACCGCCCGCCGACTGATCGACGCAGGCCACACCGTCATCGTCGGCGCGCGCGATCCCCAGCGCGGCCAGGAGGCCGCCGACGCGCTCGGTGCCCGGTTCGTGCAGATCGACGTGACCGACGACGCGTCCGTGACCGCGGCCGTCGCCGACGTCAGGGCCCGTGAGGGGAGCATCGACGTCCTGATCAACAACGCGGGAGTCTTCGGCACCCACAACGCCGCCGACCAGATCACGGCCGCCGACGCCGGCGCGGTGTTCGAGGTCAACGTCGTGGGGATCGTCCGTGTCACGCACGCGTTCCTGCCCCTCCTGCGGAAGTCCGCGAACCCGGTCATCGTCAACGTGTCGAGCGGCATGGGCTCCTTCGCGGCCACCCACGACCCCGAGCGCGTCGAGGGCCGGGCGATCGCTCCGCTCTACACAGCGTCCAAGGCCGCCGTGACCATGCTGACCACGCAGTACGCGAAGTCCTGGCCGGACGTGAAGGTGAACGCGGCCGACCCCGGCTACACGGCGACCGACTTCAACGGTCACAGCGGCCCGCAGACAGTGACCGAAGGGACCGACGCGATCGTCGAACTCGCCACCATCGGAGCGGACGGGCCGACCGGGACCTTCCGTGACCGGCACGGCGCGATGGCCTGGTAGAGCCCCGGACAGTTCGGAGGAAGACGGCCGGTCCGCCACTCTTCCTCGACAGCGACAGCGACAGCGACAGCGACAGCGACAGCGACAGCGACAGCGACAGCGACGCGGCCGACCGGCCGGAAGATCTGACCGGCGGGCCGAGCGCGTCGATATGACAGTCGTTATAGAGCGGTGTAATCTCCGTCTATAACAGTCGTCATAGGAGGTTTGTTGTGACCGTTATTACCGTGAACGCCCCCAAGGGCCGTCTGAGCCTGGAGCAGCGCCGGAAGCTGGCCGAGAGCCTGACGGACGCGGTGCTCGTGCCCGAGGTGGGGCAGTTCGCTCCGCCCGCGCGGGTCGGGTTCCAGGTGCACTTCGTCGAGCGCGAGAGCGACATGATGGCGATCGGAGGGCGGCTCCTTGCGGATGCCGGGCCGGAGGCCGACGTCATGGTCATCGACGTGGCGGTGATGGACGGAGACTGGCGTCAGGAGGTCAGGACCGAGGTCATCGAACGTCTCCTGGCCGCGATGGCCGAGGCTTGCGGGCTCGCCGAGCCGGCGCCCGCGTGGTGGGTCAACTTCCGTGTCATCGACGAGGGTAGCTGGGGCTCGCGCGGCGGCGTGCTGTCCGTCCTCCCCCTCCTCGACACCGGCGTGTTCACCGATGAGAAGGCCAAGGCCATCCGCGCCCACCTCGGCGCCTGACCCAGCTCGCGCCCATGCCCCCGGCCATCCCCATCGGAGAGTGGCCGGGGGCAGGGGTGTGAGCTCCCGCCCCTTACGCGGCGGCGGTGATGAGCTTCTTGAAGTCGGCGTACATCTCACCGGCTGCCGCGTCCACGGATGGGATGAGGGCGTCGAAGTGGAGGAAGGCGTGGATCAGCCCGGGGTAGCGGTGCAGGCGTACCGTCACCCCGGCCGCACGCAGGACGTCGACGTAGGCCAGGGTCAGGTCGCGCAGGGCGTCGTTGTCGCCCTGGCCGACGACAGCAGGTGCCAGACCGCGGTGATCATCGGCCCGCAGCGGGGATGGAGGGAACTGCCTGGCCAGGGTGGGGTCGTCGTTGATGTACGCCTTGAGGCAGATGTCCAGGTCGGACGCGGTCAGCATGTAGCCGTGGGCGTTCTCGGCCAGGGAGGGGTATTCGGGCCCCCTGGTCAGGTCGGCGCAGGGGTAGACGAGGAGCTGGGCGGCGACGGGGATGCCTTCGTCGCGGAACGTCAGGGCGACCGAGGCGGCGAGGTTGCCGCCGGCGCTGTCCCCCGCGAGGGCCAGCGGACCGCCGCCGAAGGACTCGGGATGCCGGGCGACGTGGCGAGATACGGCCAGGGCGTCCTCGTAGGCGGCGGGGAAGGGGTGCTCGGGGGCGAGTCGGTAGTCGACACTGACGACGACCGCCTCGACGTCGCGGCACAGTCGGCGGCAGATGCTGTCGTGGGTATCCAGGTCCCCTGCGACGAAGCCGCCGCCGTGGAAGAACACCACCGTCGCGGCGGTCCCGGCCTGTCGGGGCCGGTAGACGCGGACCGGGACCCCGGCCACGGTGTCATCGGTGACGGAGTCGACCATGAGTGGCGGGTTGGGCGCGGCCGCGAGCGTCAGCTTGCGCAGACCTTCGCGGGCCTCCGCGAGTGTGGGGGGCGTGGCGGGCTCCGGACCGCCCAGGCCGAACTCCTCCATCAGGGCCACGATGGCCGGATCCACGGGCATGGCAGCACGGTCCTTTCTGGGCGTTACAGGATGAAACGCAGCGTAACCGGCCTGTCGATCAACGGCCATCGAGAGCCGAACCGTGTCCTGCGCGCCCCCTCGCTCAGTCCTTGACGGTCGTCGCGATGAGGGCCTGCAGCTGTTCGGCGGTGCGGTCGAGCGGCCGCGTGCTGCGCTGGGCGCGGCACATGGCGACCGTGCCCTCGACGGCCGCGACGATGAGCGTCGCGAGCTGCGCGGCCCGCTCGGGCTCGGCGCCGTGTGCCCGCAGCGAGTCGGCCAGCAGGAGTTCCCACTGCTCGAAGACCTCCGCCGCGGCCGTCAGGGCGGGCGGGATCTCGTCGGCCGGTGGCTCCTCGATGGCCACGGCCAGGACGGGGCAGCCGGCGTGGAAGTCGCTCTCGACGACGATCTTCCGCCACAGGGCGAGAAAGGCCCGCAGTCCCGCGGCCGGGCCCGCTTCCAGTTCCTTGCGCAGACTGCGTGCGACCCACTCGCCGGTGTAGCGGACGGCCTCGGTGGCCAGCTGTTGCTTGCCCTCGGGGAAGTAGTGGTAGGTCGAGCCGAGCGGCGCCTTGGCGTGTTTGGCCATCTCCCGGATGCTCGTGGCGCTCAGCCCTCGGCGGCTGATCATGTCCGCGGCTCCGGCCACGATCCGCTCCCGCGACGGCGTGCTGCTCTTGGGCACGTGGGCACTTCCCCTCTGGCTATAACGTCCGTCATAGTCTACCGTGACTCGCGTCTATAACGATTGTCATAGGAGCTGCCATGCCAATGATCCGGTTGACCGCCCCGGCCGGCGCCCTCAGCGAGGAGGGCCGCACCACCGTTCAGCGTGATCTCGCCACCGTCCTGCTGCACTGGGAAGGGGCGCCCGACACGGCCTTCTTCCGCGCCCAGGCGTGGAGCTATCTGGTGGAGCTCCCCGGTGGCGCGCAGATCACGGCGGAGGATGACGCGCCGCGCTTCCTGGTGGAGGTCACCGTCCCGCAGGGGGCCCTGTCCGAGCGGCGCAAGGCCGGTCTGGTCGAGGACGCCACGAAGACCGTTCTGGCCGCCGCCGGCCTCACCCCGGACGACGCCCTGCGGGTGTGGGTTCTCATCCACGACCAGCCCGACGGCACCTGGGGCGCGGGCGGCTCCGTCGTCCGCTACGCCGACCTGGTCGCGCTGGCGAAGGGGCAGCGGGCCGATGCGTGAACTGACCTACATCGCCCGCCGGACCGTCGAATGGCGCGAAACATCCGACCCGAAGCTCCGGTCGGACGGCGAGGCGATCGTCGCCCCGGTCGCCGCGACCTCCTGCGACGTTGACTCCGCGATCTTGGCCGGGCACGGCTTCATCGACCCTCCGTTCGCTCTCGGCCACGAGTGCGTGGCCCGGGTCGTGGAGACCGGCGACGCCGTCACCACCGTGGCCCCCGGTGACCTGGTCGTCGTGCCGTGGTCGATCAACTGCGGCACCTGCGATCACTGCCGTACGGGATTGACCGCGCACTGCGCCTCGGTCCCGCACATGGCAATGTACGGCGCGCCCATCGGCGGCAGCTGGGGTGGGCTCTTCTCCGACCTGGTCCGCGTCCCGTACGCGGACGCCATGCTGGTGCCGCTCCCGTCCGGCCTCGACCCGGTCGCCATGGCCTCGGCGAGCGACAACTGGTCCCTGTCCTGGCGCCTTGTCGCCCCGCACCTCAAGTCCCGCCCCGGCGCCAGGGTCCTGATCGTCGCCCGGGGCAGCATCGGCCTGTACGTCTGCGACATCGCCCGCGCGCTGGGCGCCTCCGACGTCCTCTACGTGGACCCCGACCCCGAACACCGCAAGCTCGCCGAGAGCTTCGGCGCCCGCACCGCCGAGACCCTCGAACCGGTCCGGCACGGCTTCGACCTCGCCATCGAGGCCACCGGCCGCGTCGACCAGCTCGCCCTCGCAGTCAACTCCCTCGCACCCGAAGGTATCTGCGAGTCCGCCGGCAACCACTTCCGCCCCGGCGAACTGCCCCTGCTCGACATGTACCTCACCGGCGTCACCCTGCGCATCGCCCGCGACAACGTCCGCGCCCACATCCCCGACGCCCTCGACCTCGCCGCCTCCGGCACCGTCGCCCCCGAACGCGTCGTCTCCCACGTCCTCGACTGGGAGGACCTGCCCGCCGCCCTGCCCGAGAAGCACCTCAAGCCCGTCTTCGTCCGCCACACCACCCCGCCCCCGGCCACACACTGACCGCCCCCTCGCACTCCGCGACCCCGCACACAGAGACACCTGATGACCTCGCCCCTCACCGCCCCGAACACCACCCCGCACGATCCGGCAGCCGAGGACCTTCAACGCCGACGGGAGGCGATCGGCGCCCTCGGCCACGAACTGCGACTGCTCGTCGACGCCACCGTCCGCACCACAGCCTCCCCGGAAACCCTGAACCGCCTGGCGGAAGACATCCGCACCCTCACCGGAACGTTCACCGGCCCCCGCCGAGCACCGGCAGACATCCCCGCGGTGGACGAATTCCCCGGCGGAACACGGATGTACAGCCCCGTCACCGGCCCTGGCAGCCCGCTCGCGCCACCCCTGCACGTCACGCCTGCCGGCGACGGCGTAGCGGGAACCTGCACCCTCGGCATCGCCCACGAAGGGCCACCGGGCTACGGCCACGGCGGCATGAGCGCCATGCTCCTCGACGAACTCATGGGGTGGGCCTGCACCGCCGCCGGAATGCCAGGGATGACCACCGGCCTCCAACTGCGCTACCACCGCCCCGTCCCCTTGCAGACACCCCTGCACCTCTCGGCGCGCATCACCGGAACCGACGACCGCAAAATCTTCGTGGTCGGCTCGATCACCACCGACCACGACCGCTCGGCAACCCTCGTGTCGGCGGACGGCACGTTCGTCGCACCGGACCCCGACCGCGCCCGCGCCCTGTTCCCGAGCCTGCGCGAGGAAACATGAGGACCAGCTCACCACAATCGTGGTGCTGCCAGTCGTCCAGCCCGCAGAACCGCCCAACCCCAGGCACGTGACAGGGCACCGCAACGCCCCACTCACCCCCGAAGGACGACTGCGCCCATGCCTACGCATCGAGGCGGGACGCCCAATCGCACACGTCGCCGCCGAAGCCGACATCTCCCGCCGGTGCTTGGGCAAGTGGTACGCCCGCTGGCGCGCGCACGGTGAGGACGGACTTCTCGACCGCTCCTCCCGCCCAGCAGTAAGCCCAGCCCGCACCACAGAAGACAAGGAAAACCTGACATCCGCTTCACCAGCGCCCTCGACAATGACATCGAGATCGCCGAACAAGCCGACAAGATCCTGGTCTACAACCACCCAGCCGGCAAGAACGGGCTCCTCTGGAGCGACCTGCTGTCCTGGTGGCAAGAAACCCGCGGCATCGCGGACACGGAGACGGCCCGCCACACCCTCTACGACCGTATGCAGGCTTCCCTGCCACGTGAATCCGCAGGCCAGAAGAACCTGTTCTGGCTCTACCACAACCTTTACAAGGGCCAACTGCACGACGTACCCGCGCTCCTGCCAGAGATATGGGTGCACTGGGACCCCAAGACCATCCGCGAACGCGGGGAGCGCGCCATGCAGAACCTCCGCATGGACTTCCTCATGCTCCTGCCCGGGAACCGCCGCGTGGTGCTGGAAGTCGACGGCATGCAGCACTACACGCGCGACGGCGGAGCCGTACCCGACAGCGCAAAGTACTCCGCCACCATGGCCGGCGACCGCGACCTGAAGTTCCGCGGATACGAGGTGTTCCGCTTCGGCCACGACGAACTGCGCGACCGTGATGGCGCTCGGCCCGTGCTCACCGACTTCTTTCGGACGCTCCTGAATCGCACACCTGATAGACGTCCGTAACTCATCACTCCCGATGAGTGCCGCCTGCTTCGGCACCGAGGGAGGCGGCACCGGATAGCCAGACGTGATCAGCGGTGTTGGACGTGCGCTGCTGGATCACATGAGGTCGACGTCAGGTTCCCAGTCGTCATCCACCTCTTCTTCAGTGCGCAGTGAATGGGCCTTCATGCCCGCGAGCTCCAGTTCCGGGCCGGTGAGCGTGAGCTTGCAGACCCGGCACCCGAAGAAACGAGGGAGGAACCAGATATCCCCGTAATCCCCGCCTTTGTCGCGCCCGCTGAGGAGGGCGGGACTCTTGCACGCCGGACACTGCGTGGGTACGTACAGGAGCCACCGGCTGGGCAGCGGCGCAGCCGACAGGCTGGCGACCACGGCTGCCTTCTCGCTGTCTGACATGCGGTCCGTCAGCTGCGTGAACATCTCCTGTGCCCGCCGGATCCTCGCCTCGTAGCGCAGCTTCAGCTCGGACGTCGCCTTCTCTACGAGGTTCTTGCACGCCTCGTAGTGTTTCTCCCAGAACCAGCTTGACTCCTTCGCCAAAGAGGGCAGCAGGGAGTCGATATACGTCACACCGGCTGCCAGCAGCTCCCTGCACTCGCTGGAGGCACGCCCCCATCCCATGTGAGTGATGCCGTTGCGGGCATCTCGCAACGTCGCGAGATGCGCTGGCGGCTTGACGTTCTGTACCTGCGCGAGCCTCGTCACGGCCTCCGCACCGCCGACGGTCCGGAGACCCGCATGCCCCTTCTGCACCTTGTCCTTCCCGGCCACCCAGTACCAGCAGATCTTCCACAGAAGGCTTGATGTCGGCCAGCAACGTGAGTGCGATGGAAGCCAGACACGCCTTGGCCAGATGCTCGACAGCTACAGCCATGTGATGGACCGCGAAGTCCTGGTCCAACGGCTCCTCGATGTAGGCGTCAAGGGCTGTCCGAGCCCATCGCTGTGCAGAGCGCACCAGCTCGTCACGGATCTCATCCTGGTTCATCGAAGAACCGTAATGTGCTTCGCGCTCGATACACGGCATTCGGTGAGTTGCCGAGTGAGCCCGATGGGGTCGGCCAGCGGCCCGTGGTTCTCACACCCAGTCCACGCCCAATTCCGCGAGGGCGGCGAGCTGGTCGGCGCCCAGCCGGTCTCTCCTGGATTTCGTGTTGGAGACCCATACCCCGAGCTTCACAGACACCGGCTCCGTCTCGCCGTCGACCTCGATCTCGACGACCGCACCGCGCGGGACCGGTCGGTGGGCGCCTTCCCGCTCCACCCACTGCGCCAGGGCTGCCAGGCCCCGCTGGAACGCCTGCTGCGCCTTGCTCGGGCCCTTCTCCGTGTGGGCGGCCGCCGGGGCGGGAGACGGCGGCGCAGCGGGCGTCACGCCCAGCTGGGTGAGGCGCTCTCGTTGCTCGGGCAGGAGCCGTGCCCAGGTGCCCGGCTGTTTCTGCTGCTTCAGCCACTTCCCCAGGTCGTCGCCGTCCATCAGTACGCCCGGATGGATTTCGGGGAGGTGCCCGTCGGCGTCGGCGAGGTCTGCGAGGACGCGGTGGTGGCGTTGCCAGTCCAGCGGCCACGGGCAGTCCCAGTCCGGGTCGATCTCCGTCAGCTGCGCCGCGCGTACGGTGGCCCGTTCCGGGTCCTTGCCCAGGCCGTTCTTCGCGCCCTTCCGCCGGAGGTTGGCCATGTGCTGTCCGACGGGCACCATCGTCTCGCCCTCGCCCCACACGGCGTCCTGCCTGGGTGCGAGGTGTCCGGTGGCGCGGTGGTAGGAGCGGAGCGCGGCGAGCTTGGTCTCCCAGGCTTCCTCAGTCGGCTCCCACACCATCCCGGCTTCCGGCAGGTCGAGGAGCTCCTTGCGGTGGGGGTCGAGCTCACCGGCACGCAGGGCTTTTCGCTGTTGGTGGACCCATCTGCCCAGGGGGAAGTCCGGCGTCGCGCCCACTGTCGCCTCGGTGTCGTAGGGGACGGCGTGCAGGCCGGTGATCTCGTTCTCCTTCCGCCAGCGGACGAGGGCTTGGTAGCCCTCGAGCCAGACCAGGGACTCGGGCCGGATGACGCGGCAGCGGGTCAGAGCGGCGATGTCGGCGGCGTCGCGGGGGCGGGCGAAGTTGACCACGACCTGGGTGACGCGCTCGATCTCCCGCTGCGCCTCACTGGTCTCCTCGCCGCCCCCGCCGCCGGCTCCTCCTGCGGGGGCAGGGTGGACGTGGAGGCGTCGGCGCTCGGCGCCGCGGGTCAGGGCACGCGAGGCGAGCTGCTCGACGAGGCGCTCCGAGTGCGAGCGCAGGGCCTGGAGGATGTCGACGAGGGGTTGGTAGCTGGCGGAGGCGACCATGTCCTTGGGGTCCTCACCGGGCTGCAGGAAGATGGGGATGATGATCCGCGCGACCTTCGTGCTGCCGTCCGGATTCGGGCGCAGCGCCCGCCCGATGTTCTGGACGATGTCGACCTGGGAGCTGCGCGAGCCGACGATGCACACCGCTTCCACACCGCGCAGTCCGGTGATGTCGACGCCGACGCCGAGGGCGCGTACGGAGGCGAGGAACGCGCGATGGACTCGCCGGTTGTCGGCGTTGATGCCGTTTGCGAACTGGCGGATGAGCTCGCGCCGGTGGGCGATGGGGTGGTCGCCGCACAGCCAGTCGGCCCAGACCCGGTCCGGGGGCACGTGACGGCCGTCCTCGAGCTCGTACAGCGCGGCGTCGATGGAGGAGGCGGGCAGTTCCTCCGCGTGAGCGAGAGCAGCCTCGGACGCCTCGGTGGCGTAGAGCTCGGCCGCCGTACGCGGCATCTGCTCGGCGAACGCCTCGGCTTCCTCGACCCGCTGATGGAAGGTCATGACGGTGTGCAGGTTCATCTGTGCCGCGTGCTCCAGCAGCGCGGCCTGGAGCAGCGCGAGCCGCCGGCCGCGCAGAGCATCCTCGGACAGACCCAGGATCGGGTCGGGGTCCCGGATCTCCAGCACATCGATCTCGAACCCGGCAAGGATCGCCCGCTCGATGGCTTCCGCCAGTCCGAGGTCGAAGATCCTGTTGCCGTAGGTGACGCTGTCGTCCTCCATCGAGGCGATCACCAACTCCTTCCCGTCCCGCCCCCGTTGTGGCCGGGGCGCGGCCAGGATCCGCGGGGTAGCGGTCAGGTAGAGCCGGAAATCAACCGGAATCCGGGACTGGTCGTGGACCGCAGCCCATGGCCGGCCCATGTCCCCGGCCGTCATGTGCGCCTCGTCCAGGACCGCCAGGTCGAACGGGGCCATCCGCTGCCCGTACAGCCGCTCCCCGCCCGCCAGCGCCGCCTCCAGAGGCCCCCGGACCTTCCGGCGGCCGGTGATGTCGGTGGGATCCTCGCGGTCCACGAGGGACGCGTAGGTGGCGAACACGACCACCGGCCCGGACCCTGCCCACAGCGCGAGCTGGATGGCGTTGGTGGTGGTGCGCACCCCGAGCTGCTCCAGGACCTCGTCCTTGTCCACCCTGCAGACGGCGACCATCGGCGCGCGGTGTCCGACCCGGCGCCAGGACTGGGCGCTCTGCACGATCAGGTCCAGGGTGGGCACCATGACGAGGATCCGCCCGTCCGGGAAGCACTCCAGCGCGCTCGCGGCGGCCATGATCGTCTTCCCGGATCCGGTCGCCGACACCCCCGTGGCACGGGCCCCCTCCGGAGGCACAGGTGATCTTGCAGGGAATCCGACCCAGTTTCGGAAGCTTGACTTTTGGTCTACTTGATGTTCCTTGAGTGGAATCGCAGACATTTACTTTGCTCTCCCGATGCCCATTTTCTGGTGGTGCCTCAGATGGCCTTGTGTAGATGTGCGTAGGCGGAGTTGTCCCAGATCGACACGTCCGCGAGATGCCAGCCGCCGGGCTTTTCCGTCCATGAAGGACGGCTTGTCGTCCGGGTCGTAGTGCCCGGTCTTGCGCGCGTGCAGAAGATGACGCCCCCACTGGACATCTCCGCCTCCCGCGCCGCGCACAGACCTCCGGCCTCGCCCAGCGCCTCCAGCACCCGCCGCCACTGCGTGGTGTTCGGGTGCGTACGCGGCAGCACGGTCTCCCGGACGAACCTCTCCAGCCACACCAGGTCAACCTGCTCACGCTGCCTCATGTACGCGATATGTACGGCCAGTTCAGCCGCTCCGGCAGACCGACCGCCGCGGGCATGACCAGTCCCGATCCGCGATGCCACCAGGGCCTCCCTTACGGCCGTCACACCTTCGTCCCATCCGTCCGCGAACAGCGGGCCCCGAGAGGCCGGCGCCATGCCGTCCAGCTCCACGACCTCGCACCGCGGGCCTCCAGCGCGGCCATCAGGCCGTCAGCCTCGCTTGCGGGCACCCCTGCGCCTCCAGGAGCGCGAACAGCTTCAACCGGGCGTTCACGCCCGCTGTCTGGCACTGCGTCACCCGACGCACAGAACCGGCACTCGAACGGGATCGGGTCCGGTAGATTCGTGGTGAACAGTCATCTGCGGCCGTTCCTCTCGGAATCCCGGGAAGGTCCCCGGGCGGTTAGGGGGTGCCCCATGTTTCCGCCAACGGTACATGCTGCATCAACTTGATGCACGCGGTACACTGGACCTCACACCAACGAGCGACCCCCACCGCTTGTAGCCAGCCCGGCCCGCGTCAGCGGTCCCCAAGGGACTGGAGGCGCAGCCGGAAGGACCGTCAGGCGGGGGAGCGCAGCGAACCCGCCCAGAAGTGCGAAGCACTTCTCAACTTTCTTACTGGATACCTCACTAGCCGCACCTGACACCTCGCCAGCCACGGCCGCGCGGCGCGCGGCCAGCCGGGCGCGCAGCGGCCGGCTCCACCGGTCCCTGGAGCGCAGCGGAGGGGACCGCCCTCGCATCGCGAGGGCCAGCGGGAGCGCAGCGACCGCCCCACTTGCATATCGCGCAGCGATATGGCTGCTGTCT
>NZ_JBHXTJ010000027.1:0-100306 GCF_042677525.1 Streptomyces sp. NPDC127114
ACTGCCACCTCCGCTTCGCTTCGCTCGCGGAGGAGGCCTAAACGTCCGGACACCCCCACCCCCGCTCCGACCCCGGACCCCTCCCCGCCGTCGTCACCTCGGCCCCGAACCCCTTCCCGCCGTCGTCACCTCGGCCCCAAACCCCTTCCCGCCGTCGTCACCTCGGCCCCGAACTCCTTCCCGCCGTCGTCGGCCGCCGGCTACAGGTCCCCGTCCCGGGCCCGGGCTCGGCTCAGGGTCCGGCGAGGACGGCCAGGAGGACGCCGCGAGGACGGCAGCGCCGGTGAGCCGGTCGAGGCCGGGCAGGCGGGACCGCGACAGCCGAAGGGGCCCGTCGCTCGGACGGAAGATCTCGGCCACGGTGATCGGGGCGCTCAAGGGTGGCGTGCCGGCGGCCGATGAGTGGGGCATGCGCGTGCGTTCTGTGATCACGGGCTGTCGTCCTCCCGGCCGGCGGCTGCTCGCGGCAGGTGCCGCACTGTTCGCCGTCCTGCTGGGGGCCTCCGCCCAGGGGCCCGTTGCCCGGCCGGCCGAGACCGTCGTGCCGTCCCCGGCGGCGACCGTCGAGGGCAGGGGGCTGCGGGCGTTGTTCGGGTCGGAGAACCGGGTGATCCGTACGCGCGAGCGGCTGGTCGCCGTGACCTTCAACGCGGCCTGGAACGAGGCCGGCCTGGACGCGGTCCTGGGCGAGCTCGCCCGCCGCCGCGCACCCGCCACGTTCTTCCTGACCGGTGACTTCGCCGACCGCCACCCCGCGGCGGTGAGGAGGATCGCGGCCGCCGGTCACGGCCTCGGCAACCACTCCTTCAGCCACCCTCTCTTCCAGGACCTGGACGCCGGCGGACGACGGCAGGAGGTGCTGGCGGCGGACCGGGCGCTTCGCGCGGCCGGGGCGGGGCGCGCGGTGACGCCGTTCTTCCGGTTCCCGTACGGCGAGACCAGTGCCGCTCACATCCGGGAGGTCAACGCCCTGGGGTTCGCGGACATCGAGTTCACCACCGACACCAACGGGTGGAAGGGAACCGAGGGCGGCATGACGGTGGACCGCGCTGTGGACAGGGCGCTGGACGCCCTGCGCCCCGGAGCGGTCCTGCAGATGCACGTCGGGGCGTCCCAGGGGCGCACCGAGGTGATCGACGCGGAGGCGCTGCCCCGGATCCTCGACGCGTTCACCGCCCGCGGCTATCGCGTGATCGACCTGCGCACCCTGGTCGGCGACTGAACCGGCTGACGCGCGTCGGCGGCTGCGGCGTCCTACCGTGGGAGGCATGCGGCTCGTGCTGACCTCGGACACCCACCTGCCCGCCCGCGCCGCGTCCCTCCCGGAAGCCCTCATGGACGCCGTCGACGACGCCGACGCCGTCGTCCACGCCGGTGACTGGACCGACGAGGCCACGCTCGACCTGCTGGAGTCCAGGTCCCGCCGGCTGATCGGCGTGTACGGCAACAACGACGGCCCGGGACTCCGTCGCAGGCTTCCGGAGGTCGCCCACGCCGAGCTGGAAGGGGTGCGTTTCGCGGTCGTCCACGAGACGGGAGCGGCCGCGGGGCGGGAGCGGCGCTGCGCCGCGCGATTCCCCGACGTGGACGTCCTGGTGTTCGGCCACAGCCACATCCCGTGGGACACCAGCGCCGGGAGGCTGCGTCTGCTGAACCCGGGCTCGCCCACGGACCGCAGGCGCCAGCCCTTCTGCTCCTTCATGACGCTGACGGTGGCCGACGCGAAGCTGTACGACGTGACGCTCCACCGCCTGCCCCCGCGGAGCACCTCCGCATGAAAGGTCTGCAGCCGGGAAGGCGCCCGCTGAGCACTCCGGTCCGGTCCACGTACGCGACGGGCGCGGGACAAGGGAGGGCAGGGTGAGGACGGTGGCCGCACGGGAGCGGAGACAGCGCAGGGCTCGTCGCGGCGAGAGCCGGCTCGCAGGCCGTCGCATCGACCGGGGCCAGGGCAAGGGCCGGGGCCGGGTCCCGGTCCAGGGCCGGGGTCGGTGCGGAGGGCGGAATCGGGGTTGGGGCGGGGGTCGACCATGATCCTCCCGTCCACCGCCGACGCACCCGGCGCCGTGCCCCGGAAGGACCTCGCCGAGCTGGCGGAGTGGGTGCGTATCGCGTCCGTCTCCTCCGACCCGGAGCGGGCCCATGACGTGCGCCGGTCCGCCCGCTGGCTCGTGGAGGCACTGCGTCGCACCGGCTTCCCGCGGGCCGAAGTCTGGGAGACGGACGGCCTGCCGGCCGTGTACGCCTCCTGGCCCGCGGCCGATCCCGGGGCGCCGGTCCTGCTGGTCTACAGCCACCACGACGTGCACGCCGTCGATCCCTCCGAATGGAAGGTCACCGAGCCGTTCTCGCCGCTCCTGCGGGACGGCCGGCTCCACGGCCGGGGGGCGTCGGACGCCAAGGGCCAGATCACCAGCCACCTGTGGGCTCTGCGCACGCACCTCGCGCACCGCACCGCCCCGGCCGTGACGGTCAGGTACCTGATCGAAGGCGAGGAGGAGGTCGGCTCGGTACACCTGGCCGACCTGCTGTCGGAGCACACCGAGGACCTGGACGCCGACGTCGTGATGGTGTCCGACTCGATGCTCTGGTCCCTGGACGAGCCCACCGTCTGCGCCGCGGTGCGCGGCTCGGTCACCGCGTCCCTCACCGTCCGCGGGGCCGAGCGCGACCTCCACAGCGGCGCCGTCTCGGGCGCCGCCGCGAACGCCGCGGTCGAACTGTGCCGCCTCGTGGACCTCCTCGGTGACGCGTCGGGCCGCGTCACCCTGCCCGGC
Organism: Streptomyces sp. NPDC127114; assembly: GCF_042677525.1. Taxonomy (NCBI): domain Bacteria; kingdom Bacillati; phylum Actinomycetota; class Actinomycetes; order Kitasatosporales; family Streptomycetaceae; genus Streptomyces; species Streptomyces sp. NPDC127114. The sequence continues at coordinate 2,778 of NZ_JBHXTJ010000027.1, forward strand.
TTCTACGACGCGGTGGCCGCCCCGGCCCCCGACCTGCGCGCCGGAGTGGACAGCGTCCGCTTCGACCTGACGGAATGGCAGGCCGAGACCGGTACGTTCGGCGCTCCCGGCGAAGCGGGTTTCACGGTCCCCGAGCGCCTGTGGGCCCGCCCCTCCGCCGAGGTCGCCCGCCTCTCGGCCGGTCGCACCGATGCGCCGGCACTCGGCCTCATTCCGGCGGAGGCCGGTGCCGACGTGCTGTTCCGGCTCGTGCCCGATCAGCGGGCCGACCAGGTCGCCGACCAGTTGCGCGTATGGCTGGCCAGGCACCGGCGGCCCGGGTTCACCTACGACCTGGAGATCTCCTCCACCATCTCTGATCCCTACCGGACGCCGCCCGACGCCCCCGCGCTCGGGGCTCTCACCCGGGCCGTCGGCCACGCCTACGGGGCTCCGGCGAGGCACATCGGCAACGGGGGAGCGGCTCCCGGCGCGCAGCTCGCCGGCGCCTGCGACGCGCCCGTGCTGTTCTTCGGGACGGGGCTCCCGGGAGACCGCTGGCACGGACCGGACGAACGGGTGGAGGTCGGGGCGCTTCGGCTCGGAGTCAGCGCCCTGGCGCGCTTCCTCGACGAGCTGCCAGCCGCCGGTACGCCGGCCGGCGGCCACAAGGCGTGAGGAACACCGTGTCGGTTGGACCGGGCGCCTACGCGGGGCGGGCGTGCCCGCTACGGTCCAGGGGACCCCAGCGGCCGCGCTGCCTGTTGATCTCCTGGGTGGCCTCTTCGATCACTGCCTGGTCGATCCAGCCCATCGGCTCGACGTCGGTGACGAGGGGCTCGTTGTCCGGGCCCCGCCCGCATTCCGTGCCGACAAGCAGCCAAGGGCGCACGCGGTGGTCCTTCACGCGCGGCAGGTGGGCGTAGTCGTACAGACGCCGGGCGGCCCATACCCGCAGGGGACGCCCGTCCCACCAGGGCTCGACGTCGAGCGGACTGGCCGACAGTCCGGGCATCGGAATCCCGGTGAGGTCGTCGCGGCTGGCGGGGGCGGGAAGATCCACCTCCGGCCCCATCGACCAACGGACGTACAGTTCTGACCTCCGGGCGATGAGACCGGCCAACTCGTCGAGCGACCGGATCGTCGGCATATGCGCGGTGTGGTGCACGACGGGCTACTACCCCGCTCACGGACGCACACTCCCAGGCACCTGATCGCCGCGGCCGGGGGCGATGACGACATCGGCGCTGCGGGCAGCGGGGGACCTCGGCTGAACGGTGATCCACCCCGAGCCGGAGCCCGACACTCTCACGGTCCGGCTCCCCGAGGGAACCCTCGTCGTCGCCCGGCTCGACCCGACGCAGCTGCCCGGCGCCCAGCCCCCTGCAACGGTCACCGGGCCTGCTGCGTGGGGAGTGCCGACGAGCGCCGCACATTTCTCGCCGCCGTGGACGTCACCAAGAAGGACGAGCCCGCAGCACTGACCTGCGCCGATGCCCGCCACCGAACTCCCCTGATGTGCGCCGTGCATGACTGATACTCAACTGGGCGTTGACATAGCAGGTCGCGCCCATACTAGAGTTTTGGCATGGCTAAGACTCCGCGGATGACGCTCCAGACACAGCTGGTGCTGCGGACCCTCCTGGAAACCCCCACGAAGGCCCGCTACGGCCTCGAGCTCTCCAACGCCGCGGGTCTGCCCACCGGCACCATCCATCCGATCCTCGCCCGCCTCGAGAACGCCGGCTGGCTTGAGTCGTTCTGGGAGGACCAGAGCGAGATCGAGAAGACCGACCCGCCCCGCCCGCGCCGCCGTTACTACCGCTTCTCGCCCGGCGGCGCCGAGTCGGCCCGCCTTGCCCTCGCCCAGGCGTACAACGGCGGCACCACCTCCGCGCGACTGCGTCCCGCCGCCGGCGGGCTGGGGGCGTGATCCATGGACGACGACGGCATCACGGACATCACGAGCGAGCCCTGGCAACTGAACTCCGAAGACGCCCGACTGCTCGACGAGTACATCCTGCGCGACAGCGAGGAGCGGGACCGACTCGCAAGGGCGGAAGCCTACTCGAGGCGGCTGATCGAGGAAATCAACGCCGGGGCTGTGTCCGTCGAGGACAGCGAGACCCGGGCGCGGGTTCCCGTCAAGTACACGGTGAGACAACGCACCCTGCCGCTTCCCGCGCCGCACCGATCGCGCACGGTCAGCTTGACCGCGTTCATGCTGCCCACCCGCGACCGCGAGCGCTGGGCGGAGGAGTGGGCGGGAGAGTGGCAGGACTTACGGGAACGGTCCTTCCTTGCTCGCCTCGCGTTCCTCACCCGGCTTCTCGTTCGCACGGGGCCCGCCCTCGCATGGGTGCTCCGCGTCCAGAAGCGCAGGGAGGCGGCATGAGCGCGATTCTGGAGGTCGTCGAACTCGCCACGGAGGGTGGATCGTCAGCGGCGCTCATCGTGGCGTACCCGTGGTGGAGGCGGCACGGCAAAGGAGCGCGTGCGTCGGACCTGGCGGTGAGGACGCAGGACGAAGCGCGTTCCGCGCCACCGAGCGGCCGCGGCATCTCGCCGGCCGCCCGGCTGACGGGAGACAGCGCCCGCTACGCCGAGGAATGGGCGGCAGAGTGGCACGACCTGCCCCGGCGTCCCCGCCGCATTCGGGCCATGTACCTCGTTCGGATCTCGACTCGCGCCATCCCGACAGGAGTGACCGCCTGGTCGAGGAAACGCAGGAAGGCGTGAACGCCCGCACCTGGCTCGGTCACCGAGCGCTACGAAGCAGTCCGCCGCTCCCCTCTCGGCCTAGGAACCGTGGGAGCGGCGGAACCACCCGGCACCACCACGAAGGAGAGCACCAGATGTCCGTTCAGGATCCCATGCCCGTCGCCGGACCGGAACCCGGGGCCGGTCGCCAGGTCTCGATCCCGCTCCGCTACCCCGCGGGCGTCGGTTTCGCACTGGCCGGCGCCGTCACCGCCGGCATCGTCTGGCAGTACGTCCCGCAAGAGCGCACCTGGCCGCTCGTGGTTCTCGGGGTTGCCGCCATGGTCTGCGACACCGTGATCATCGTGATGCGAGCGCGGCGCCGCACGGCCTAGCCGGGGCGGGGGGACGGCACCTCCTCGGACCCGCGAGAGCGATGTGGCCGCGCGCGAGGCCGCGGCCACCGCTCGGGAACGGGAGAGTTTCGCGGCCGTTCCGCCCCACCCCTCCCCGCGGGGTGCGGGTGTCATGTGTGAGTCTGGTGTCCATGTCGATCATCGCAACCGTCGTGGTGCTGCTCATCGCCGTGCTCCACGTCTACATCCTGGTCCTGGAGATGTTCCTGTGGACCGGTCCGCGGGCCCGGGCCGCGTTCGGGACCAGTGTGGAGTTCGCTTCCGAGACGAAGGCGCTCGCCGCCAATCAGGGGCTGTACAACGGCTTCCTCGCCGCCGGGCTGGTGTGGGGCGCGGTGGCGGCCGACCCCGTGGGCTTCCAGGCGAAGGTGTTCTTCCTGGTGTGCGTGGCCGTGGCCGGTGTCTACGGTGCCGCCACGGCCAGCCGGAAGATCCTCTTCGTGCAGACCGTTCCGGCGGTGGTCGGTCTGGCCCTGGTGCTCGCCGCCCGCTGAGCTGCCGGCACTCCGAGAGGATGACGGTACGTCAGCGGTCGGCGGTCGGCAGGGGCTGCTCGGCCCAGATGACCTTGCCTTCCGCCGTGTACCGAGTGCCCCAGTGCTCGCTGATCTGTGCCACCAGGAACAGCCCGCGGCCTCCCTCGTCCATGCCGGCCGCGTACCGCAGGTGCGGGGCGGTGCTGCTGCTGTCCCAGACCTCGCAGGTCAGGGTGCGATCGAGCAGGAGACGCACGTGAACGGGCGCGGCGCCGTACCGGATGGCGTTGGTGACGAGCTCGCTGAGGATCAGTTCCGTGCTGAAGGCGAGTTCCTCCAGGCCCCATTCGTCGAGCTGCCGGGCCGCGCGGCCGCGCACGGCGCCGACCTCGCTCGGGTCGAACGGCACTTCCCACCGGGCGACCCGGCCGGGTCCCAGGGTGCGTGTCCGGGCGATGAGCAGCGCGATGTCGTCGGACGGCTGACTGGGGAGCAGGGCGTCCAGCACGGCGCGGCGGCTGGCCTGCGGGTCCCGGTCGGGGTGGCTCAGCGCCGTACGCAGCATCTCCACGCCCTCCGCGATGTCCCGGCTCCGCTCCTCGACCAGCCCGTCGGTGTACAGGACCAGCTGGCTGCCCTCCGCCAGGTGCAGTTCCATGGTCTCGAACGGCATGCCTCCGAGCCCCAGCGGGGGACCGGCCGGCAGTTCCGAGATCGTCGTCGTGCCGTCCGGGGCGACCACCAGCGGCGGCATGTGCCCGGCCCGGGCCATGCTGCAGTGCCGGGAGACCGGGTCGTAGACGGCGTACAGGCAGGTCGCCCCCATGACGCCGCCCATCGGCGCGGAGCCGTCGCCTTCCTGGTCCATGCGCTGGACGAGGTTGTCCAGGCGGGCGAGGAGTTCGTCGGGCGGCAGGTCCAGGGAGGAGAAGTTGTGCACAGCCGTCCGCAGCCGCCCCATGGTGGCCGCGGCGTGCAGGCCGTGCCCGACGACGTCACCGACGACGAGCGCGACGCGGCTGCCCGGCAGCGGGATCACGTCGAACCAGTCGCCGCCCACTCCTGACTGGGCGGGCTGGTAGAAGTGCGCGACGTCCACGGCGCTCTGCTCGGGCAGGTCCTGCGGCAGCAGGCTGCGCTGGAGCGTCACGGCGAGGTTGTGCTCCCGGGTGTAGCGGCGGGCGTTGTCCATGGTGACGGCGGCCCGGCCCACCAGCTCCTCGGCCAGGAACAGGTCGTCCTCGTCGAACGGCTCCGGTTTCTGCGAACGCCAGAAGTTGACCACCCCGAGCACGACGCCCCTGGCCTTCAGCGGGGCCGCGATGAGCGAGTGGATCCCGTAGTCGACGATGGCCGAGGTGCGTGCCGGGTCCTGCGCGTGCCAGCCGGGAGCGTCGCGCAGATCGGGCACGAGCTCGGCCGCGCCCGTGCCGTATCCGCGGGCCTGCGGGGTGGACGGCAGGAAGTCGATGAGGGTGCCGAGCGGGTACAGCGGGTGATCGGCGCGGATGCCGCTGACCGCCGTACGCCGCATGTCGGATTCCGGGCCGGGCTCGTCGCCCTCCAGCACCGGATCGGCCAGGTCGACCGTGACGAAGTCCGCGAATTGCGGAACGGCGACGTCGGCCAGCTCCTGCGCGGTGCGCACCACGTCGAGCGTGGTGCCGATGTCGCCCCCGGCGTCGTAGAGCAGCCTGAGCCGCCTGCGGGCCGTCTCCGCCCGGCTGCTCAGGAGCCGCATCTCGGTGGAGTCGCGGATGGTGACCGCCGATCCCTGCGGGCGGCCCTGGGGGTGGGTGGGCCGCTGGTTGACCACGAGCAGCCGGCCCCCGGCCTCCAGCACCTCGTCGGTGGCCACCCGGCCGGACAGCAGCAGGTCCGCCATCGGGCGGTCCATCCCGACCTCGTCGACGGGGCGTCCCTCGGCGTCGTCGGGCAGGCCGAGCAGCCGCCCGGCCTCGTCGTTCGCCAGGAGCAGCCGTCCCTCGCCGTCGGTGATGAGCACCCCTTCGCGGACGGAGTGGAGCACCGCGTCGTGGTGCTCGTACATGCGGGTCATCTCCTGGGTGCCGAGCCCGTGGGTCTGGCGGCGGAGCCTCCGGCTGATCAGCGCCGTGCCGACGGTCGCCAGAGCCAGACCGCCGGCGATGGACAGGAGGATGACCGGAAGCTGCCGGTTCGCCACGCCGGTCACGCTCTTCACCGTCAGACCCGCCGAGACCAGGGCGACGACATCGCCCTGGGGCGAGGTGACCGGCACGATCGCCTGGATCTCCTTGCCGAGCGGCCCCTCCACGCTCTCGGTGTGCACGCGTCCGGCGAGCGAGGGCTCGATCGTGCCGACGAACCGCTTGCCGATGCGGTCGGGCTGAGGGTGGCTGTAGCGGATGCCGTCGGTGTCCATCACCACGATGAAGTCCACCCCCGCGGCCTTGCGCGTCTCCTCGGCGAGGGGCTGCAGGATCGAGGAGGGGTCCGGCGCGTCCAGCGCTTCCCGCAGGCCCAGGGACTTCGCGAAGGTCTGCGCCACGGAGACCGACCGGTTGCGCGCCTCGCGGTCGATGTCGTGCCGCGACTGCAGCACCAGCGCCAGCAGGGCCCCGGCGGCGAGCATCACCACGATCGCCACCTGAAGGACGAAGACCTGCCCGGCGACGCTTCCGAATCTTCTGCCTAGGTTCGGCACCGGTACGCCGGACACGAGAGACAGGACGGGCTCACAACCCCAGTTGTAACACCTTCACGCCACCGGGGCTTCCGCTGCGCACCGTGTGCCTGCCGTGCCCGCAAGCGTCGTTTACATGCCCATGGGGTGGGTCTAGCGTGAAAAGTGCAGACGATGACGCTCGCCGCCATCCCCCTCCCGGAAGGGGAGCAGTCATGTCATGGACGATATCCGGCACCTACGTGGCCGGCTGTTCCTGCGCGGTGCTGTGCAGCTGCCCGTACGACGGCCGGCCGCGCGACGCCAAGGGCGGAACCGAATGCCTGGGCACCGCGGTGTTCCACGTGGCCGAGGGTGATCTGGACGGCCTCGACCTGTCCGGTGTGGACTTCGCCTTCTACAACCACTTCCCGTCCAACCTGACCTCCGGCAACTGGAAGGTCGGGCTGGTCGTCGACAGCGAGGCCAGCGACGAACAGGCCGAAGGCCTGGAGCGCATCCTGGCCGGCCGGGAAGGCGGGCCGTTCGGCCAGCTCTCGCAGTTCTACGGCGAGTACCTGGGGATGGAGCGCGCCCGGGTCTCCCTCACCGACGGCGACCGGCCGGGCTTCACGGTCGAGGGCAGGACGGAACTCTCGTACGAGCCGCTGACGGGCCCGGACGGAGGCACGACGACGATCAGGAACGCCATGTTCGGGTTCGCACCCGAATTCGAGGTCGGCAGGACGACCGGGCGCTCCGACGCCTTCGGGCTGAGCTATGAGGCGGAGTACGGGGAGAGGGCCGCGTACGTCTTCAGCAGCGAGGGCGCCGAGGGCGCGGCTCACGGTCGCATCTGAGCGTCCGCGCGTCAGCCCGGCAGGGGCTCAGCGCGCCCTGGACGGGCCGCGCGCCCTGGACGGGCCCGCGCGCCCTGGACGGGCCCGCACGCCATGGCGTGCGGGCCTGCGGGCCAGGTGAGCGGGGAGACCCACCGCGGCAGACACGTCCGGAGACGTCCACCGTGGCGTCGGGCGCAGGAGAGGACGGGACGGGCGCAGGAGACGACGGCCCGGGCGCGGGAGACGACGGGCCGGGACTCAGTCAGGGCCGCTCCAGTCGAAGGGGAAGTACTTGCTCGACTTCCCGCTGCGTTCCCAGGAGAAGCCGAACGCGTCGGCGCGGTCGACGGTGGCCCGCCCCCACGTGGCGACCTGGCCCGGCCCCACCTCGGAGCCCGGCGCGTTGTGGACCTCGACGCGCGCGCCGTCCGGGGTCGTCGGGCCGGTGAGGGCCTCGGCGGCCGCCGTGACACGGCCGGGGATCTCGGCGCGCCAGGTGGCGAGGTCCTCGTCGACCTCCACGTGGATGGGCACGACGTCCATGCCCCGCATCTCGGGGTGGAACATCGCCCCGAACTCCGCCGGCCATCCGCCGGCCTCACCGCCGAAGACGGCGCCGAGCGCGGCCCGCTGCTCGTCGTCGGCGCGTTCGTCGAGGAAGACCGCGGCGTACGGCTGCGTGTGCGTGCCGGCCCAGGGGTTTCCTTCGAAGGAGCCGAGCATCAGGACGTTGAGACCGTCGAGCCGTACGTCGCCGAAGTTGCCTTCCCGTATGTGCCAGACCAGTACGCCTTCGCAGTCGCCGTAGGTCGGGGGCTGCGCGAACGTGCACGGGCAGGGAATGGCGCACTTGCACACGTCGAACCAGTCGCCGGTCAGGTGCCAGCGCGTGCCGGTGGTGGCCTGCTGTGTCATCTCGCTTCCTCCCGCCGAGCTCCGAGGAGCTCACTCGGAGTGGCGAGACCGCGTGCCCCGAGCCCGTTCCCGGGATCGGAAAACGGTCTCCCTTCCAGCTTGCGCCTCCCCTGCCGGTCGGGAAACCGGCCGGCGCCGACGGCGGGCCACGGACGGCGAGCCCAGGGGGATCACATGCCGTCCATGGACGGCATCGAGCCCTCCAGTCCCGGCAGCATCCAGTCCTGGAACGGTGCGAGCACCGCAAGGACGAGGAAGGCGACGCCCACGACGTTGCTGAGGAGGACGCCCCGGGACCACAGCTTCTCCACGAAGATCACCAGGGCCAGGCCGGCCATCGCCGCCACGTTCATCACGCCGAGCGGTATGAAGACGACCATCAGCCCGGCGCAGCAGCCCACGCAGTACGCGCCGTGGTGGACGCCCACCCGCAGGTCGCGGGCCGGTCGCCGGAAGCCGGCGTAACGCACCAGATGGCTCAGCGGGTCGCGGCAGTGCCGCAGACAGACGTTCTTGAGGGGGCCGAGCTGGTACAGACCGGCGAGCAGGAAGGCGACCGCGCCGATCCAGCGTCCGGCGGTGGGGTGGTCGTCCACCAGGCCACCGGTGAAGGCCAGCGCCGCATAGGCGAGCAGTCCGAAGGCGGTCCACACGAGCAGATATCCGCCCACGAACTCGACGGTGCGGCCGGCCCTGACCCAGCCGGAGGACTGCCGGCCGATCCCGCGTACCCAGGTGATGGCGACCGGCGCCATGGACGGCAGCATCATCGCCGCCATCATCGTCACCCAGAGCAGCAGGAACAGGGGCAGCGCCATCCCCATCGTGCCGGGCTCGACGCCCATGTCCCGCGCCTGCCAGATCGTCAGCACCCAGGCCGGTACGGCGATCAGGACGACGAGGATCCAGGCGGCCGCGAGATCACGTGCGGGGAGCAACCCCCCGCCGGCTCCGGTCGGGGCGGTCGACCGGGCGGGTACGAAGGCGGAGATCCGGCTGCGACGCATCGGCGGGCCTTCCTGCGGCTGTTTCCAGAACAGCACACCTACCGCGGCGACGCGAGCCGGGCCGTCCACGGCCGTCACCGCGATCCGGCGCCCGCGCCGAGCGATGCCTCTTCGACGACCGACCGGCGGCAGGCAGCCCTGTGGGGACAAGCGCTCTCTCCGCGGAGAGAAACACAACTCCCGGCTCGCAGAGTGCATGGACGGGCCCCCGCGAGCGCTGGAAATCTGCGCCGTGTCTTCGAACGGCACACACCGGAACACGGGAGAACGACTCCATGGGGATGACGGGTTGGGGCACGCGAGCGGTGCTCGCCATGGTGCTGGCGGTCGCGGCGGGCGCCTTGCCCGCGCGGGCGGACGGCGGCGGACGCCAGGGCGGCACGACGTACTTCGTCGACTGCGGTTCGGGCTCCGACAGTGCCTCCGGCACGTCCCCGGCCACCGCCTGGAACTCTCCGGCCAGGGCGAGCTCCGTCACGTACGGGCCCGGGGACCGGATCCTGTTCCGGCGCGGCAGCACATGCGAGGGAGTGTTCGCTCCGACGGGGTCCGGTGCCGACGGCGCACCGGTGCGGGTCGACGCGTACGGCGAGGGCGCGAAGCCGCGCATCCGGGGCGGCGGTGCCCGCGCCGCGGTCCTCCTGGAGAACGTCGAGCAGTGGGAGCTGCGCAACCTCGACATCTCCAACAAGGGCGCCGCCCCGGGGCCGCAGGAGCGTCGCGCCGGCATCCTGTTCCGGCTCACGGACTTCGGCACGGGCCGGCACTACGTCGTCGACGACGTGGACGTCCACGACGTCAACGGCTCCGACCACAAGGACCCCGATCCCTCCGGGGGCATCCTCTTCGTCGTCCGCGGCACGGCGACCCCGACCCGCTTCGACGGGATCACCGTGACCGACTCCACCGTGAAGCACGTGGACCGCACCGGCATCGCCACCGCCTCCAGCTGGGGCAGGCGCCCCGAACACCCCCACAGCGGCGCACCCGGTTGGGCGCCGAACACCCGCCTCACCATCCGGGGCAACGAGGTCGTCGACGTCGGCGGCGACGGCATCGTGCTCCAGCACGGCCACCACGCGCTCGTCGAGCACAACTACGTGGACGGGTTCAACATGCGGTCGGCCGGCTACAACGCCGGCATCTGGGCCTGGAACTTCGACGACGCCGTGTACCAGTACAACGAGGTCACCGGCGGCCACGGCACGCGCGACTCGCAGGCCTTCGACTTCGACGGCGGCAACAACCGCAACGTCTACCAGTACAACTACAGCCACGACAACGAGGGCGGCTTCCTGCTGGTCTGCAACGGTGCGGGGATGACAACGGCCGACAACGTCTTCCGTTACAACGTCAGCATCAACGACCGCAACACCCAGTCCCCGTACGGCGTCTTCGCCGTCGTCTGCGCCCCCTCGGTCAACACCCGGATCCACAACAACACCGTCGCCACCGACCACCCGGGCACGGCGATGGTGAGCGACAACGGCCAGGGCGGGGTCACCTTCCGCAACAACATCTTCGTGAGCACCGCCGAGGGAGGCTCCCCGGTCGTCGACACGCTCAACACGTACGACCACAACCTGTACGTCGGCGTGGGCACCGTCCCGGCGAACGACGCCCACGCGATCACCGCGGACCCGCGCTTCCACGACGCCACCCCCGACACCCCGGGCGACCTGCGCCTGCGCCCCGGCTCCCCGGCCCTCGGCGCCGGAACACCGGTCGACGACGCCGGCCCGCACGACTACTTCGGCAACCGGCTCCGCGGCACCACCGACATCGGCGCCCATCAGCGCCCGGGCCCGAGGTGACCGTCCCCGGACGGGCCGGGCCGTACCCCGTCCCGTGAGTCGTCCGCCCGCCGCGTCTGCGCCGGCTGGATGAAGCCGAACCCGGGACACGCCCGCTCCGGCCGGTCCCACCCCGGCGCGGCGGCGCACCGCCGGGCGCCTCCGACCCGGGCCGGACGACCGGCACCGTGTCGGAGGCGCTTCGTGTGCCGGAGGCGTCTCACGTCGGGCGCGGGCGCCTCGGGGGGACGGCCAGGCCATCCGGGCTCACGGCCAGGACACCTCGCGCCGCGGGACCACCACCAGCTCCGCCGCCGCACTGCCCGGAGGCACCGACAGGGCGTACATCACGGCGTCCGCCACGACTTCCGGGCTCTGCAGCAGAGCCGTGTCGGTCTCCGGGAAGCGCTCCATGATGAACGGCGTCTCCATGCCGCCGGCCACGACCCCGGTGACCCCGATGCCCGGGCAGTCGCGCTGCGCCTCCTTGAACAACGTGTGGGTGAAGGCGCGCAGCCCGGTCTTCGCGGCCGAGTACGGGCCCGCCTCGGTCCAGGTGCGGACGGCGGCGGTCGACAGGATGTTCACGATGTGCCCGCCGCCCCGCGCGACCATCCGGCGGTAGCCCTCACGGCACAGGTACATCGGGCCGAGCAGGTCGGTGGTGATCACGCGGGTGATCTCGTCGGCCGTGAGCTCGGCCACGGACTTCGTCACGTCGACGGCCGCGCAGTTCACCAGCACGTCCACCGCGCCGCCCGAGGCGTCCAGCTCCTCGAACAGCTCGCCGACCGCCTCCGGGTCCCGCACGTCCAGACCGACCGGCCGGGCCTTGCCGCCCTCGGCCACCAGGGCCTCGCACAGCTCCTTCGCCTGCTCCTGCCGTACGTCGGCGACCAGGACCGAAGCCCCGGCGCGCGCCAGACGCCGCACGATCGCCGCGCCCAGTCCGCGCGCCCCGCCGGTGACGAGGGCGGACCGGCCGTCGAGCGTGATCTCCACTCCACTGTTCATCGCTGTCTCTTCTCCCTGGACGACATTTCCCGGACGTGATGTGAGCAAGCCCACGCGCTTCCCACGCGCCTTGATCGGCAGGGGAGTTGGGGCGGCGAACGGCCGGCCGCGGAGGGCCGTGTCGGCGGCGTCACTCTCTTCTCGAGAACCGTCTGCCACAGTGGGCCGCTGGCCGGAGACCGCCGTGCCGGAGTTCCCGGTGCGACGGACCGAGGCCGTCTCGTGCCCCCCGCTCCTCGCGCGTGCCTCGTGCCGCTTCCGGTGACCCTGTGCCTTCCTCGCGTCTGCCCCAGTCCCCCTCCCGGCCCCAGCCCAAGCCCCGGTCCGCCGACGACCGGTCGCCCTGGCGTTCGCTGCGCCACCGCAGCATGCGCTGGTGGGCCGTCGCCCACCTCGTGTCCAACACGGGCACGTGGATGCAGCTGACCGTCCAGAACCTGCTGGTCCTCCAGATCACCGGCTCGCCCGCCGCCGCCGGTCTGTCGATCTCCGCTCAGGCCGCCCCCGGCCTGCTGATGGGCCTGCTCGGCGGCGCCGCCGTCGACCGCTGGCCCCGCAAGGTGACGGCCGCCGCCGCCCAGGTGACCCTCGGCCTCGTGGCCCTGACCACCGCCGTGCTCGTCGCGGCCGGCCTGCTGAACCTGCCCGTCCTCATCGCGCTCGCCGTGGTCACCGGCCTCGTCGCCACCGTCGACGGACCCGCCTGCGCCCTGCTCGGCAACGACCTCGTCCCCGCACGGGACGTGCCCTCGGCCATCGGCGTCGGCTCCCTCGCCCACAGCGCGGGACGGCTCGCCGGGGCCGCGCTGGCCGGCATCACCGTCGCCACGCTCGGCACGGCCGCCGCCTACGTCGCCAACGGCATCTCGTTCTTCTTCGTCGCGGCCGTCATCCCGTTCCTCACCCTGATCCGCCCCCAGCACGGCGAGGCCACGGCCGCACCCGCGCGCAAGGCGTCCGGCGCGACCGGAACGTCCGACGACGCCGCCGACACGAGCGTCCGCGGAGGCCTGGTCTTCTTCGCCCGCCGCCCCCGGCTCGTCGCGCTCGCCGCCCTGAACGCGGTCAGCGCCCTCTTCGGCCGCAACTACTCGCTGACCCTCGCGGTCCTGGTGGCCGGCCCCCTCGCCGGCTCCGCCGGTTCCTTCAGCGCCGTCTCCACGGCGCTGGCCGTCGGCGGCATCGTCGGCGCCGTGCTCGGCGCCCGGCTCCGGGCGCCCCGCGTCCGCATGGTCGCCCTGCTCACCGCGGGCGGCGCGCTGCTCCAGGTGGTGGCCGGCATCTCGCCGTCCCTGGCGTTCCTCGTGGTGCTCGCCCTGCCCATGGCCGTCGCCGAGTCCGTGACGGACACCGCGCAGAACACGCTCCTGCAGACCGACCCGCCGCCGCACATGCGCGGCCGCGTCCTCGGCGCGTGGAACAGCATCCGTACGCTCTGGGGCCTGGCCGCACCGCCGACCCTGGGCCTGCTCATGGAGCTCATGGGCGCGCGGGGCGCGCTCGTCACCGGCGGACTGGTCGTCGCGGCCGCGGTCGCCGGCGGATGGCTGCTGCGCGGCCCCCGGACCGTCGCCACCGCCGACCCGGTGGCCGCAACGCTCCGCCCGCGGTTCACCCGGCTCACCCGCGTCACCCGGCCCGCCCTGGACAGCGCGGCCTGACCGCACCGCGCCCTCCGAGGGCGCGGGGCGCGTGCTCACGGCGCCGCCGCCTCGACGACCGGCGCCGGCACGGAAGCGCCCGAGACCGGCGTCAGGACGGCCTCCAGGACCTCGGCGACCGTGATCCGCAGCAGCCGGGGATCGGGGCGGTCCCCGTGCGGGTCGCCCGGCCGGCCGGCCTCCGGGCCGGGCACCGGATGCCAGAGCGCCGTGTGCGGGCCGTCGCGCGGCGGCCCCCAGAGGGCCGGCGACACCGGCCCGAAGAGCACCACCGAGCGCGTGCCGAGCGCCGTCGCCAGATGGGCGAGCCCCGTGTCGCCGACCACCAGACAGCGCGCCTGCGCGACCAGCGCCCACAGCTCCTCGAACGGCATCCCCCCGTCCCCGCCCAGCACGGCGGACGGGTCGAGACCGGCGTGCTCGGCCACCGACCGGGCCAGCGGGCCCTCGCCCGGACCCGCCGTGACGAGCACCGGCAGGCCCGCCCTGCGGACGCCCCGTACCACGGCGGCGAAACGGTCCACCGGCCAGCGTCGCGCGGGCGCCTGGGCCCCCGGGTGCACCACGACCGCTCCCGGCAGCGGGGACGCGCGGCCGGGCGGCGCGATCCGCACGTCGTCGGGATCGGCCGGGAGCCCGTACCAGCGCAGCATCCGGCACCAGCGCAGGCGTTCGTGCTCGTACGCGATCCACGCCGGCCCCGGCACGGCGGGCACGCCCGGATGGCGGAAGGCCCACAGGCGCTCCGGTCCGAGCCCCGCGAGCAGCCGGTGGCTGGCCGGTCCGCGGCCGTGGAGGTTCACGGCGAGCCGCGGCGCGCGGGCGGCCCCGGGCAGGACGGCGGGCACCGCGCGTCCGGGGCTGCCGGCCGGCAGCAGCCGGTCCACGCATCCCGTGGCGCGAGCCACCGGCGCCAGGGCACGCGGCGCGGCGAGCACCAGCTCGTGGTCCGGCAGCGCCCGGCGCAGCGCCCGCAGCGCCGGAACGGCGGTCAGCAGATCACCCAGCCCGAGGGCACGCAGCACCAGAACCACCGGCCGCCCGTGGGGAGTCTCGGGCCGACCGGCCGTGGGCCGGGCGTGGACGGCCCGGCCCGCCCTGGACGCCGTGTGCCCCGACCCGCGCGCCACGCCCTGCGGCCGAGGGTGAGCCGGGCTCATCGGTCCCACCGCCCGGTCGTCGCGGTCCCGTCGGTTCCGTCCGCCCACGCGGCCGCGCCGGTCCGCCCTGCCGGCGCAGCCCGGTCGGTCCGGTCGGCCGTCGTGGTCCGGTCGGCAAGGCCGGCTCGCCCCGACGGCGCGGCCCGGTCGGTCCGGTCCGCCCACGCGCCCGGGCCGGCAGGGCCGACCTCAGCGTCCCGCTCGGATCGGCCGGCCTGCCCGGTCCGCCCGTCCCGGCCCGACCGGCCGGCCCCGCCGACGCGGGCGGCGGCGCGGGCGGCGTGGGCCGCGCGGTGGGCGAGGGTGGTCGTCGAGCGGCCCTCCAGGTAGGGCAGGACGATCGTCTGGCCGCCCCAGCTCCGCAGCGCCCGCGTCTCCGGCAGGCTGTCGGGGGCGTAGTCGCCGCCCTTCACCCACACGTCGGGCCGCAGCGCCTCCAGCAGCCGCTCCGGGGTGTCCTCGTCGAAGGCCACCACCGCGTCCACGCTGCTCAGGGCCTCCAGGACGCGCATCCGGTCCGCGAGCGGGGTCAGCGGGCGGCCGGGGCCCTTGAGGCGGGTGATCGAGGCGTCGGTGTTGACGCACACGATGAGGCAGTCGCCGATCCGGCCCGCGCGTTCCAGGAGCCCCACGTGGCCCGCGTGCAGCAGGTCGAAGCAGCCGCCCGTCGCGACCACGGTGCCGCCGCGGGCCCGGACGCGCCGGGCGAGCGCGAACGCGTCGGCCGCGGGCTCCGGGTCGGGCGGCGCGGCGGCCGCCGGGTTCCCGTCGGCGCCCGAGACCGCCGAGGCGCCGCCCGCGCCGACGAACGCCGCGGCCTCGGTCACGGCCCGGCCCACCGCCTCCTCCGGCAGCGCGCCCCGGGCCAGGGCCACGGCCACCGCCGCCGCGAAGCAGTCGCCCGCTCCGCACGGGTCGCCGCACGTGACGGCGGGCGCCGGCACCAGCAGGGGTGCCGTCGAGCCGGCCCGGGTCAGCAGTGCCCCCTCGGCGCCGAGGGTGACGGCGACGTGCGTCGCCTCCCACCGTGCGGCGAGCTCGGCACCCCGGTCCGCGTGGGCGCGCAGGGACGTGCCCGGCCGGGTGCTGAAGCCGGCGGCCTCCTTCGCGTTCGGGGTGGCCACACGGGTGCCCGGCACGGGCGGGCCGCCGCGCGGGTGGGGGTCCCAGACGAGGG
This sequence comes from Streptomyces sp. NPDC127114, assembly GCF_042677525.1. NCBI lineage: Bacteria > Bacillati > Actinomycetota > Actinomycetes > Kitasatosporales > Streptomycetaceae > Streptomyces > Streptomyces sp. NPDC127114. The sequence goes on from NZ_JBHXTJ010000027.1 coordinate 18,562, forward strand.
GCACCCGCCGCGCCGCCCGCGCCAGCGGCCCGCGCAGGACGTCGGCCGTGCCCCGACCGTAGTCGGAGACCAGGACGGCGCCCGCGGACTCCAGCGCGCGAAGGGCGTCGTCGCCGGGTCGGCCGGGGCTTCCGCCGCCCCGGTCGAGGCGCACGAGCGGCCGGCCGCCGGCCAGCACCCGGGTCTTCACCGGCAGGGTCCCGTCCAGGGGCACGGCCACGACACGGACCTCACCGCCCAGGCACCGCCGGGCCGCGGCACTCGACTCGTCCGCGCCGAGCGCGGCGATCAGCACGACACCGGCGGCGGAGGCCCCGTCGGGCCGGCCGTCGACCCGACCGTCGGGCCGGCCGTCGAGGCGGGCGGCGAGGAGCGCGGCGAGGCCGGCGCCGCCCGCCCGCCGGCGCACCCCTGCCACGTCGACGACGGGCGCCGGGGCGTCCGGGGCCAGCCGGCCGGCCTCGCCCTCGATGTCCTCGTCGAGGAGGAGGTCGCCCACCACGACCAAGGGCCCGCGGTTCACCGCATCCTCCCGAACCGCGGCGTCGCGTCCCGCGCCGCGCGCTCGGACCGGCCCCGCAGCCCGGCAGGCGCACCCGGCACGGGTGAGCCGTCGGCAGCGGCGGACGCCCCGGCCGCGCGTGCGGAGGCACGATCCGCGGCGGCCGGGTCGGCCCGGTCCGCGTGTCCGCCGAGCGCGCCCACGAGGGACGCGTCGAAGAACTCGCACAGCAGGTGGACGACGACCAGATGCGCCTCCTGGACGGTGGCCGTGGTCGCGGCGTCCACGGTCAGGGCGTCGTCGGCGGCCTCGGCCAGCGGGTTCGGCGCGGGCCCCGTCAGGGCCCAGACGTCCAGGCCCCGGGAGCGGGCCGTCATCGCCGCGGAGAGCAGGTTGGGGCTGCGCCCCGACGTCGACAGCAGCATCAGAAGATCGCCGGCGCGGCCGTGCGCCGCCACCTGACGGGCGAAGACCTGCTCGAAGCCGTAGTCGTTGCCGATGGCCGTGACGCTGGAGGTCTCGGCGTGCAGGGACAGCGCGGAGTAGGCGGGACGGTCCTCCCGGTAGCGCCCCACGAGCTCCGCGGTGAGGTGCTGCGCCTGGGCGGCGCTGCCCCCGTTGCCGGCGGCCAGCAGCCGCCCGCCGTCCGTGAGCACGGCCGCCAGGTGGCGTCCCCAGCGGGAGAGCCGCCGCAGGTCCGTGCCGTCCAGGCGGTCGACCGCCCGGCACAGCGCCTGGCAGTGCAGCCGTGCGTCCTCGAAGGTCTGGGATTCGTTCATGCTGGTCGGCCGCGCGCCCTGCCGGGTCCGGGCCGCACCTCCTTCGCCTGTCAGGTCCCGGGCCGCCGGGGGTTCCCCGCGGCCCGGGAGGACGGTCAGGCCGCTCCGGCCATCGGCGCGTGCGCGGCGAGGACGGCCCGGTAGGACTCCTCCGTCGCCCCGGCCACGCGCTGCCACGAGTACCGTTCGAGCACCCGGCGCCGCCCCGCCCTGCCGTACTCCGCCCGCAGCGCGGGATCGGCGAGCAGCAGCCGTACGGCCGCGGCCAGCAGGGGCGGGCTGCCGGGCGGCACCAGCAGGCCGTTCACGCCGTGGGCGACCGTGTCCAGCTGGCCTCCCACGGCGCTCGCCACCAGCGGCCTGCCGCAGGCCATGGCCTCCAGCGGCACGATGCCGAACGGCTCGTAGTCCGCCGGGCACAGGACGAGGTCGGCGCTCCGCATCAGACCCGGCACCGCCGCCGGCGGCACCGCCCCGGTGAAGTGCACCCGGTCGGCGACGCCCGCCTCCTCGGCGAGCGCCCGCAGCCGCCGCACCTCCGGGTCGGCGTCCATCGCCGAGGGCGGGGGGCCGCCGGCGATGACGAGCTCGGTGTGCGGCAGCCGCCCCAGGGCGGCGATGGAGACGGCCGCGCCCTTGCGGGGCACCAGCCTGCCCAGGTGCAGCAGCCGGTAGCGGAGCGGACCGCGTGGCGCGGCCGGCCCGTCCGGCCGGAAGGCGGCCGGGTCGACGCCGCAGGGCACGATGTCGGCCTTGGCGCGCGGGATGCCCATGGCGGCCAGTTCCTCGACCTCGTCACGGCAGGTGGCGACGACCCGGTCGCAGCCGAGGCCCACCTCGGTCTCGTGCGCGATGCGCGTGGGAGGGCTCGTGTCGGCCGCGCCCTGGTGGCGCCGCTTCACCGTGCCCAGCGCGTGGTACGTGTGCAGGAACGGCGTCCCGGTCCCCTCGGTCGCCCAGAGTCCGGCGAGTCCCGACATCCAGAAGTGCGAGTGGACCACGTCCGGGCGTTCCTCGCGCCACCGGTCGGCGAGATAGCGGGCGAAGGGCCGCATGTGGGGCAGGAGTTCGTCCTTCGGCAGCTGCTCGGCGGGCCCGGCCGGCACGTGATGGACCATCACCCCCGGGCGCAGCGGCACCGACTCCGGCAGGGCGGCGTCGTCACGACGGGTGTAGACGGTCACCCGGTGACCGCGGTCGGCGAGCGCGCCCGCGAGCTGCGCGACGTGCACGTTCTGGCCGCCGGCGTCCACGCCGCCGAGCGTCGCGAGCGGGCTCGCGTGCTCGGAGACGAGGGCGATCGCGAGGGGGTCGCCCGGATGTCGGGCCGGGTCCCGGCCCGAGGGAGCCGCGCGGAGGCCCGAGGCGTTCGAGTGGAGGGGTGCGTGGAGAGGAGTCATGAGAGCACTTCCGTGATGAGGCGCTCCCAGTCGTCCAGGAAGCGCTTGAGGCCGTAGTGTTCGAGGGCCGCCTGACGGGCCCTGGCGCCGTCGGCGGCGGCCGCGTCGGGGTCGGCGAGGTAGCGGCGGGCGGCCCGCGCGAGCACCTCGGGGCGCGTCGAGAGCGTTCCCGCGCCGGGGGGCACCGCCTCGACGGCCTCGGTGGTGGCGAGGGCGACGACCGGCATGCCCAGGTGCATCGCCTCCAGCAGGGACAGACCGAGCGACGTCCAGCGCACGGGATGGAGGTAGAGCCGCCGTTCCGCCATGGCGGAGTGCAGCCGGGCCTGGGGAAGGTCGGCCGTGCGGCACCGCTCCTCCGGCAGCCCCAGATGCGCGGCCAGCCCCTCCGTACGCATCCCGAAGACGTCGAGCGGCGTCTCGCGCGCGAGCTCGGGCAGCAGGTCCGTACCGACGAAACGCCCGCGCCGGACCGGCTCGTTGACCACCACGGCGGCCCGCGCGAGGCGACCGGTGTAACGGTGGCCGGGATCCACGATCCCGTGCTCGACGACGGCGGTGCGGGTCGTCCCGTTGTCCCACAGCAGCCGGTTGAAGTGCGTGACGTGCACCAGGGTGAGGTCGGCGCGGTCGGCGACCGGATGCCGGGACAGCGGCACGTCGCCCCGGGGGGTGTTGTGCTCCACGTACACCGCCGGCACGTCCCTGCCGGGACGCCGGCCGCCGAGCCACCGTGCGGCGAGCTCCTCCTCGTGCGGCCGTTGGAGGACGACCAGGTCGACCGGCTCGTCCCGGAGCCGCTCCGGTGGCACCTCGCGCACCGAGCCGGGCCACGTGAAGGTCTCCGCCCTGCCCCGGCCGTCGGGGCCGCGGTCGGGCGTGACGGGGGTCAGATAGGCGTGTGGGCCCTGGACGAAGGCCGTCGTCCAGGATCCGTGGACGTGCCACAGCAGGATGTTCATGCGGGCGTTCCTCCTCTCGCCCCGGCCGCCGCGGCCGACCGGTCCCGGCCTGCGCCGGCACCGAGCGGACCACCGGTTTCCCGGGGAAGGGGACGGGGGCGGGGGTGGGTCTGGGGGCCGCTCCGGGGGCGTGCCCCGGGCGGGGACCCGGTCGTGGGCCGCTGCCCGGAGTCGGCCGTGGGGCGCGCGTCGGGCTGGGCCGTGGGCTCCGAAGGCGGTCGCGGCCCGGCGGCCGGTTCGCCGTGGGTTTCGCGGCGTGGCGACAGCAGGGACGCCACGGCGGCGACCACCTCGTCGTCGCTCACCGCGTCGAGGCACGGGTGCCCCGGTACGGGACAGACGCGCGCCCGGGTCAGCGCGCAAGGCGCCCGCTGGTCGCCGAGCAGCACGTGACGCACCCCGTAGGGGCGCCAGCGCTCGGCGGGCACCACCGGGGCGAAGAGACAGACCACCGGCGTGCCGACGGCCGCCGCGAGATGGGCGGGGCCCGTGTTGCCGGTGACCACGGCGCCGGCCCGGGCGAGGACGCCCGAGAGGTCGCCCAGGCCGGCGGTGGCGCCTCCGAGGTCCAGACCGTGCCGGCCGGCGACCCGAGCCGTCAGGGCGCGCTCCGCCGCCGACCCGGTGACGGCCACCAGGTGGCCGGCCTCGTGCAGCGCGGCCACCGCGCGTGCGGCCCGCTCGGGGCTCCACGCGCGGGCCGGGACGGCGGCCCCCGGGTGCACCACGACGTACGGGCCGTCGCCGGTCAGCCACGTCGCGTCCGGGGCGGGCCGGACGCAGAGCCCGCCGTCGTCGCCGGGAGGCAGCCGGAAGCCCGCCGCGAGAGCCAGGTCGAGGGCCGCCTCGGCCTCGTGCCGCCCGTCCGCGCGCCGGTGCCTCAGGTCGAGGAGCGCGCCCGGGTAGTCCTCGCTGTCGGCGCCGATCCACGGCACCCCGGCCATGCGGAGCAGAAGCGCCGCGGGCAGCGGGCTCTGGTGGTACGAGACGAGCACGAGCGCCCGGTCGAAGCGGCCGGCGGCCAGGGTCCCGACGAGCCGGTGCACGTCCTCCGCCGTCAGGGGCGGCGGTTCGAGGCCCACCCAGGGCGCCTCGTACTCCAGCACCTCGTCCACGCCGGGCAGCAGTCGTGCGGCGGGCGCGCCGGCGGGGCCGCACAGCAGCGCGGTCCACGAGGAGCCCGCGGCGACGGCCCGCACCGCCGGGCCGGCGAGCAGCACGTCACCGGCGCTGTCGAGACGCACGACGAGGGTGCGCGGGGCATCGCTCACGAGGAACCTCCCTGGCCGGCGGGGCGCTCGGCGGAGCGGGGGCGGCGCCCCGCGGCCGGGGTGTCGTCGCGCGGGACGAAGCCGTCGTGGGGCGGCGCGGCGAGGGCGATGCGGACCGCCGCGGCCAGGTCAGGGGCGGTGCGGGGAGCGGCGGCGATCTCCTCCGGCAGCGTCACGGGCGTCGGGACGAGCACACCGCGCGCCCCGGCCGCCAGGGCGGCGTCCATGTCCGTGCCGATGTCCCCGATCACGACGGTGCGGGAGGGCCGCGCGCCGAGCCGGGCGCACGCGGCGAGGACGAGTCCGGGCGCGGGCTTGCGGCACGCGCAGCCGTCGTCGGGGCCGTGCGGACAGACCGCCCACACGTCGAACGGCCCGAGCAGTCCCTCCACGCGCCGCTGTACGTCGCTCACCTGACGTCGCGTCAGAATGCCGCGCGCCACGCCGGACTGGTTGCTGACCACCCCGACGGGCACCCCGAGCGACCGCAGCAGAGTCACCGCCTCCTCGGCCCCTGGCAGCGGGAACACGCGCCGTGGGTCCCCGTTGTACGGCACGTCGACGATCAGCGTGCCGTCCCGGTCGAACAGCACGGCATCCGGCCGCCCGCCCGAGGGTCCGCGCCTCGGTGCCACGGCCGTCCGACGGCGTCCGCCGAACAGCCACGGCTCCCCGGCACCGCCCGACCCGGCGTCCGGGCTCGCGCCGACGGCACCGCCCGACCCGGCGGCCGGGCTTGCGCCGACGGTCCCGCTCGCGTCCGGGCTTGCGCCGACGGCCGCGTTCGCGTCCGGGCTTGCGCCGACGGCCCTGCTCGCGTCCGGGCTTGCGCCGACGGCCCTGCTCGCGGCCGGGCTTGCGCCGACGGTCCCGCTCGCGGCCGGGCTTGCGCCGACGGCCGCGCTCGCGTCCGGGCTCGCGCCGACGGCCGCGCTCTCGTCGGCGTACGTCGCGTTCCGCCTCCGCCCGCCGCCCGGCCCCGTACGTCCGAAGGCCGCCTCGGCGTGGCACGGCGAGGGCCGCGCGGCCCGGGCGGGCTTCGTGGTCGTGTCGGCGCTCATGACACGGCCTCCTCGGGGGCCTGCGACCGGGCCGGGGCACCGGACGCCGCCGGCCGCGCCACCGGGTCGCGCGGGCGGGCGGTGCGGTGCAGGGCGAGGCCGCGCAGCCAGTGCCAGGTGGCGGCCGGGGGAATGGCCGCGCTGGTGAGGATCATGTCGAGGACCTCCGTCCGGGTCCGCGGACCGGGCAGGATCCTGGCCAGGGCGAACTCGGCCGTCCCGGCGCACCAGCAGGCGCCGCACACCGCGGCGGCCCTCCGGCGCCCGGCGAGGGCGCAGACGAGGGCGGCGGCGCCCGCGGCGGTGACGGCGCGGTGGCGCGGCAGCCGGCCGCGCGGCGCGGCGGCGCGGACACGCCAGTCGGGGCCGTGGAGCCTGCGCATCAGGACGTCGTCGGAGTTGCCCGCCTGCTGCCGGACCGAGAGCCAGCGGCCGCCCTGTCGCGCCGGGTGGGCGGTGCGGCGGGTTCCCTGGTCCAGTGCCCAGCCGGCGTCGAGGAGCCGCAGCGCGAGGTCGGCGTCCTCCCGGAAGGCGCGGCGGAACCGCTCGTCGAAGCCTCCCACGGCCGCCAGGGCCTCCGGCCGTACGGCCATGTCGGCGGTGATCCAGTGTGCGGTGGCCAGCGCGGCCGTGTTCCGCTCCCCGTCCGTGGGGCGCCGGTCGACGGGCAGCGGCACCTCGATCCGGGCCGCCACCGCGGCCGTGCCGACGGGCGCGCGGGCCAGGTCGCGGGCCAGGTCCTCGCCCCAGCGCGCGGACGGCACGACGTCGTCGTCGAGGAAGACGATCCACGACACGTCGCCGGCCAGGCGCGCGCCCGCGTTGCGCGCGGCCGCGGGACCGCGGGCCCGGCCCGGGACCACGACGGTGACCTCGCGCAGTTCCTCGGGAACCTCCAGCGGGGGCACGGTGCCGTCGCGTCCGGGACGGTCGTGGACGACGACCACCCGGGCGGGCCGCGGCCCGCCGGACCGGGCGAGGGCGGTCAGACAGCGCTGCAGGCTCGGCCGGCCGGTGGTCGGCACGACGACCGCGTATCGCGGGGCCGTCGTCCGCCCGTCGGCGCCGGGGGCCGTGCGGGGGCGGCGGCCGGTCACTGGGCGCTCCTCTCACCGGAGGTGGCGTCCCGGCTGCCCGGACCGGTGCCGAAGAGATCGTTCCTGCGGACCGCGAAGGGCCCGATCGCGAGCAGATCGACCGGTGTCGAGCCGAAGCACTCCAACGCGTCGCGAGGATCGTCCACCATCGGCCGGCCCGCCGTGTTGAGGCTGGTGTTGACGACCACCGGCAGGCCGGTCCGCCGCTCGAACTCCTCCAGCATCCGGGCCACGAGCGGTTCGTGGCGCCGGTCGACGGTCTGGATCCGCGCCGTGCCGTCGACGTGGACGACGGCCGGGATGCGTTCGCGCCACTCCGGTGCGACGTCGTGGACGAAGAGCATGTACGGGCTGGGCAGCGGGCCGTCGAAGATCTCGGCGGAGCGTTCCGTCAGGACCATCGGCGCCACCGGGCGGAACTGCTCGCGTCCCTTGATGTCGTTGAGCCGCTCCAGGTTCCCGGCGTGTCCCGGGTGCGCGAGGAGCGAGCGGTGCCCGAGGGCCCGCGGGCCGTACTCCGAACGGCCCTGGAACCAGGCCACCACGCCGTTCTTGGCCAGCACCTCCGCCACGGCGGCGGCGATGTCCGGGGGCCGCTCGAAGGGGACGGCGGCCGTCTTCAGGCGTCCGGCGAGCTCCGCGTCCGACCATTCCCGGCCGAGCGCGGCGCCCGGCATCGGCGCCGGCTCCTCGCCGGCGTCCGCCGACAGCAGCAGCGCCCCGCCCAGGGCCGTTCCGGCGTCGCCGGCGGCCGGCTGCACCCACACGCGGGAGAAGGGGCCCTCTCGGGCGATCCGCGAGTTGGCCACGCAGTTGAGGGCGACGCCGCCGGCGAGCGTGAGGACGCTGTCGTGGGTCTCTCCGTGCAGCCACCGCACCAGGTCGAGCAGCGTCTCCTCCAGGACCGCCTGCGCGCTGGCGGCCAGGTCGGCGTGGGCGGCGCTCCAGGGCTCGTCGGCGCCGCGGGCCGGGCACAGTTCCGCCCAGGGCACGCCGTGGGCCCGGAAGCCGCCGTCTCCCGTGGGATGCACGTGGCGGCGGATCTCGTCCGCCATCCGCGGCCTCCCGTGCGAGGCGAGCGCCATCACCTTGAACTCGTCGGAGGAGCGCAGGAATCCGAGGTGTTCGGTGAGCTCCTCGTAGACCAGGCCGAGCGATTCGGGCAGCAGCTGCGCACGCAGCGGTTCCAGGTGGTCGCCCATGCGGCGGGCGGCCAGGTGCGAGGCGCACTCGCCGCGCCCGTCGAGCACCAGGACCGAGGAGGTCTCGGCGGCCTCGGCGGCGAACGCCCCCGACGCGGCGTGCGCCATGTGGTGTCCGACGAACCGGACCGCGTCCGGGTCGAGGCCGGGCAGCGCCGTCGCGAGGAAGCCGGGGGCGTGCCGGGCGTAGGCCTGGCGCAGGCTGTCCCAGGGATCGTCGAGGCCCATGTCGTCCGCGGGCCTGGCGAGTTCGGGATCGTACGAGTAGGCGACGGCATCGAGGTCGGACGGGCGGAGCCCCGCGCGGCTCAGGCACCAGCGCGCGGCCTGCTCGGGCAGCTCCCACGCGGAGAAGGGCACGGGCCGCTTGCCGTGCTTGCGCCGCGAGAAGCGCTCCTCCTCCGCCGCGGCGACGGTGATGCCGTCGACGACCACGGCGGCGGCGGGGTCGTGGAAGAGGGCGTTGATGCCGAGAACTCGCATGAGGAGGCCTTCCGGTGCGGTGCGGGGGATGCGCGCGGGTGGGGGGCGGGGTGCGAGCGGGACGCGAGCGGAGGAGGAGGCGGCGCGGACCGGGGCGGGCAGCGGGGGAGCGGGGAGCGGTGGGGCGCGAGGGCGCCGGGGCGCATGGGGGAGTCCGCGAACCTCCGTCGGGGCCGCTCGGTTGAACAGTCCACGTGGGCGTTCCCTGTGGGCGATCGACGTGGTCGCCCGGCCGGATCCGCCGGCCTCGTGGCTTACTCGCGCAAGGGGAGGGCCCGTTCGTCCCGGCCGGTCCGGGTCCGCTGCGCGCGGCCGGTCGGGGCGCTGTCCTCATGGCGGGTGCGGAACCACTCGATGGTCCGTCGCAGCCCCTGCTCGGCCGGCACCCGTGGCTCCCACTGGAGCTTGTCGCGGGCCAGCGTGATGTCCGGGCAGCGCACCGCCGGATCGTCCACGGGCCGTTCGACGAAGCGCAGGAGGGAGCGCGAACCGGTCAACTCGACGATCCAGCGCGCCAGATCGAGCATGGAGATCTCGGAGGGGTTGCCGATGTTCACCGGTCCGCGCAGCCCGTGCGCCGCGGCCGCCAGGACACCGCGCACGGTGTCGTCCACGTAACACAGGGAACGCGTCTGCCGTCCGTCACCGGCGACCGTGAGCGGTTCGCCGGCGAGGGCCTGACGGATGAACGTGGGCACGGCGCGCCCGTCGTACCCGCGCATGCGCGGCCCGTACGTGTTGAACAGGCGCACGATCAGGGTGTCCGTACCCCGGGACCGGGCGAAGGCGGTGGTGAGCGACTCGCCGAAGCGTTTCGCCTCGTCGTAGACGCTTCGCGGGCCGATGGGGTTCACATGCCCCCAGTACCGCTCGTTCTGCGGATGCTCCTCGGGATCGCCGTAGACCTCCGAGGTCGAGGCGAGGACGAAGCGGGCGCCGCAGGCATGGGCCAGGGCGAGGGCGTTGCGGGTGCCGAGACTGCCGGTCTCCAACGTGTGGACGGGCAGTCGGAGATAGTCGGCGGGGGACGCCGGGGAGGCGAAGTGCAGGACCAGATCGGGGTCCCGGTCCACCGCGAACGGCTCGCGGACGTCCGCTTCCTGCAGCCGGAATCCGGGACGGCCCAGCAACCCGGCGACGTTGTCGCGTGTTCCGGTGCTGAAGTCGTCGACGCAGGTCACGTCCGTGCCGCCGGCGAGGAGCGCGGCGCACAGATGGGATCCGACGAAACCCGAACCTCCGGTGACGACGGCATGTTCCCAGCTCGGGGCGCGGGAATTGGCCATGGGGGATCTCCTCAACCGTGTGAAGTGAGGGAGATGAGCCGCGGCTCCGGGCGGTCGCTGCCGCCACTGCCCGGGACCGGTCTGCCTGCCGGGCGTTTTTCACGCGTCGTCTGACAGTCTCACCCGGGGAGGGGAGAGCCGCCACCCGACCGCTGGGTGCGGGGTGCCGCGCTCATGTGCTGGTGAGCTAGCTGCGTACCGGAAGTTCCGGTCGTCCAGGCGGCTGCTACCCGGGCGGAGCAGCGCTACTCCTCGCGAGCGAGACGTTTCTTGGTGGATTCGGACAAACCTGAACTTCTCGGACGGAAAGGCGACTCTCCGCTGCCTCGCCGGGTAGCCGCGAGCCGACGCTCCGGCCGCACGGCCAGGGCTCCCCACGAGTACGGCGAGGCCCACGAGGAGATGACGGCGATGAGCACCCGGATCGACGCACCACCGGCAGACGAGGTCATCACCCGCGACACCACCCTGTGCACCTGTCGGCCCGCGCGGACGCTCACCGACGACGCGCCACCGGACGAGCGGGACGGAGGCGATCCGGAGCGGCACATCATCCGCGGGGACGACTGACCGCGCAAACCCACCGGGACCCGCCGGCCGGTAGAGGAGGCCGCCATGACCGTCACGTCGAGCACCTCGCGCACACCGCCCGAAGGCTCCGAACCCCTCGACGGGTTCGACGGGGTGGGGCCGCCGGAGACGGCGCGGGGGCGGGTCAACCGGCGGTGGGCGGAGATCCTCCAGGAGACGTCGTGCCCACCCCGTTCGCCCGGGTGATCGCGGGCGTGGTCATGGTCTGGTTCGCCCTGTGCTGGTACGTCCTGCCCTTCCGGCTGCGCCGCAGGGCGGGGCGCCGGGCGCCCTGAGCGCCGGGCTCCCGGACGTACGGCGACGGGCGCATGGCGGTGCGCGGTCCGGGCATCCGCCCGCCATGACCGACCACCACCTCGAACCCCTGACGCGCCAACTCTCCGGCCCGGGAGTCTGTCTCGTCCCGGCGGAGGAGACCGCACGCAGACTCGGTGCGGGCAGCGAGCGGTGGGCGGCGTTCGACCGCCACTGGGACGACCTCGTCCCCGACCCGTACGTGCACTCTCCGGGCACCCTGCGACTGCGCCGTTACGGCCACATGGGCCTGCGCCGCACCGGGGAACGACGACCGCGACCCCACGGGGCCTTCCTGGAGCCCGGAGACGGCAATCCGCTGTACGTGGGACGCGAGCGGCACTTCGCACCGCTCACCGACGCGTTCGCGGCCGATCCGCTTCTCGCGGACATCCTGGCGTTCCTCGGCGAGGCTGCGGCCGTCCTCGCCGACCCGCCCGAGTGGACCGTCGGGATCCACCCTTTCCGGATGCTGGCGACCTCCGGCCCACCCGGCACGTACGCACCGGGAGGCGTGCACCGCGACGGGGTCACCCTCGTCTCGTCGCTGCTGGTCGACCGGCGCAACGCGGACGGCGGCGAGAGCGCCGTCTACCACGCGGACGGGGCGCCCCTCTTCCGGACCCTGCTCGAACGGCCCGGCACCCTGCTCCTCGGCGACGACCGCCGCACCCTCCACGGACTGTCCGCCCTGCGCCCCCAAGCGCCCGGGCGCCCCGCGCACCACGACGCCCTGGTGATCACCCTCACCGAGGCGGGGTGAGGCGAGGTGGCGGCGTCTGACCGCCCTCAAGGCGTCTGACCCTCACGGGGGCGGGTAGCGGCGGCGCGGGGCGGGCCAGCGGTCCGTGGACCGGCAGGCGCCGGGGCGGGCGACGGCCCGTGGACCGGCAGGTAGTGGCGCTGAAGCGGGCAGCCGGCCGGCGGAGCGGCTGCGGTCCGGCAGGGCCGTCGGGGGCCGGGTCGTCGTCGGGCAGGCCGGGACCGCTCAGGCGCCCCCGCCGCGGGCCACCACCCGGAACGTGTCCAGGGAGGGGTCGGCGGCGTCCGGGATCAGCAGGCCGTGCGCGACGCCGCTGCGCAGGTACTCCACCACCTCGGCGTTGATCACCTCGCCGGGCGTCACCACCGGCACGCCCGGCGGGTACGGGCTGATCGTCTCCGCCGAGATGCGGCCGACCACGTCCTTCGCCGCCACGTGTTCCGCCTCCCCGAAGAACGCCTCGCGCGGCAGCCTGGCCTGCTCCAGCTCCAGGCGGGAGGGCTGCGGCAGCCGGACCGCCGGGCGGGACTCCAGCTCGCCGGCCCGTTCGACGAGCGACTGCAGCGCGTCCACCAGGATCTTCTCGGTCGTGTCGTCGTCCGCGTGGGTCACGGAGGCGCTGATCCGACAGGTGTCGGAACCACCCACGTCCACGTGGCAGTGCTCCCGGAGCCACTCGGCCGCCTGCATCCCGCTGATGCCGAGGCCTCGCACGTCCATCACGATCTTGAGCGGATCGAATTCGGCGGCGAGACCGGCCTCGACGATCTCCTCGCCCATCGGCACCAGTCCCGGCAGCCCCGCGGCCTTCTCGCGAACCCGGGCCGCGCGGCGGAGGGCACCGTCGAGGAGCTCCCGTCCGTGCTCGGCCATCTGCCGCCGCCAGCCGTCGAGCGTCGCGTACACCAGCGAGGACGCGCTCGTCGTTCCGAGCAGGTCCTCCCGCTGCTTCAGGACCTCCGGCGACACCCGGTCGTACTGGAGGTGGAAGACGGAGCTCTGCTCGATCGCGCCGCCCATCTTGTGCACGCTGGTCACGACCAGGTCCGCGCCCGCGTCGATGCCCCAGGCCGGCAGGTCGGGGTGGAACGGCAGGTGCGCGCCCCACGCCTCGTCGACGATCAGCGGCACCCCGGCCTCGTGACACACCTCGGCCACGCCCTTGATGTCGGCGCAGCTGCCCCAGTCCGTGGGCGTGATCAGCAGCATGCCCTTGGCGTCCGGGTGCTCCCGCAACTTCGCGCGCACGTCGTCGGGCTCCGGGGGATGGGCCAGATGCCGCTCCGTGTCGAACTTCGGGTGCACCCAGATCGGCTCCACGCCGTTCACGACCACGGCCGCGATCACGGACTTGTGCGCGTTCCTCGACACCAGCAGCTTCTCTCCCGGCCCCGCGACGGCCAGCATCGCCGTCTTCACCGAGAGCGAGCTGCCGCACGTCGAGAAGAACGCCCGTTCCGCGCCGACCGCGTCGGCCATCAGCTCCTGCGCCTGCTCCAGGACGCCCTGCGACTCCCGCCGGTCGTCCAGGCCGTTGAGCAGCAGCACGTCCGAACGGAAGACGTCGTACCCCACGATGTCGCCCACCCGGGGATCGGTGCCCCGGCCCTGCTTGTGCCCCGGGGGACCGAAGACGACGTCCCCACGCCGCCGGAAGTCCTCCAGCGCTTCGAGCACCGGTGCGCGCGAGTGGTCCATGACTCCTCCGTCTCGTCGTGTCCCCTGCCTCGTAGAGCCGCGTGTCTCGGCGTGTCCCGTGCCTCGTCGGGTCACGCGAACGGGTGCCGCAAGGGCGTGTCGCGCGTCTGCCCCGGGCACCCGTGGTGAAACGGACCGCCGCCGGACCCGGCCGGCGCGCATGCGCCGCGCTCCCGCGGGCAGAGGCGCTCGGTCCGCCGTCCGGTCGCCCGGGAACGCGCCGAGGAGGGTGCCACCATGAACATTCCGTCGAGCTTCCACCCGCGGACCGCCGTCGTCACAGGAGCCGATTCCGGGATCGGCCGCGCCACGGCCGTCCGCCTCGCCGCGTCCGGCGCGGACGTCGGCATCACCTGGTACCAGGACCTGCGCGGCGCGGAGGAGACCGCGGCCGAGGTACGGAGCCTGGGGCGGGAGGCGTTCGTCGAGCCCATGGACCTCACCCGGCTGCCCGACGCGGCCGAGGCCGTCGACCTGCTCGCCGACCGGCTCGGAGGCGTCGACGTCCTGGTCAACAACGCCGGCACCGGAACCTCGACGCCGTTCCTCGACCTGGACCACGACACGGTCCGCCGGATCATCGACGTGGACCTCGTCGGCCCGCTGCTGTGCGCCCAGCGCGCGGCCCGGCGCATGATCAGCCAGGGGCACGGCGGCCGGATCGTCAACGTGACCTCGGTCCACGAGCACCAGCCGCGGGTCGGGACGGCGCCCTACTGCGCGGCGAAGGGCGGCCTGGGGCTCCTGACCCAGGTCATGGCGCTGGAGCTGGCCGCCCACGGCATCACCGTCAACGCGGTCGCCCCCGGCGAGATCGCCACTCCGATGACGGGCCAGGAGGACCATGACGTCACCACCGAGTCCCGCCCGGGCATCCCGCTGGGCCGTCCGGGTGACGCCCGCGAGGTCGCCGCCGTCATCGCCTTCCTCGCCGGCCCGGACGCCTCGTACGTCACCGGCGCGTCCTGGAGCGTCGACGGCGGCATGCTCCGGATGGGCCCGATGGCGGGCTCCCACCTGCCCGACGACGCCTGGCGTACGGGCTGACGTATGGCGGCGGACGTCTTACGGGTCGACGTACGGGCTCACGTACGGATGACCTGCGCCCCGGGCCGGGACGCGGCCGCCCGTCGGCGCGGGGCGTCGGCGGAGCGGCGGTCCGTCCGCCGCTCCGGTCCGTTCACTCGTTGCCCCGGCGCTCACCCTTGGGGCCGCGGCCCCGGCTCGTTCGGGGACCCGAGCCGCGCATGCCCTCGTCCTCCCGCAGGGCCTCGTTGGCCTGCTCGTTCGCCTTGGCGTCGGGTGTGCCCGACCGCTCGGCGTCCTTGCGCAGCCGCGCCCTGCGCGTGTCGTACTTCTTGCTGCCTGGCTCCGGCACGGCACTCACCTCCGGTTTCCTTGCCCGCGGCTGCCCTGCCGGACGGCGTTCATCCGCGTTCCGGGAAGCCGCGGACCCGCGGCCCCGCGCCGTCGACCACCTCGTCCTCGTGGCCGGCTGGGCGGGACCGTCAGGCGTCCCACGGAACCGTCAGGTGTCCCAAGGAACCGTCAGGAGGTCAACCGCTCCTGCGCGCGGTGCCGCCGCGGCCGCGCCGCGACCCGGTCGTGCGGGCGGCGGCCTCGTCCGAGGCGGGCCTGCGGCCGGAGCCGCGGCCGTCCGTCGCGGCGGGGCGGCCCGTCCTCGTACGGGATCCCGTCGTGTGGTCCGCGGACCGGCCGCCGCGGCCGGCGGGGGAGTCGGCCGCCGCTCCCTCCCCGTTGGAGCCGTTGCGGCGCCGGCGGGGCCGCTGGTCCGGCTCGGTCGCGTCCTTGCGGGTCCGGCGGGGTCGCCGGCCCGGCTCGGTCGCGTTCGTCCGGCTCGGACGGGACGCCTTCGGCGCCGTGGGCGCGGGCACGTCCAGCGTGACGGCCACGCCGGAGGGCTCGCGGGCGCCGGTCAGGGCGGCCAGCTGCGGGTCGCTCGACGTCATGCGGGTGGTGCGCGCCTGGATGCCCGCGTGGGCCATGGTCCGGTCGACGTCCCGCTTCTGGTCGGGCAGGACGAGCGTGACGACGCTGCCGGACGTGCCGGCGCGGGCCGTCCGCCCGCCCCGGTGCAGATAGTCCTTGTGGTCGGCCGGGGGATCGACGTTCACGACGAGGTCGAGGTCGTCCACGTGGATGCCGCGGGCCGCGACGTTGGTCGCCACCAGCGCCGTCACCTGACCGTTCTTGAACTGCTCCAGGGTCCGGGTCCGCTGGGCCTGGGAGCGCCCGCCGTGCAGCGCGGCGGCCGGCACACCGGAGTTGAGGAGCCGCTTGGCGAGGCGGTCGGCGGAGCGCTTGGTGTCGAGGAAGAGGATCACCCGGCCGTCGCGCGCCGCGATGCGCGTCGTGACGGCCTTCTTGTCCGTCTCGTCGAGGACGTGGAACACGTGGTGTTCCATCGTGGTCACCGCCCCGGCGGACGGGTCCACGGAGTGCACCACGGGGTCGGACAGGAACTGCTGGACCAGGCGGTCGATGTTCCCGTCCAGGGTGGCCGAGAAGAGCAGCCGCTGACCGTCGGGCCGCACCTGCCGCATCAGCTTGGTGATCTGGGGCAGGAAGCCCAGGTCGGTCATCTGGTCGGCCTCGTCGAGCACGGTGACGCGCACCTGGTCCAGCACGCAGTCCCCGCGTTCCACGAGGTCGTTGAGCCGGCCGGGGGTGGCCACCAGGACCTCGGCGCCGCGGCGGAGGGAGGCGGCCTGCCGGGTGACGGAAAGACCGCCGACCACGGTGGCGATCCGCAGGTTCACGGCCGTCGCGTACGGGGCGAGCGCGTCCGTCACCTGCTGGGCCAGCTCGCGTGTGGGGACGAGGACGAGCGCGAGCGGAGCCCTGGACTCGGCACGCAGCCCCGCCGTGCGCGCCAGCAGCGCGAGGCCGAACGCGAGCGTCTTGCCGGATCCCGTACGGCCCCGCCCGAGCAGGTCACGGCCGGCGAGCGAGTTCGGCAGCGTGGCGGCCTGGATGGGGAACGGTGTGGTCACGCCCTGTGCGGTGAGCGTGTTCAGCAGTCCCTTGGGCATGTCGAGGTCGCCGAACTCCTCGACCGCGGGAAGCGCGGGGGTCGTGCTCTGCGGCAGCCGGAATTCCTTCGGCGCGGCTGCGGCGGCTGCGGGCGACGGCGTACGCCGGTTCGGCTTCTGGGCCCTCCGGGACATGCGGATGTCTGACCTTCCTGGAAACAGCGCAAAAACCGGGGCCGCACCGCGGAAGTGCGGACCCCGGCGGACGGAGTCGTGTCAGGCGATCAGGCGGGGAGGATGTTCTCCGCCTGCGGGCCCTTCTGGCCCTGCGTGACGTCGAAGGAGACCCGCTGGCCCTCCTGGAGCTCACGGTAGCCCTGCGTCGCGATGTTCGAGTAGTGGGCGAAGACGTCGGGGCCGCCGCCGTCCTGCTCGATGAAGCCGAAACCCTTTTCGGAGTTGAACCACTTCACGGTTCCCTGAGCCATGACATTTCTCCTTCTGTAGGCAGAGGCCCCATCCGGAGATGCCGGAAAACAAATAGTGCGCCTGGAGGAAAGCATTTCCCGTCAGGCGCACATAGGTTCATGGGTACCACAACTGCAACACCCGAACCGTAACACAGATCCTGGTCCGGCGGTCAGGCGGGGCCGGTACGACGACCGGGGCCGGCGCCGGACGTCTCCCTCGGACGGGCTCGGCTCGGCCTGCCGCCGGGCTTCCGTCGTTAGAGTGCGCGGGTGAGCACACGCGGGTCCCGGGGGCCTTACGCCAAGACCGCCGACAGGCGACGGAAGATCCTCGACGCCGCCCTCGCGGCCTACGCCGAGGCGGGCAGCCGAGGGGTGTCGGTGCGGGACATCGCCCAGCGGGTGGGCATGACCGACGCGGGTGTGCTGCATCACTTCGGCAGCCGCGAGGCGCTGCTCACCGCCGTGATCGAGGCGCGTGACACCGCCGCCCTGGAGGCGTACACGCCGGAGACCGTGCTGTGGCGGACCGAGCTGCTGGCCCAGAACGCCGCCACCCCCGGTCTGGTCAAGCTGTTCCTGGACATCGCGGCCGCCGCCGCGGACCCGGACCATCCCGGGCACGAGTTCTTCACCGAGCGCTACCGGGGGCTGCGGCGGCAGATCGCGGCCCTGCTCCTCGCCGGTCCTCCGGCGGAGACGGGGGATACCGGCCCGGAGTCCGCGTGCGACGCGGAGTGGGCGGCCCGGATCCTGCTGGCGGCGACGGACGGCATCCAGCTCCAGTGGCTGCTCGAGCCGTCCATCGACATGGCGGGCGACATCGGGCGGCTGCGTGACGTGCTGCTCGACGCCCTGAACGCCGACGCCGGCACCGGGCGGGTGCCCGGAGCTCAGCCGGAGGAGCAGTCGGCGCCCGAGTAGTCGCCGCCGGAGTGGTCGCCGCCGGTGTGGTGGCCCCCGCAGTCGTCGCCGCCGGAGTGGCCGGCGTCCGTGGCGAGCGTCACGGCCACGCGCGTGCCGAGCGCCGTGCGGACCACGGCGCAGTCCGTGGCGTAGGCCCGGACCAGGTCGAGGCCGCGGCCGCAGCACGCGTCGAGGTCGTCGCCGGGCAGACGCGTGCGCCGGGGGCGCCACCGGCCGCCGTCGTGGACCCGGACCGTGACCGTCCGGTCGGTGGTCGTGAGCAGGACGGCGACGTCGGGGCTGCCGCTGTGCCGGACGACGTTGGCGACGAGTTCGGTGACGACGACGGCCAGGGCCTCGTCGGCCCGGTCGTCCAGGTTCCACTGACGGGCCGTGTCCCGGGCGAAGCGCCGGAGCAAGGGGACCGCCTCGGCGGTCGCCGCCATGACGGACAGGGCCCGCCGGGTGCCCGGAAGATCCGGCCCGGGCTGGTGGGGGACGGCGTTCGGGGAGACGCCGGGCGAGCTGGTCCGCACGGCTGCGGGGAAGGCGGGGACGGACATGTGGGGGCTCCTTGCGCCTGGGGGAGGGGGCGCGGTCGGCGGCTCGAAGCCGCCCGTAAAACCACGGTAAGTCCGAAAACTTTGGATGTCTAGGTTTTTGCGTGATGGCGCCTCCGGCCGTGGGCTGCACGACCGGAGGCGCAGGTGGGGGTGGGTGACGGGATCAGGGGTGGAGGGCCGGGGTCAGGAAGTGGGTGTCCAGCGCTGGGCCGCCGAGGTGGCGGAGCAGGTGGCGAGGGTCAGTTTCGTGCCGTTGGCCGTGCCCGCCCCGGCCGGCGCCAGGCAGCGGCCGCCGCTGGTGATGCCCGACTGGGCGCCGAGCTGCCACTTCTGGCCGGCCGAGCCGTTGCAGGGCTGGACGGTGACGGTGGTGCCGGAGCCGTCGAGGCAGACGCCGTCCTTGCCGGTGAGGGTGCCCGCGACGGTGAAGGTCCAGCGCTGGTTGGTGCCGCCGTGGCAGGTGTAGAGGGTGGGTTCGGTGCCCGCGGTGGTGGCGCCGTACGGCAGGTCTACGCAGGTGCCGGAGGCCGCGTTGACCAGCGTGGCGTTCGCCGGGAGCGGCGTCGCCCGGCCCGTCGCCGAGATCTCGGCGGCACTGGTCCACGGGCCCCGGTTCCCCGCCTCCGACAACGCCCTCAGACGCAGGTAGCGGCCGGTCTTCGGGGCGAACGCGGCCTTCTTCTCCGTGGCGGTGTCCGCCCACGTGCCCGTGGCGACCGGACTGCCCCAGCTCGCCGTCGTGTCGGACACGTAGACCTCGTACGAGCCGATCCGGCCGTTGCTCCCGCCGTCCTGGCGCGGCAGGTAGGAGACGCCGTCCACGTCGTGGCGCGCGCCGAGGTCGATCTGTATCTCGTGGGGGAGCGCGGCGGCCTGGCCGCCGGAGTACGCGGTGTGCCACAGGGTCGAGGCGCTGCCGTCGATCGCGTTCGCGGCGGCGCCGTTCTCGGCCGAGGTCTCCTGGCTGTCGGCGTACTGGACCTTCCACCCGGCCTTCGCGATCGGCGTGCCGGTGGCCGGTACCGCAGTGGACGGGAGCAGCGTCAGCCCGGCGGCCTTCACCGTGAAGGCCGCGGACTTCGGGCCCGCCTTGATCCAGAGCGTGCCGGAGCGGTCGGCGGCGTCGAAGTACCAGCCGGTGGCCGCGGAGTCGTACGCGCTCCTGGAGGTCAGGGCGGGCAGGGCGGAGGCCTCGACCGTGACGGCCGAGGGGGCGGCGGCCGCGTGGACGGTCAACTCGTAGCCGCGGGACGCCGGCTTGCCGGCGTACGTGCCCGTGCTCGCCCCGACGGCGATGCTCACGTCGCCGGTGCCGGAGGCGGGGGCGGTGACGTCGACCTTCTGCTCGGCGTAGGCGCCGGTCCGGTACTGGCGGGTGATGCCGTCGTCCTCGTACAGGGTGAACGTCGAGGCGCCGCGCGGGTAGACGTCGTACGTGAGGGTGGAGACGGGCTTCTCGCCGGTGTGGTTCATCTGCGGCCACATCGGCACGATGCCGCCGCCCCTGACGAACATCGGCAGGGTGTCGAGCGGGGCGCTGTAGCCGTTCAGCCAGCCCGGGCCGGTGTACGTCCTGCCGGTCCAGTAGTCCGTCCAGGTGCCGGCCGGGAGGTAGATGCCGTCACGGGTCGTCGTGTCCGTCACGACCGGTGCCACCAGGAGCGAGTCGCCGGACATGAACTGGCCGCTGGTCTGGTTGCCGCGCGCGACCGGGTCGTCCGGGTACTCCAGGACCATGGCGCGGACGGTCGGCGTGCCGGTCTCGGCGGCGACGCGGCTCGCCGAGTACAGGTACGGCATCAGCCGCATCTTGAGCTTGAGGTACTTGCGGTTGACGGAGAGGTACGGGTCGGAGAACCGCCAGGGCTGCTTGTCCTGGTAACCGGCCTCCGGGTTGGTGGCGCCCCAGCCGGACATCGTCATGAAGGCGGGCGTGAGCGCCTTCCACTGCAGGTCGCGGACGTAGGTCTTCGGGCTGCCCTGGAAGATGCCGTCAACGTCGCCGGCCGCGTAGTTGAACCCGGACAGGCCCGCGCCCGTGATGGCGGGGACGTGCCAGCGCATGGCGTCCCAGGTACCCGGCGTGTCGCCGGTCCACACGACCGCGTTGCGCTGGGTGCCGGCCCAGCCGTCGACGGTCCAGACGTAGCGGCGGGCGTCGGAGTTCTTCTCGATGCCGTCCACGGCCTGCTGGACTCCGTCGAAGGCGTACTTGTAGCCGGAGCCGATCCAGGCGACGTCGGTCTTCACGCCGCGGCTGCCGGCGGTGCCGACCTCGGTGGCGATGTCCGCGAGGCCGGTCGACGTCCACAGACCGGTCTGGAAGCCCTTCGCCTTCAGGCCGTCGACGGTGGCCTTCAGGTCGGTGTAGCCGCAGCCGTAGCCGTCGTTGGGCAGGAACCAGCCGGACGGCATGTCGGCGGCGCGGGCGTCGGCCGCGTACCCGAGGACGTCCTTCGTCGTCTGGTGCCGCAGCCGGCCGTGGTCACCGGTGTAGTCCGGGTTGGAGGCGTTCCAGCAGTCGGCGTTGCCGAGTTCGAAGCCCCACATCGGCGCCAGGAACGGCTTCCCGCTCACGTCGGTGTACGCGTCGAGGACGCCCTTCAGCGAGTCGCCGACGAAGTACCAGGCGTCGAACCGGCTCTCGTTGTGCGTGAAGGTGCCGGGCGCGCCGAAGGAGTAGCTGCCGGGCGCCCAGGTGTTGCGCATCACGCCGTAGCCGTTGGTCGACATGTAGAAGGGCGCCGGGCTCGCGTTGGTGTTCTCCTTCCATGTGTTCGCGACCGAGACCGGCACCGTCTTGCCGCGCAGCGCCCACTCGCCGAGGCGCAGGCCCGTGCCGTAGAACTGTTCGTCGGCGCCTTGCGTGAGGTACTGGCTGGTCTGCGCGCCCGTCCACGACAGCGGCTGGGACTCGGCCCAGACGAGCGTGCTGTTGTCGGCGCGGTAGACGGAGAAGCGCATCGGGGACTTGTCGACGCGGATGTTCAGGGCCGGCGTGGTGATGCGGTAGTACGTGCCGGCGTCCGTGACGCTCGTCGTCACCGGGCCGAAGTCGGTGGTGGTGGCGAGCGCGGTGCCCGCCGGGTCGTCGGTGAAGCCGCCGCTGGGCGAGAGCCAGATGCGGAAGATGTCCTGGCGGGCGATCACCACTCTCGCCTTCGCCGCCGTCGACGTGCTGATCGTGACGGCGTTCCCGGACTGACTGACGCCGGTGACGTCACCGGCGCTCGCCGCGGCCGCGGGGGACGCGGGGCCGGCGACCGAGAGGACGGCCGCCACCATGGCCGCGACCAGGCCGAGGACCGCCGGGCGTCTGCCCCGGGCCCGTCCTCCTCCCCACGGTCGTGGGGGACGTGCGGAGTTCTGACGCATCACAGCCGCCTTTCGGGCCATGCGGCCGCCGCCGTCCGCGGCGCCGCCGACAACAAACGTGCTGACGCGCCATGCTCGACAGTCCCGCCGAATGACGTCAAGTGCTCATGCGATGCTTGTTTCAATCAAAAACGCGCACAACCGCGCGGCGCGCTGCGCGTCCGTCGCGCGGTGACACGCCGGAGAGGCCTGCGGGCCCGTCCGGCGGAACACCCCTACACGCAGTGGACGTCCACGCCCTGGCTCGTCAGCTGCTCCACGAACTCGTCCGGGGCGTCGTGGTCGGTGACGAGCACGTCGATCTCGGAGATGGTGCAGACCCGCGCGAAGGCCCGCCGGCCGAGCTTGGTGGAGTCGGCGACCACGACCACCCGGTCGGCGCGCTCGGCCATGGCCCGGTTGGCGCTGGCCTCGCCCTCGTCGTGGGTGGAGGCGCCGAAGCCCGGGTCGACGGCGTTGACGCCGAGGATCGCGTAGTCGAGGGACAGGCCCTGGAGGACGGCGGCGGCCAGCGGACCGGTCAGCTCGTACGACTGGGGGCGGGCGACGCCGCCGGTCACGACGGTCTTCACGTACGGCCGGACGGCCAGCTCGTTGGCGATGTTCACCGCGTTGGTGACGATCGTCAGCGCGGTCGCCGCCGCGTGCTCGGCCAGGTCCGGGCGGGTGGCCAGCTCGCGGGCCACCTCCGAGGTCGTGGTGCCGCCGTTCAGTCCCACGACGGCGCCCGGCGGGACGAGCGCGGCGGCGGCGCGGGCGATGCGCTGCTTCTCGTCCGCCTTGCGGGCGGTCTTGTAGCGCAGCGGCAGGTCGTACGTGACGCCGCTGAGCACCGCGCCGCCACGGGTCCGGGTCAGAAGCTGCTGGCGGGCCAGCTCCTCCAGGTCCCGGCGCACGGTGGCGGGGGAGACGTCGAGCAGCGTGGCCGCCTCGCCCACCTCGATGCTGCCCCGCTCGCTCAGGGCGTCGAGGAGTCGCGTCCACCGCTCGTGCGTGCCCATCACCGTTCTCCTCGCTCGTCACCGTCTGCCTGCTTCGGGTGCTGAGCGTAACCCGCTCCTTCCGTGACCTGCGCACTGCTGCACACACTTGCGCAGTTCTGCGCGTAAGGCCTATAAAAACTGCATCTCCAATCATCGGTCGGACGCAAGCCGGCCACGGCCCATCCGGGAGCCCTCGTGAGCCATGTCGAAGCGGAAATCGCCAGCCAGCCCACGTGCTGGCGTCGCGCGCTGGAGGCCCGTCCCGCCGGGCTGCCGCAGGACGGCGAGCGGCTCGCCGTCATCGGCTGCGGCACCTCGCTCCACATCGCCCAGGCCTACGCGGAACTGCGCGAGACCGCCGGCCTCGGCGAGACCGACGCCTTCGCCGCCTCCGCGTACCCCCTGACCCGCCGTTACGACCGCGTCCTCGCGATCACCCGCTCCGGCACCACCACCGAAGTGCTCGACGCCCTGCGCCACCTGGCGGCCCGCGGCACCCCGACCGTCGCGCTCACCGGCGACCTCGACACGCCCGTCCGCGACGCCGCCGACGTCGTCGTCGACCTCTCGTTCGCCGACGAACGGTCCGTCGTGCAGACCCGGTTCGCCACGACGGCCCTCGTGCTGCTGCGCGCCGGCCTCGGGCTCGTCCCGCAGGACCTGCCCGAGCAGGCCGAGCGTGCCGTGCTCGCCCCGCTTCCCGAAGAGGCCGTGAGCGCCGAGCAGTTCACCTTCCTCGGCACCGGCTGGACCGTCGGCCTCGCCCACGAGGCCGCGCTCAAGCTGCGTGAGGCGTCCGGTGCGTGGACGGAGTCGTACGCGGCGATGGAGTACCGGCACGGCCCGATCAGCATCGCGGGACCGGGGCGCGCCGTCTGGTTCCTCGGCGCTCCGCCGGCCGGCCTCCTCGACGAGGTGCGGGCGACCGGCGCGTACGCCTCCGTCTCCCCGTCCGACCCGCTCGCCGACCTGGTCCGCGCCCAGCGCCTCGCGGTGGCCCTGGCCGGGCGCCGCGGCCTCGACCCGGACCGGCCCCGCAACCTCACCCGCTCCGTCGTCCTCGCCGACGCCGGACCGCAGGATGCCCGGGCCGGATCATGACCGTCATCGCCCTGGACGTCGGGGGCACCTTCATCAAGGGCGGTGTCGTCGCGGAGGACGGCACGCTGAGCCACACCCGGCGCTGGTGCACCCGGGTCGACCGTGGCCCGGACGCCGTCCTGGAGACCGTGCTCTCCTGCGCCGCCGAACTGGCCGAGCGCTGCCCCGCCGCCGAGGCCGCCGGCGTCGTCGTCCCGGGCATCGTCGACGAGGACGACGGCGTGTCCGTGCTCGCCGCCGAGCTCGGCTGGCGCGACGTGCCCGTCCTGAACTGGCTGGCCGAACACCTCGGCCTGCCGGTCGCGTGCGGCCACGACGTCCGGGCCGGCGGCCTCGCGGAGGCCCGGGCGGGCGCCGGCCGGGGCTGCGCCGACTTC
The DNA here is from genome assembly GCF_042677525.1 of Streptomyces sp. NPDC127114. NCBI lineage: Bacteria > Bacillati > Actinomycetota > Actinomycetes > Kitasatosporales > Streptomycetaceae > Streptomyces > Streptomyces sp. NPDC127114. The sequence continues at coordinate 42,719 of NZ_JBHXTJ010000027.1, forward strand.
CTCTTCGTTCCCGTCGGCACCGGGATCGGCGCAGCGGCCTTCACCGCCGGCCGCGCCCGCGCCCTGACGGGTCGCCACGGCCGAGCCGGGGAACTGGGGCACGTGGTGGTGCGGCCCGGGGGAGAGCGCTGCCGGTGCGGGGCGCGGGGCTGCCTGGAGACCGTGGCCTCCGCCTCCGCCGTCGCCCGCCGCTACGCACGCGCCACCCGCCGGCACGGCGTCACCGCCCGGGACGTCCAGCGCCGCGCCCAGGCCGGCGACGAGGTGGCCGCGTCCGTCTGGTCCGAGGCCATGGAGGCGCTCGCCGACGCGCTGTCCACCGCGATCACCCTCTACGACCCGGAGCGCGTCGTCATCGGCGGCGGCCTGTCCCTGGCCGGCGAGGCCTGCCTCGCGCCCCTGCGCGCCGCACTCGCCGAACGCCTCACCTTCCAGGCCGTGCCCCAGGTCGTCGAGGCCCGCCTCGGGGACCTGGCCGGCTGCATGGGAGCGGCGTTCCTCGCCCAGGACCTCCTGGTCCGACCGGAGGCGGTGGCGCTGTGATCCTCACCGTTACGCTCAACGCCGCCCTCGACATCACCCACCACGTCGACCGGCTCCGTCCCCACGCCGCCCACCGCGTCCACGGCGTGGCCGCGCGCGCGGGCGGCAAGGGCGTCAACGTCTCCCGCGTCCTGCACGCCCTCGGCCACCCCACCCTCGTCACGGGCCTCGCCGGCGGCGGCACGGGAGCCGCCGTCCGCCGCGAACTCCACCGGGCCGGCATCCCGGAGGAGCTGGTCCCCGTCGTCGGCGAGACCCGCCGCACGGTCGCCGTCGTGGACGCCTCCACCGGCGACACGACGACCCTGCTGGAACCGGGACCCGTCGTCCTCCCGGAGGAATGGTCCCTGTTCCGCGAGGCCTTCGGCGCCCTGCTCGCCCGTGCCACCGTCGTCGTCCTCTCCGGCAGCCTGCCACCCGGCCTGCCCGACGACGCCTACGCGGTCCTGGTCCGGGCCGCCCGCGCACGGGGAGTCCCGGCCCTCCTGGACACCAGCGGCCCGGCCCTCCTCGCCGCCCTGCCGGCCTGCCCGACCCTGGTGAAACCGAACGCCGACGAACTCGCGGAGACGGCGAGCCACTTCGAGGCCTCCCGGCGGCGCACCACGCCGCCGCCGGGTTCCGGACTGCCGCCGGGTTCCGTACTCGCGCCGGCCTTCCAGCCTCCGCCGGAACCCGGCCGGCCCGCGGCCGCGGGCCAGGCCTCGGGCGGCGTCGCGGCCTCGGGCGGCGACCCGGCCTCGGGCCGTGAGGCCTCGGGTGGCGTCGCGGCCTCGGGTGGCGACGCGGCCCCGGCCCGTAACCCGGACTCGGGCCGCGACCCGGCCTCGGGCGGCGACCCGGACTCGGGCGGCGTCGCGGACTCGGGCCGTGACCCGGACTCGGGCGGCGTCGCGGACTCGGGCGGCGTCGCGGCCCCGGGCCGTGACCCGGCCTCGGCCCGTGACCCGGCCTCGGCCCGTGACCCGGCCTCGGCCCGTGACCCGGCCTCGGCCCGTGACCCGGCCTCGGCCCGTGACCCGGCCATGGGCGGCGACGCGGCTTCGGGCCGTGACCCGGCCTCGGGCCGTGACCCGACCTCGGCCCGCGACCCGGCCCCGGGCCGTGACCCCGCCCCGGCCCCCGATCCCGGCAGTCCCCACCGTGCCGCCCTCCCTGCCGCCGAGGCCCTGCTCTCCGCCGGGGCCGGGGCCGTCGTCGCCTCGCTCGGGGCCGAGGGCATGCTCGCCGTCACCGTCGAGGGAGCCTGGCTGGCCCGGCCTCCCGAACGGCTGCGCGGTAACCCGACCGGTGCCGGGGACGCCGCCGTCGCCGCGCTGGCCCTCGGGCTCGCCGCCCGCGACCCCTGGCCCGTACGGCTCGCCGAGGCCGTGGCACTGTCGGCCGCCGCCGTGGCGGCCCCGCTCGCGGGCTCCTTCGCGCCCGACGTCCACCACCGGCTCCGCCACCTGGTGGACGTCGCACCCCTGCCCCGTACTCCAGGAGACACAGCATGCCCCTCGTAGGGACGGCCGACGTCGTCGACCCCGCCGCCCGCGCCGGACGCGGCGTCGGAGCCTTCAACGTCATCCAGCTCGAGCACGCCGAGGCGATCGTCGCCGGAGCGGAGGCGGCCGGCGCCCCCGTGATCCTCCAGATCAGCGAGAACGCCGTCCGCTACCACGGCGCCCTCGCCCCGATAGGCACGGCGACCCTGGCCGTCGCCCGCGCCGCGGCGGTCCCGGTGGCCGTCCACCTCGACCACGCCACCTCGCCCGAACTCGTCGGCGAGGCCGTCGCACTGGGCTTCACCTCCGTCATGTACGACGCCTCGACCCTGCCGTACGAGGAGAACGTCCGCGCCACCGCCGCCGTACGGGCCCGCTGCCACGCCGCCGGGGTCTGGGTGGAGGCGGAGCTCGGCGAGGTCGGCGGCAAGGACGGCGTGCACGCGCCGGGGGCCCGTACCGACCCTGGGGAGGCGGCGGCCTTCGTCGCCGCCACGGGCGTGGACGCCCTCGCGGTGGCCGTGGGCACCTCGCACGCCATGCTCACCCGCGACGCCGCCCTGGACTTCGGCCTCATCGCCGCCCTGCGCGCCGGCGTCCCCGTGCCACTGGTGCTGCACGGCTCGTCGGGCGTCGCCGACCACGACCTCACCACCGCCGTCGACCACGGCATGACCAAGGTCAACATCGCCACCCACCTGAACCGCGTGTTCACCACGGCGGCCCGCGAAGCCCTCGCCGCGGACCGCACGGCGGTCGACACGCGCGGCTACCTGGGCGCCGGACGCGCGGCCGTGGCCGAGGAGGTCACCCGCCTGCTCGGCGTCCTGCGGGCCGGGGCCGTGCACGCCGCGCCTGCCGGTCGCTGACGGACACGACGGGTGCGGCGGGTCGCCCGGTGCTCGTCACCCGGGGAACCCGCCGCATCGTTCCTTCAGTACTTGCCGCCCTTGTCGGTCGGCGGGCGCAGCCGCAGGCCGTGCATGCCGCTGTCCACGGACAGCACCGTGCCCACCGTGGACCCCGACAGCGGACTGGCCAGGTACGCGATCGCGTTCGCCACCTCGTCGGCCGTCACCACGCGGCCCATCGGCTGGAACTCGTTGAGCGCCGCCCGGGCCGCGTCGGGGTCGGGCATGCGGTCGATCAGCCGGTCCACCCACGGGGTGTCCGCCGTGCCGGGAGCGACGCAGTTGACCCGGATGCCCTCGCGGACGTGGTCCGCCGCCATCGCCAGCGTCAGCGCGTGCACCGCGCCCTTGCTGGCCGAGTACAGCACCCGCTGCTCCACGCCGGCCCACGCGACGATCGAACAGGTGTTGACGATCGCCGCGGCCGGCGAGCGCCGCAGGTGCGGCACCGCGTGCCGGGCGACCCGCACCATGCCGACCACGTTGACGTCGAGGACGCGCAGCCACTCCTCGTCGCTGTTCACGGTGACGTCGCCGACCGCGCTGATGCCGGCGTTGTTCACCACCACGTCCAGCCTGCCGAAGCGCTCGACCACCTCGTCCACGGCGGCCCTGACCTGGGCGTCGTCGGTGACGTCGGCCGCTATGCCGAGGATGCCGTCGGGCAGCCCCTCGGGCTTGAGGTCGAGCGCGGCGACCTTGGCGCCCCTGCCAGTCAGCAGTTTCGCCGTGGCCAGGCCGATCCCCGACGCGCCGCCGGTCACGATCGCGACGAGTCCTGCGAAGTCACTCACGAGTTCTCTCCTGTCCATCCGTTCCGGAACATCAGGAATCCGCTTCCTTCACCGCCGGTGCCGCACCACGGCGCGGCAGGCAGAGCTGTGCGGCCAGCAGCCCGGCCAGGCCGACCAGGGTCCACAGCCCCCACGGGCTGAAGGCGTAGAGGGCGCCGCCGATCAGCGGTCCCGCGCCCGTGCCGATCGTGTACGCGACGCCGTACAGGCCCTGGTAGCGGCCGACCAGGTGCGGCGGGGCCATGCTTCCCAGGTAGGCCTGCGAGACGGAGGTGGAGATCATCTCGCCCAGCGACCACAGCACCACCGTCGCGGCCAGCAGGACCATGCTGTCCATGAACCCGGTCAGGGCGAGCCCGACGCCGATGACCAGGTTGCCGAAGGCCAGGACGTACTCGAGCCGGTAACGGGAGACCCAGCCCGTGATGGGCAGTTCGAGGGCCAGCACCAGCAGACCGTTGAGGCCGATGAGGAGACCGAAGTCGCGCTCGCTCAGACCGACGTCGTTGACGTGCAGCGGCAGGGCGACGCTCGACTGGATGTAGACGAACTCGGCCACCAGGATCATCACCAGGAACCGCACCAGGGCGCGGTCGGCGAGCGCCTGCCGGTAGCCGGCCGCCCGGTCCGCCTTCGCCTCCGCGTCCTTCCCGTCCGCCGCGGACCGGGGCCCGTCCCGCAGCAGCAGCGCCATGACCACGCCGAACAGCAGACACGCGACGGCGTTGCCCAGGAACAGCTCGACGTACGAGGTGGCGGCGAGGACACCGCCGATGACGCCGCCCAGGGCGGAGCCGACGTTCATCGCGAACCGGAACACCCCGAAGGCCGCGAGCCGTTCCTGGTTGCTCGACACCGCGTCGATCAGCACCGCGGCCGCGGCCGGCCGGTAGATCTGCGAGGTGACGCCGATGAGCCCGACCACGACGATGATGACCGGCAGGGCCGCGAGATACGGCACGACCGCCGTGAGGGCGGCCGTGGTCACCGCCGAGAGCACGATGGTCCAACGCCGGCCGAGCCGGTCGGCGAGGTAGCCGCCGACGGCGTTGCCGAGCACCTTGCCCAGACCGGACACGCCCAGGACGAGGCCCGCGGCCCCGGCGGAATAGCCGCGCTCGGTCAGGTAGAGCACGATGAACACGGGCAGGAAGTTGCCGACCTGGTTGACCAGGATGCCGAGACTGATGATCCACACCCGGGCCGGCAGGGTGCGTAACGCGTCGCGGAACCGCGGCTCCTCGACGCGCGACTTGTCCGGCGGTGCGGTGCTCACGCGACGGGCTCGGTGCGCACGTGGATCGCCGCGGCGAGACGCTTGCTGTGGGCGATCGCCTCGGTCGCGTCGGCGCCGCGCGCGATGACGTAGCCGCCGATGTCCTCGTTCCAGGTGAGGGGGTTCACCACGTCGCCGGGCTTCACCTTCACGTGGAGGTCGACGAACGCCGGGTCCGCGCGCACGGCGTCGACGCCGTTCACCTCCACGACCCGGCCGGGCTCCGGCGTCAGGGCCTGGAGGGCCACGCCGCCCAGCGGCTCCGGCGCCGAGGGCAGCGGCGCCACCAGGCCGAACCTGACGCCCAGGGTGTAGCGCTCCATGTCGACGCCGTAGGCGGTCTCGACCATCTCGTTGACCCCGTAGCCGCCGATGCGGTTGTGCGACTCGATGATCCGCGGGCCGCGGGAGGTCAGCCGGATCTCGGTGTGACCGGGGCCGTTGCGCAGTCCGACGGCGTCGAGGAAGTCCGCCACGAGCCGCCTGACCTCGTCCAGCGTCTCCTCGGGGTGGCGGCTGGGCTGCGAGAGCCCGAGTTCGACGAAGCCGGAGCCACCGCCGAACGCCGCCTTGTCGGTGATGGCGCAGACCACGTGCCGGCCGTCGAAGCTCAGCGTCTCGACGCTGATCTCGGGGCCGTCGAGGTACTCCTCCATCAGGAACTCGTCGAAGGAGTCGGCGCTGAACAGGTCCCCGACGGCCCACTGTTCGTCGTCGAGCGACCGGTAGCGCCCGGCGACGGCCTCCACGCCGGCCTCGTCGTCCACGCGGAACACGCCCACGCTGCCCGACTCGCGGACCGGCTTGACGATGATCGGAAGCCCGTGCGCCTTGACGAAGTCCCGCACGTCCTGGGCGGACCGGCCGATCGCCGAGGCCATCGGGCTGATGCCCTTCTCGGCGAGCCGCTGCCGCATCCGCCACTTGTCCAGGAGCAGTTCCACGGTCTCCACGGACTCGCCGTTCAGGCCGAGCGCCTCGTTGATCCGCGCCGCCGGCAGCAGCCCCAGCTCGAACAGGGCCACGGCCGACTGGAACGGGTACACCTCGTGTAACGCCCGGGCCAGCGGCAGGAAGCGGTCCATGTCGCCGTAGTCGAGCAGAAGCGCCTGGTCGACGTACGGCCAGTGGACGCGGTCGTACGCGTCGGGGTACTGGGCGTGCACCACGTCGAGGCCGAGCTCGCGGGCCTTGCGCACAAGCTTGGGCTTGCCGCCGACGACCAGGACGCGAGGCCGTCCGGTGGGTTCGACATCGATGGACAATGCGGCTCCTTCTCTCGCGTGCCGACCCGCGGGATCGCCGGGAGTCGGAAATGGCGTCACGGCGCTGGAAGGATCAGTTCGGCACCTCCGCGCGGTGCGCCGCACGGAGGGTCAGCGGCCTCGTGTCCGTCCACGTGCGGTCGAGACGGTGGGACGTTCGGCGCGGGATCCCCGACGGTGGTCCGGCCGACGGGTCGTCCCTGCCAGGTGGTCAGAGGGAATGCTGGTCCTCGTGGTAAAGGATCACCGGTCGCAACGCTATCACGGTAAGCCTCACCGGGCCGGGTGACCGCCCTACGCGGCAACCCGGCTGACGAGGCGTCAGCCGAGCACCTCCGCGATGGCGTCGACGCCGAAGTCGATCTCCTCGCGGGTGATCACCAGCGGCGGCGCGATCCGGAGGTGCGACCTGTTCTCCTTCACCAGCAGACCGCGCTCGAGCAGCGCCTCGGACACCGGCCGTCCGCTCGGCCGGCCCTCCGCGATCTCCACTCCGGCCCACAGGCCGCGGCCGTTGACCTCGGCGACGCCGTCCAGCTCGCCGAGCCGGGCGTGCAGGTACGCGCCGAGCTCGCGGGACCGCTCCTGGAACTCACCGGTCGCGAGCAGCCTCACCACCGCGCGGCCGACCGCCGCCGCCAGCGGGTTGCCGCCGAAGGTCGAGCCGTGTTCGCCCGGCTTGAGCACGCCCAGGACGTCGGCCCGGCCGATCACCGCGGACACCGGAAGGAGGCCGCCGCCCAGGGACTTGCCCAGGGTGTACAGGTCCGCGCGGACGCCCTCGTGATCGAGCGCCAGGGTCGCGCCGGTACGGGCCAGACCGCACTGCACCTCGTCGGCGACGAACAGCGTGGCGGTGTCGTCGCACAGCTGACGGACCTCGGCGAGATAGCCCTTCGGCGGGACGACCACGCCCGCCTCGCCCTGGACGGGCTCCAGGAGGACCGCCGCCGTGTGGTCGGTGACCGCCGAGCGCAGCGCGTCGACGTCGCCGTACGGCACGACCCGGAACCCGGGCGTGAACGGGCCGAAGTCCTTGCGGGCGACCGCGTCGGTGGACAGCGACACCATCGTCGTGGTGCGGCCGTGGAAGTTCGCTCCCGCGACCACGATCTCGGCGGTGCCGTCCGGCACGCCCTTGACCTGGTAGGCCCACTTCCTGGCCACCTTCACGGCCGACTCGACCGCCTCGGCGCCGGTGTTGGCGGGCAGCACCGTCTCGGTGCCGGTCAGCTCGGCCAGTTCACGGCAGAAGAGGCCGAACTGGTCGTTGTGGAACGACCGGCCGGTCAGCGTCAGGCGGTCGAGCTGCGCCTTGGCCGCGGCGACGATGTCGGGGTGCCGGTGGCCGAAGTTGAGCGCGGAGTACCCGGCGACGAAGTCGAGGTGACGCCGGCCGTCGAGACCGGTCACCCAGGCGCCCTCCCCGTGGCTGAGCACCACGGGCAGCGGGTGGTAGTTGTGCGCGCCCCAGCGTTCGGCGAGGGCGACGTGCTCCTGAGGGGAAGTGGCGTCCGGGGTCGTACTCATGGCGTGGTTCACCCTTTCGGCGGTTGATCACTGGTGCGGTGGAACACTGGCGCGGTGGTCATCGGGGCGACGGGTCCTCCGCCCCCGCCTCGACCATGCCGGCGCTGAGGGTCGCCCCGTCCTGCGGGTCGATGAGCAGGAACGAGCCGGTGCGCCGGTTGTCGGCGTAGTCGTCGAGGGCGAGCGGCTCGGCGGTGAGGATCCGCACCCCGCCGATGTCGTTGGCGGACAGCCCGTCCTCGCACGGCAGCCGGCCGGCGACGGTGACGTCCATGCGGTACGTGATCTGCTCGACCACGGCCGGCACGGTCCGGGTGGTGTGCTTGAGCAGCACGCGCTGCCGGGGGCGCAGCGGGCGCTGGTCGAGGTGGCACACGGTGGCGCCGAAGCGCCGTACGGGCACGGGGGCGGGGCCGGCGGTGAGCAGGTCGCCCCGGGCGACGTCGATGTCGTCGGCGAGACGGACCGCGACCGACTGCGGCGCCCACGCGAGGTCGGTCCTCCTGCCGAGCACGCTGAGGTCGGTGACCGTGCTGGCCGCCCCGGCCGGCTGGACGACGACGCGGTCGCCGACCGCGAGCCGGCCGGACGCCAGCTGCCCGGCCAGCCAGCGCTCCACGGCCTGCCGGTCACCGGAGGGCTGCCGGATCACGTACTGCACGGGCAGGCGCAGCGGCATCCCGGCCGGGTCCGCCCCGACCGTCACGTTCTCCAGGTGGGACAGCAACGTGTCGCCGCCGTACCAGTCCATGCCGGCCGACGGTTCGACCACGTTGTCGCCGGCCAGCGCCGACATCGGGATGGCGACGACGTCGGCGATGCCCAGCTCCCGGGCCCGCGCGGTGAACTCCTCCGCGATGGCGGTGAAGACGGACTCCTCGTAGCCGACGGCGTCCATCTTGTTGACCGCGAGCACGACGTGCGGGACCCGCAGCAGAGCCGTGATCGCGCAGTGCCGCATCGTCTGGTCCACGACGCCCTTGCGCGCGTCGACCAGGATCACCGCCAGGTCCGCGGTGGAGGCGCCGGTCACCATGTTGCGCGTGTACTGCACGTGCCCCGGTGTGTCGGCGAGGATGAACCGCCGCCGGGCCGTCGCGAAGTAGCGGTAGGCCACGTCGATCGTGATGCCCTGCTCGCGCTCGGACCGGAGGCCGTCGGTGAGCAGCGCCAGGTCGGGGCCGTCCTGCCCGCGCCGCCGGGACGCCTCCTCGACGGCCTCCATCTGGTCGGCGAGCACGGACTTGGTGTCGTACAGGAGCCGGCCGACCAGCGTGGACTTGCCGTCGTCGACCGAGCCGCAGGTGGCCAGGCGCAGCAGGCCGCCCGAGAGCCGCCCGGACGCGCCGGACCGGACCTCCGCCTCCGCAACGTCCGTTGACATGTCTAGAAGTACCCTTCTCGCTTGCGGTCCTCCATGGCGGCCTCGGACAGCCGGTCGTCGGCCCGGCTCGCGCCGCGCTCGGTCACGCGGCTCGCCGCGATCTCGGCGATCACCGCCCGCACCGTCGAGGCCGACGAGTCGACCGCGCCGGTGCAGGACATGTCGCCGACCGTGCGGTAGCGGATCTGCCGCTCGGTCACGGGTTCGTCGTCCCGTGGGCCGCCCCAGTCGCCGGCCGTCAGCCACATCCCGTCGCGCCGGAACACCTCGCGCCGGTGCGCGAAGTAGATCTCGGGCAGTTCGATGCCCTCGTGCTCGATGTACTGCCACACGTCCAGCTCGGTCCAGTTGGACAACGGGAACACGCGGACGTGCTCGCCCGGCTCGTGGCGGCCGTTGTACAGCTGCCACAGTTCCGGCCGCTGCCGGCGCGGGTCCCAGGCGCCGAACTCGTCGCGCAGGCTGAACACCCGTTCCTTGGCGCGCGCCTTCTCCTCGTCGCGCCGGCCGCCGCCGAACACGGCGCCGTAGCGGCCGTCGCGGATGGCGTCGAGCAGCGGCACCGTCTGCAGCGGGTTGCGGGTGCCGTCGGGGCGCTCCCGGAGCCTGCCGTCGTCGATGTACGCCTGCACCGACGCGACCTCCAGCCGCAGGCCGTGCTTCTCGACGATCCGGTCCCGGTAGGCGATTACCTCGGGGAAGTTGTGCCCGGTGTCCACGTGCAGCAGCGAGAACGGCAGCGGCGCGGGGGCGAAGGCCTTGAGCGCCACGTGCAGCATGACGATCGAGTCCTTGCCGCCGGAGAACAGCAGCGTCGCCCGGTCGAACTCGCCGGCCACCTCGCGGAAGACGTGCGCCGCCTCGGTCTCCAGCATCTCCAGGTGGGACAGCGGCGGCACCGCGGGGCCGGCCGGCGGGCCGACGCGTCCGGGCGCGTCGTCGAGCGCGGCCCGCGCCACGGCGGTCACGACAGCCCGCGTGCGGTGAGCAGCGCACGCAGCAGCCGGACGGACTCCTCGACCGTACGGTCCTCGGTGGCGAGCCGCAGGTCGGGGTCGACCGGCGCCTCGTAGGGGTCGTCCACGCCGGTGAGGCCCTGGAGTTCGCCGGCCGCCTGCCGGGCGTAGAGACCCTTCACGTCGCGGTCGGCGCACAGCTCCACCGGGGTCGCCACGTGCACCTCGACGTACGGGACGCCCAGCGCCGCGTGCCGTTCCCGCACCGCCGCGCGGGACACCGCGTACGGGGCGATGACGGGTACGAGGACGGTGACGCCGTGCGCGGCGAGCAGCCCGGCCACGTAGCCGATCCGTCGCACGTTGGTGTCCCGGTCCTCCTTGGAGAAGCCCAGTTCCGCGGACAGCGCCGCGCGGACCTCGTCGCCGTCGAGCACCTGGACGCGGTGTCCTTCGGCGCGCAGCCGGCCGGCCAGGCCCCGCGCCAGCGTGGTCTTGCCCGCGCTGGGCAGTCCGGTCAGCCAGACCGTGCCGCCCTGCCACACGGCCGGTTCGCCGTTCGGTTCGCTCATGTTCGGAGCTCCCTCTCGCGCGGTCCGGCGGTGGCCGGCTCCGCGCACGTCATGGTTACCGTGGTGCCGGACCCGGCCAGTGCCCGGCTGACGGGGTCGGGCACCCGCCCGTCCGCGATGCGTACCGACCCGACTCCGCCGGCCAGCGCCTCCCGCGCGGCGACGAGTTTGAGCGCCATGCCACCGCCGGCGAACCGGCCGGGCGCGCCGCTCGCCGGCACCTGGAAGCCGCTGAGCACGCTGGTGTCGTCGTCGGGATCGGCCAGCACGCCCGGCGCGCCGGTCAGCAGCACCAGGCGGTCGGCGCCGAGTGCCGCCGCCAGGGCCGCCGCGACGCGGTCGGCGTCGACGTTCACCGGCTGGTCGTGCTCGTCCAGCGCGGGCGGCGACACCACCGGTACGAAGCCGGACCGCAGCAGCGTCCGCGGCAGTTCGGTGCGGACCTCGCGCAGCCGGCCGCTGAGGTTGTCCCGGACGAGGGTCGTCCTGCCGTCCACGACGGACCGGACGGCGGCCTTGCGGCGGGCGCGCAGCATGCCGCCGTCCAGGCCGGTGAGGCCGACCGAGGGCACGCCGAGCCGGGACAGCTCGGCGACCATCTTCGGCTTGACCGAACCGGCCAGGGCGAGGACGACCACTTCGAGGGTCGCCGGGTCGGTGTACCTGGTGGACACGTTGTCCGGGGCGACCAGCCGGCGCTGCGGCACACCGAGCTTCCCGGCCAGCCGGGCGATCTCCGCCGAGCCTCCGTGCACCAGGAGAACGGATTCCCCGGCCCGGACGAGCGCGGCGACGTCGGCGCAGATGCCCGCGGCGTCGACGGCCGGGTTGCCGCCGCACTTGACGACGGTCAGCGGTCTGGTGGTCACAGTGTCTCCAGTCACCTGGGCTCAGACGGGATGCAGGCCGGGGAAGGACAGGCCGAGGTTCTCCGGCCAGCCCATGCGGATGTTCAGGCACTGGACCGCGTTGCCCGCGCCGCCCTTCATGAGGTTGTCCAGTGCGGCGATGGTCACCAGCCGGCCGGCCTCCTCGTCGACGGCGAAGCCGACGTCGCAGAAGTTCGACCCGAGCAGGATCTTCGGCTCCGGGTAGCGGAACGTGCCGCGCTGGTGCGCCACGACCCGGACGAACGGCTCGTCCCGGTAGTGCTCGCGGAACGCCCTGCGCACCGCGGACTTGTCCACGCCGGGGCGCAGCGTGGCGTGGCAGACGGTCTGCACCCCGCGCACGGCCTCGACCCCGGTCGCCGTCATCGCGGCCGAGATGCCCAGGTGCCGGGAGATCTCGGCCTCGTGCCGGTGACCGGTCGGCGCGAACACCCGCATGGCGCCGCTGCGTTCGGCATGGAGGTTCGCCTCGCCCGCGGTGGCACCGGAACCGCTCGAACCGGTGCGCGCGTCGAACTGCGCCTCCGGCTCGACCAGGCCGTCCGCCGCGAGCGGGTGCAGCGCGAGCACGCCCGCCACCGCCATGCAGCCCGGCACGCTGACCAGGTCGGCGGTGCGCAGCCGGTCCCGGTACAGCTCGGGGATCCCGGGCACGAAGTCGCCCAGGAGGTGCGGGGCGGCGTGCTCGGTGCCGTAGTAGCGCCGGAAGACCTCGGGGTCGTCGAGCCGGAAGTCCCCGGTGAGGTCGAAGACCTGCTTGGCCTGTCCCGTCCAGCGTTCCATCTGGGTCATGGCGGCGCGGTGCGGCGTGGCGAGGAAGACCACGTCGCACTCCTCCACCTCGTCCGCGGTGCAGAACGTCAGGTCGGTGGCGGACCGCAGGTTCGGATGCACGCCGTCGACGCGCCTGCCGGGGAACCGGGAGGACACCGCGTGCGCCACCTCGACCTCGGGATGGCCGATGAGCAGGCGCAGCAGTTCCCCGCCGATGTAGCCGGCCGCGCCGACGACCGCGACCCGGATCACGTCGTACGCCCGGTGAGCGCCGTGCGCCCGGTGGGCGCCGGGCCGCCGGCGGGTGTCGTCCGTCCTCGCACGGTCACTCGCCCCAGTCCTCTTCGACCTCGGGCGCGAGGGCGAGCACCGCGGGGCTCAGCGCCACGATCTCCAGCTCGCTGCGGCAGCCGGCGCACTCGACGATCTCGTTGAGCCGCACGGACGCGCTGAGCTGCACCTCGTCCTCGCACTCGGGGCAGGCCTGGGTCGTTGTGGTCGTCATCGGTGGTGTCCCTTCGGGTCGGTGGTGCCTCGGTGGTGGTGGCTCAGTGGGGGGTGCCGGCCAGGGCCGTCGGGCCGGGGGCCGTCCTGTCGAGCGCGGTGCGGACCGTCCTGACGACCCGCTCCGCGGTGAGGTCGTAGTGCGCGACGAGGTGTTCCTGGTTGCCGACCTCGTCGACGAACCGGTCGGGCATGCCCAGCCGCAGCACGCGCGTGGGTGCCTCCTCCGCCAGTGCCTCGGCCACCGCGCCGCCGAGGCCGCCGCCGCGCCAGTGCTCCTCGAGCGTCACGACGAGCCCGGCCGGCCCCGCCGCCGCCACGAGCGCCTCCGTGTCGAACGGCCGCAGCGTGTGCAGGTTCAGGACGGTGGCCTCGATGCCGAGCCCGGCGAGGGTGTCCGCGGCGTCGAGGCAGGCGAGGACCGGGTACGGACCGCAGCACGCGAGCACCACGTCGCCGCCCCGGCGCAGTGTCTGCGCCCTGCCGATGACCGGGGGAGGGGCCGTCTCCGGCAGCGCGGGTGACGGCTTGCGGCCGAGCCGGACGTAGAGCGGTCCCGCCAGGTCCAGGCTCTGCTCGACGAACGCCTCCGTGGCGGCGGCGTCGGCGGGCACGACCACGGTCATGCCCGGCAGCGTCCGCATCACGGCCAGGTCCTCGAGTGCCTGGTGGGTCGGGCCGAGGTGACCCGCGGCGAGACCGCCGTGGGTGGCCATGACGCGCACCGGCAGCCGGTTGTACGCGATGTCGATCTTGATCGCTTCCAGGGCGCGGGACGTCGCGAAGGCGGCCATCGTGTTGACGAACGGCATCCGCCCGCACGCCGCCATGCCTGCGGCGATGCCCATGAGGTTGTGCTCGGCGATGCCGAGGTTGAGGTACTGCTCGCCGGCCGCCGCCGCGTGGTCCGCGCTGAACAGACCGGTGTCGCTGTCCAGGCAGATCAGTCCGGGGTTCGGGCCGAGCAGGGAGAGGAGAGAGTCCCGGTAGGCCTCTCGGGTCGCGCGGCTCATCCTTCGGTCTCCGTGGTCTTCCGTAGCGCGGCCGTCGCCCGCGCGTGGTTGCGCGGCGACAGCGTCACGTAATGACTGGCCGCCCGTCCGGCGAGGAACGGCAGCCCCTGGCCCTTCACCGTGCGGGCGATGAGCACGCTCGGCTTGCCCGGCTCCCACGGCCCGGCGGACAGGTGCTCCGCCAGCCGGTCCGCGTCGTGGCCGTCCACCTCGCGCACCGACCAGCCGAAGGCGCGCCAGCGGTCGGCCAGCGGTTCCATCGGGGCGATCCGCTCGGTGGAGCCGGTCAGCTGCAGCCCGTTGCGGTCCACCACGGCGACCAGCCGGTCCAGGCGCAGCGACGCGGCCCCGATCGCCGCCTCCCACACCGAGCCCTCCTGGAGTTCGCCGTCGCCGAGCAGCACGAAGCTGCGCGCGTCACGGCCCGCGTACCGGTGGGCGAGCGCGAAGCCGCAGGCCAGCGCGAGACCGTGGCCGAGCGAGCCGGTCGGCAGCTCGACGCCGGGCACCGCGCGCACCGGATGGCCCATCAGCCGGCTGCCCGGCCGCCCGTACGTGGCGAGTTCCCCGACCGGCAGGAAGCCCCGCTCGGCCAGCGTCGCGTACAGGGCGACGGCGGCGTGGCCCTTGCTGAGCAGGAAGCGGTCGCGGTCCGGGTCGTCCGGCCGCTCCGGGTCCACGTTCATCACCGAGAAGTACAGGGCGGTGAGCACCTCGGTGGCGGAGAACGCACCGCCCAGATGACCGCCCTCCGGCCCTGCGCACATGTCGACGACGTGCGCGCGGATGCGTGCGGCGACCGTCTCCAGCGACTCCCGCGTCGGAGCCTGGGTGGTGGTCATGACCGGGCCGCCGCGAGGGTCGCCACCATGTCGCGGTTGGTCCACACCTTCTCGAAGGCGTCCGCGTAGAGGCGGAGCAGTTCGCCGGAGCCGGGGTGGAGGTGACGCTTCTGCAGGGTCAGCGAGTCGGCGATGACCGCGCGGGTCACCGGGTAGCCCTCGCCCTTCACCGGTGCCGGCGCGCCGGTCACCGTCCACGGGTAGCCGGAGCCGAAGCCGACCCGGTCGACGAACACCTTCTGGTCGGGCAGGGGCATGAGCTGGTACTGCGACATCGGCACGCCCTCGGCGCGCAGCAGCCGGCGCAGCGCCGAGCGCAGGGCCTCGGGCCGTACCCCGTCGAGGCCGAACGCGGCCGGGTCGAAGCGGAACCGCAGGATGTGCCAGGCGTGGGTGGTGTCCTGGAGCGCGGTCGGCACACGCAGGCCGGGCAGCTGCGCGAGCCGGCCGAGGAACTCGGTGACGTTGCGCTGCCGCATGCTCTCGTAGTCGTCGAACCGGGCGAGCTGGGCGTCGGTGAACGCGGCCTGGAGGGCGTTCATCTTGTGGTTCCAGCCGAGGCCGTACGAGATGTAGTCGCGGTCGCGGCCGGCCTCGATCACCTCGCCGAACTGCCGGCCCTTGCGTACGGCTTCGGCGAGACCGGCGTCGCCGGTCACGAGCAGTCCGCCCTCGCCGCAGGTGGGGATGTTCTTGGTGGCCTGGAGGCTGAACGCGCCCGCGTCGCCGATCGAGCCGACCGGCCGCCCGCGGTGGGTCGCACCGGGCGCCTGCGCGGCGTCCTCGACCACGGCGAGGCCGTGCCGGCGCGCGATGTCGGTGATCCGGTCCATGTCCGCGGGCGCGCCGTGCAGGTGCACCGGGATGATCGCCCTGGTCCGGTCGGTGATCCGGCGCTCGATGTCGTCCGGGTCGATGGTGAACGTGACCGGGTCGATGTCGGCGAACACCGGAACGGCCATCTGGTGCACCGGCGCGAGCCCGGTGGCGATGAAGCTCATCGCGGGCACGATCACCTCGTCGCCCGGCCCCACGCCCAGCGCGGCCAGCGCGAGGGAGAGCGCGGCGGTGCCGGTGGACACCGCGACGCAGTGCTCGTGGCCGAAGTGCCGTGCCCAGCGCTCCTCGAGCGTGGAGACCGGGTTCGCGCCGTCCGAGTTCGACACCAGCCTCGCGCCGTCGAGCGCGTCGAGGACGGCCTTGCGGTCCTCGTCCTCGACCAGCGGCCAGTCCACGTGGCGCCGGTCCCTCGGCACGGCCGCGGTACCGCCGAACGCTGCCAGCTTGCTCATCACTGTCCTCTCGACATGGTCACGGTGGTCGGACGGGGCACGGTCACAGGCGCGTCGCCGCCGCGCCCACGGCGTCGACCGCGGTCGCGTACCGGGCGCGCAGCACGGTGGCGTGGTGCGCGATGTCGGCCGCGACCCCACGGGGGTCGTCGAGGCCGTGCGCGCCGGTGATCCGCAGGCCGGTCCACGCGTGGGCGACGGCCTCGACCGCGCGTCCGGCGCCGGCCAGCTCGGGGTCGCCCCATTCCCGGCCGCAGCGGCGGAGCAGCTCGCCGTGGAGGGCGGCCTGCGCCTGCATGCCCCAGCCGAACGGGTACAGCTCGCGCAGCGCGTCCGCGTCGCCGGCGCGGCAGCGGCCGGTGAGTTCCGCGGCGAACGCGTCGAGTCCGGCGAGACCGGTACGGGCCGGGCCCGCGGTGGTGAAGTCCTCGACGTCGGTGCGCAGGAAGCCGCCGAGCACCTCCGGAGTCAGCGGCGGCGGCACGACGTCGAGCCGGACGTCGAGGCAGCGCCTGCCGATCCGCGAGTCGCTGAAGAACGCGTCCTGGTGGTCGGTCGGGTTGGCCGAGCCCCAGCTGCGCAGGAAGGCCTCGACGGGGACGGCGCCGCGGAAGGCCGGCGGCATCGCGTCGGAGACGTAGACGACCCCGCGGACCTCGTCCAGGCCGTAGACCACCACGAGATGGGCGGCGTGCACGTCGCTGTACGCGGGCCGGAACGGCAGGTGGTAGTTGTCCACCGCGGCGATGACCGGCCGGTCGTCGGCCAGGCTCTCGCGCACCTCCCGCCAGACGTCGTCCTCGTCGGCCGGCTGCCACCAGCGCGCGTGCAGGTCGTGGTGCGGCGCGAGGGCGGCGCCGAGGTCGGTCTCACCGGACTCGCCGGGCAGGCACGGGTAGTAGAACTCCTCGGACCTGACGTCCCCCGGCAGGTGCAGGAACCGCCAGCCCGCGCCGAGCACGGCCAGCGGATCGGCGCCCGCACGGGCCACGATCGCGCCGAAGGTGGACTGCAGGCAGCTGATGGGGTCGCGATACCACAGCTGGGGCTCCGGCCCGGTGATCATGTACGTCCTCGCCGTCACGTCGCTCGTCATGCCCCCGCCTCCGTCCGCTGCAAGGTGACCGCGAAGACGTGCACCGCGATGTTGCGGGGCAGCCGGACGCCGGTCAGGCCGGCCCGCCGGGTCACCGGCACCCGCTGCGCCCACATCAGCGCGGAAACGTTGCGCTGCACATGGTGCGGGTAGTGCATGACGAGGCTCTCGAAGGCCTTCACCTCGCCGAACCACGCGGGCGCCGCCCAGAAGTCGGAGACCCGCAGCGGCTCCGGGTCGACCGCGCCGTCGGCGAAGTGCATCCCGACGGTGTCCTCGCAGCGCCGCTCCGAGGCCGCGAGCACGTGCACCCAGTCGTAACGGCCCTCCGGCACCTCGAGGAACTGGCCCTCGCACCGCACGTTGTCGGGACCGTCCAGGACCGGAGGGAACCGGAAGGGAACACCCGCCACGTGCACGAGGCTCCCGCCCGCGGGCAGGTATTCGGCGGCGAACGAGTTCCCCCAGACGTTGAACCGCCCCGCCTTGGTGTCCGTCGCCGCGGATACGGCGGTGTTGTTGCGGTGGCCGGAAATGTCGACCGGATCGCACAGCCGGGTGACGGCGGAAGAAACCGGCATGTCCGTCACGTGATCCCCCTCAATGGAATGCCGTTCGGAGTTCCCGAACGAGGCCGCTGATTCGCGCTGTTCGTCCACACCGTGATGACCGCGAATGCCTGAATCGGCACCCCGCCTTACGCAAGGGGCGAATTCGCCGCCCATTCCGGCAGGGCGGTCACGGGCGAAGCGCGGCGGCGCGCAGCTCCTCGTAGAACGGCAGGTGGTAATCGCGGTAGGCCCGCAGCACCGGGTCCGCCTCGACCGCCTCGGCGCCGCGGCCGGAGCCGCGCGTGAAGCCGGCGGTCCGGCTGGTCGACTCGTGCCAGCGGCTGGTCGCCTCCCACTCCGAGCGCATCCCCGGCTGCCAGTTCAGCGCGTCCGGCACGAAGGGGATGCCCACCGCCTCGCAGTACGCCCGCACGGTCTCGGCCGGCCGGTCGAGCAGGTCGTCCGAGTCGATCACGACCGGCGTGACGCCGGTGGCGGCCCGTACGGCCAGGAAGATCTCGTGCAGCCGGGCGAAACCGATCTCGTCACGGCCCAGGTCGGGGTTGAGCTTGTGGTGGGAGGCGATGGCCTCGGCCGGGTGGCGGATGATGAAGGTGTGCGTCGCGGCCGCGAGGAAGGCCTCGTCGGCGAGCAGCGCCGGATAGGCGAAGTCGGTCGTGTCCTTGAAGAACACCGGCTGCCGGGCCGCCATGCCGCGCAGCTCCGCGAGCACGTCCTGCTCACTGCGCGCGACCCGCTCGCCGACCTTCACCTCGCCGAAGTCGACCACCTGGGAGAACGGCTCGTGCACGACGACGCGGTCGCCCCGCTCCGCCATCATCCGCGCGAACGCGGTGGAGCGGGATCGGGGCGCGCTCCACAGCGCGAGCACCGGTATCCGCTCTGATGTGTGGTCCACGATTTCCCCTTCGCTCTGGCCCGCCCGTCGTGAATCCGGACGGAAAGCGCGCGGTGAACTCCGCGGTCCCCGGCCGGAATCCAGTCCAGCGTGACACGGGTGGCGGCCGGCCCGGGTAAGCGAAATGAGCAGCCGGAGGAGAGCAAAGTAAACACAATGCGTCCCCGCCGTTGAACTTGTCGCGGACGCGCGCCGCGGCGACTCGCCCGTAACGTCCCTCCGACGCGGCAGACCGGTCGTGCCGTCCGGTCAACCAGTGGTCCTACTACGGAGGTCACGTGTCAGCGACAGCAGAGCACCCGGGCGACGGCGGCATCGCCGTACTCGCCAGCAGGGTCGGCGCGGACGAGAAACGGCTGTTCGACGCGTTCGACCGGCGCGGTGTCGCCTTCGACCACGTCGACACGCGCACACAGTGGTTCCCGGCCGGACAGCGCGACCTGCCCTGGAGCCTCGCCCTGAACCGGGAGATCGGCCAGGCCCGCGCGGCGTACGCGGCCCGCTGCCTCGCCGCGGCCGGGGTCGAGGTGGTCAACAGCGCGGAGGCGACCGAGGTCTGCGGCGACAAGTGGCGCACCACGCTGGTCCTCCAGGCGGCCGGACTGCCGATCCCGCGCACCGCGCTCGGCCTCACCCCGCAGGCCGCGCTGACCGCCCTCGACTCCATCGGCTACCCGGCGCTGATCAAACCGCTGGTCGGCTCCTGGGGCCGGCTGATCGTCCCCCTGCACGACCGGGCCGCCGCGGAGGGCGTGCTGGAATACGTCGGCGCGCTGCCGAGCCCGCAGTCGCACCTCGCGTACGTGCAGGAGCTCGTCGACAAGCCCGGCCGGGACATCAGGGCCGTCGTCGTCGGCGGCGAACTCCTCGGCGCCGTCTACCGGACCGGCGAGTCGACCCGCACCAACGTGGCGCTCGGCGGCCGGACCCTGCCGTGCGAGGCGACACCGGAGCTCACCAAGCTGGCGGTCGAGGCCGCCGCCGCCGTCGGCGCGGACATCGCCGGCGTCGACCTGATCGAGGACCGCGACGGCCGGCTGCTCGTCCTCGAGGTCAACCACCGCGTCGAGTTCTCCGGCTTCCAGTCCGCCCTCGGCGACCGGGTCGACGTCGCGGACCGCATCGTCGAACACCTACGGGAGCGAGCGCAACGATGAACTGGGCATTCACTTCGTCCGGCAACGTCACAGAGACGTGCGCCGTCGGGCTGCTGCGCGGAATGCTGGAGATCCCCTCCTCGTCCTACCAGGAGCGTGCGCTGGCCGACTACCTGGCCGAGGCCATGACCGACCTGGGCTTCCAGGCCCACATCGACACCGTGGGCAACGTCATCGGCGTGATCGAACGCGGCGACGGCCCGACCCTGATGCTGCTCGGCCACCTCGACACCGTCCCCGGCCAGATCCCGGTCCGCTCCGAGGACGGCCGGCTGTACGGCCGGGGCGCCGTCGACGCCAAGGGACCGCTCGCCGCGATGATCTGCGCCGCCGCCGGCGCGGCCGGCTTCCCCGGCCGGATCGTCGTCATCGGCGTCGTCGAGGAGGAGACCCCGAAGTCGCGCGGCGCGATGGCGATCCGCGCCACCCACGACCGGCCGGACGCGCTGATCGTCGGCGAACCCAGCGGCTGGTCGAGCGTGGTGATCGGCTACAAGGGCAAGCTCGACCTGCGCTACACCGTCACCTGTCCCGCCACCCACCCGAGCAACCCGGAGCCCAAGGCGTCCGAACTTGCCGTGGAATCCTGGAACGCGCTGGTCGACCTGCTCGGGCCGGACGCGGGCCACGACGCCTTCGCCAAGCCCGGCGCCACGCTCGTCCAGCTCAACGCCGACCTCACCTCGGCGACCGTCGACCTCAGCGTCCGCACCCCGCCGGGCTTCGACGCCGAAGGGCTCGTCACCGGACTGCGCGAGCGGCTGCCCGCCGGCCGGCTCGAAGTGCTCAACTCGGTGGAGGCCTGCCGGGCCGACCGCTCCAACCCGGCGGTCCGCGCGCTGGTCTCCGGCATCCGCCGCGTGCACGCCCAGCCCCGGCTCGTGGTGAAGACGGCCACCTCGGACATGAACACCCTCGCCGAGGTCTGGGACATCCCCATGGCGACCTACGGCCCGGGCGACAGCAGACTCGACCACGCCGACACCGAGCACATCGTGCTGTCCGACTTCCTGCGCGGCATCGACGTCCTGTCCACCGCCATCGCGGAACTGGCGGACCTGCCCGTCCGCCCCGCCGCCCAGGCCACCGACGCGCTGCCCGAAGGGAGTCTCCGTTGACCGGAACGACCCAGCGCCTCGCCGCGCTGCCCGCGGAGCGCCGCACGCGGTTCCTCGCCCTGCTGAAGGCGACCGTGGAGGAAGCCGCGGCGCACCCGACGCCCCGCGGGAACACCGGCCCCGCACCGCTCTCCGCCACACAGGAGACCCTGCGGGAGTCCGGCCGCCCGGCGGCCGACGGCCCCGCCGACCGGCTGCCGCTGTGCCTGCGGCTGCGCGGCGACCTGGACGCGGGCGCCCTGCGTACGGCGCTCGCCGCGGTCGTGGCCCGGCACGAGGCGCTGCGCACCGCGGTCGTCACGCGCGAGGGCGGCCCCGTGCAGGTGGTCGCCCCCGAGGTCCGGGTCGACCTGACGCCGGCCGAGGCGCCGGGCGACGACCACGAGCGGCGGCTCGCCGCCGCCCGGGCCCTCGTCGAGGAACGGATCGCGGCACCCTTCGACATGGGCCGGGCGCCGCTGTGGCGCGCGCTGCTCGTCCGGGTCGCGCCCGACGACCACCTGTTCCTGTTCGTCGCGCACCGCGTGGTGTGCGACGAGCGGTCGCTCGCCCTCCTGACCGGCGAACTCGCCGAGGTGTACCGCGCGTCGAAGGACGGCGACGCACCGCGGCTGCCCGCCCTTCCCGTGCAGTACCCGGACCACGCGGCCTGGCAGCGCGACCGCCTCGACGGCGCCGAGCTCGACCGCCTGGCCGGCTACTGGCGCGACAGGCTCGCGGGCGCCGAGGTCCTGGAGTTCCCCACCGACCGGCCGCGCGGCGACACGCCCACGTACGCCGGCGACGCCCGCGGCTTCACGGTCGGACACGAGGCCCTGGAGCGGGCGAGGACCCTGGCCCGGGAGGAGGGGACGACGCCGTACGACGTCCTCCTCGCCGCGTTCTTCACCCTGCTGCACCGCTACTCCGGCCTGGACGACCTGGTGATCGGCTCGCCCGACGCGAACCGGCGGCACGCCTCCGTGGCCCCGGTGATCGGCCCCTTCGCCGACACCACGGTGCTGCGCGGGGACGTCTCCGGCGACCCGGCCTTCCGCGAACTGGTCCGACGGGTCGGCCGTGTGGTCTCCGAGGCGCACGAGCACGGCGGACTGCCGTTCGCCGAGCTGGTCCGGGCCGTGGACCCGGCCCACGACCCCTCGCGCCCACCGCTCTTCCAGATCGTGTTCGCGGCGAGGGACGCGGACGCTCCCACGGAACTGCCCGGCCTCACGACGACCCGCGAGGACGTCGCCACCGACACCTCCCGGCACGACATGAGCTGGACCCTGGTGGAGCCGGCGGTGCCCGGCACCGACGCCGTCCTGCACATCGCGTTCAACACCCATCTCTTCGACGGCGAGAGCATCGCCCGGTTCGCCCGGCACTACGACGGACTCCTGCACACCCTGACCGCCGACCCCGACGCACCGCTGTCCGCGGCCGAGGTGCTGAGCCCGGCCGACAAGGAGTTCCTCGACCGGGTCGGCAGCGGGCCGGTGCGCCCCGTGCGCGAGACCACCGTCGTCGAGCAGTTCGAGGCCCGCGTCCGGGAGGCCCCGGACAGCGTGGCGCTCGTCGTCGAGGACGTCCCCACCAGCTACGCCGAACTCAACGCCCGCGCGAACCGGCTCGCCGCCCTGCTGCGCGGGCGCGGCGCCGGGCCGGGCACGCGGATCGGCCTGTGCCTGCGCAGGAACGCGGACCTGACGACGGCGATGCTCGCCGTCCTCAAGACCGGCGCGGCCTACGTGCCGCTCGACCCGACGCACCCGCCCGCGCGCGTCGCGGAGATCGCCGCCGACTCCGGTCTGCACACCGTGGTCGCGCACGCCGCCGTCACCGCCGCCGTCAGCGCGGTCACCGCGCCCGTCGTGACCCTGGACGAGGTCCGCGCCGACCTCGCGGCGATGCCCGACACCGACCCGCCGCTCGCGGCGCAGCCCGGCGACCTCGCGTACGTCATCTACACCTCGGGCAGCACCGGACGGCCGAAGGGCGTCCTGCTCGAACACCGCGGCGTGGTCAACTTCATCGACTCCGCGCGCGAACTGTTCGACCTGACACCGGCCGACCGCGTGCTCGGCTTCGCGTCGATCACCTTCGACGTCTCCGTGTTCGAGACCTTCTCCGCGCTGCTCACCGGCGCCCGGCTCTGCCTGGCGACCGACGACGAACGGCTCTCCATCGACCGGCTCCAGTCGCTGATGGAACGCGCCGGCATCACCGTCATCGACCTGCCGCCGACCGTGATGCCGCTGCTCGCCCCGGAGCGGTTGACCGACCTGCGGATCGCGTTCGTCGGCGGCGAGGCCTTCAGCGGCGAGCTGGTGAACCGGTGGAACCCGGGCAGGCGGCTGTTCAACGGCTACGGCCCGACCGAGTGCACCGTGACGATGATCGTCGAGGAGTGCCCCGGCACCTGGGACACCTCGCCGCCGATCGGCCTGCCCATGACCAACCACGTCGCGCACGTCCTGGACCGCGACCTGCGCCAGGTGCCCGTCGGCGTCCCCGGCGAACTGGTCATCGGCGGCGCCGGACTGGCCCGCGGCTACCTCGACCGGGACGAGCTGACCGCGGAGAAGTTCGTCGCCGACCCGTTCGGCACCGCCCCGGGCGGCCGCCTCTACCGCACCGGAGACCTGGTGAAGCGGCTGCCGGACGGCCGCCTCGTCTTCCTCGGCCGGATCGACCAGCAGGTCAAGATCCGTGGCCTGCGGATCGAACTCGGCGAGGTCGAGTCGGCACTGGCCGGAGTGACCGGCGTCGGACAGGTCACCGTGCGGCCGTGGACCGACGACGCCGGCGACAAGCACCTCGTGGGCTACCTGACGGGCGTCGCCGAGGAGCAGCTGCCCTCGGTGCGCGAACAGCTCGGCACCGTCCTGCCCTCGTACATGATCCCGTCGTACTTCGTCGTCCTCGACGAACTCCCGCTCACCAGCAGCGGCAAGGTCGACTGGCGCAGGCTGCCCGCGCCCGACCCGGAGTCGGCGGGCGACGGCGCGGGTGACGAACCGCGCACCGCGACCGAACGGGTCCTGCTGCACGACGTGCTCGGCCCGCTGCTGCGCAACGCCCGGCTCGGCGTGCACGACGACTTCTTCCTCGCCGGCGGCAACAGCCTCCAGGCCGCCCAGCTGATGTCGGCGATCAACCGCCGGTTCGGCGTGGAGATCGCGCTCGGCGACTTCTTCACCTCGCCCACCGTCGCCCACCTGGCCGCCACCGTCGACGCCGGCCGCGCCGCGCGGCGCGGCACGGACGACGATCCGCTCGGCCACCTGGAGCACCCGTCCGAGGAGCCGGACCGGCACACCGCCGGGGCCGCGGCCGGCGACCGGGCGCCGGTGCTGATGCGCCCGCCCGGCCCTGCACAGGTCGTCCTGCTGCACCCGTCCGGCGGCGAACTGTTCTGCTACGTACCGCTGGTCAGGGCGCTGCGCGAGGGCATCGGCGTGGCCGGCTTCGCCGCCGACCCACGGGACGCCGCCCTGCCCCCCGAGGACGGGGTGACGGCGACCGCCGCCCGGATCGCGCGGGCACTCGTCGCCGCCGGACCGCCGGAGGCGTACTGCCTGGCCGGCTGGTCCTACGGCGGCGTGCTCGCCTTCGAGGTCGCCCGGCAGCTGGAACGCGACACCGGAGCACGGCCGCCGGTCGTCCTCCTCGACGCCTCCTACGACGAGGACCTCGTGCCGCTCGACGAACGGACGGTACGGCAGCGGTTCGTGCACGACGTCGCCCGGCTGGCCGGCCGGGACGGCCCGGCGGTGCGCGCGGTCCTCGACGACCCGGCGGTCGGCGAGGCGGGCATCCGGCGGACGCTGACCTCGCTCGGCGTCGAACTCGAGCTCGGCGACGAGGAACTGGCCGCCCGCTACGCGACCTTCCGCGCCTGCGCCCTGGCACAGCAGGAGTACCGCCCGCCGAGCCCGTACGGCGGACCCGTCACCCTGCTCACCGCCTCGAACCACGCCGCCGTCGCGGCGGAGTGGCGCACCGCCTGCACGGGCCCGTTCCGGTCCGGCGAACTGCCCGGCGATCACTACACGCTGTTCACGGAACCGGCGCTGAGCCGGATCGCCGCCGCGATCGAAAGCACACTCGCCACCTGAGGAGACGCCCATGCGGTTCGGATTCACCGAGGAACAACAACGGTTCCGGGCGGACGTGCGCAGGGCGCTGCGCTCCGCCGAGGTGCGCGCCGCGGTCGCGGACGCCACCCCCGCGGACGGCGTCGAGCCGGACCAGCGGCCGCTGTACCGCCTGCTCGGCAAGCTCGGCCTGCTCGCCGTGCACTGGCCCGCCGAGTACGGGGGATCGGGCCGGCCGCTCACCGACGCCGCCATCGTCGCCGAGGAACTGGTGCGCGCGGACGTGCCGGACACCCTCCACGTCAACACCGTCCAGATCATCGGCCAGTTCCTCCTCATGGCCGGCAGCACCGAGCAGAAGCGACGGCACCTGCCCGCCCTGGCGAGCGGCGAGCGCTTCGGTTCGGTGCTGTACACCGAACCCGACGCCGGATCCGACCTCGGCGCCCTGCGGACCGTCGCCGAGCCCGACGGCGACGGCTACCGGATCACCGGCACCAAGGTCTTCAGCCTCAAGACCCGCTTCGTCGACCTCGGCCTCTGTGCCGCCCGTACGACACCGGGAACCGGCAAGTACCAGGGCATCAGCCTGTTCCTGGTCGACATGAACGCCCCCGGCGTCACCGTGACCGTCATCCCCAGCGTCAACGACGAGCAGTTCCACCACGTCGAGCTCGACGGCGTCGCGGTGTCCGGCGACGACCTCATCGGCGCACGCGACCAAGGGTGGCCCCTGCTCAACCAGGCCCTGGCCATCGAACGCACCGGACTCGACTACCACCTCAAGGCGGAGCACTGGCTGGACGCCGCCCTCGAGGCGCTGGTCGACCGGGCGCCCGACGCGCCGCACGACGCCCATCTCGAACGGATCGGCCGCTGGGACGGCGCGCTCCTCGCCGACCACGCCCTCGCCTGGGAGGTGATCACCGGACTCGCCCACGACCGCGTCGACGAGGTCGCGGCCGCCGTCGCCAAGTTCCACAGCAGCGAACTCGCCCAGGACATCGCCGCGTGGGCCGCCGACATCCCGAGCCCCCGGCAGCGGGCCGACCGCACCAGAGCCGCCGTGATCCTCGACTCCGCCGGCCGGGAGGCGCCCGGCCTCACCCTGTCGGCGGGGACCTCCGAGGTCATGCTGCAGATCATGGCCGCCGCGTTCGACTCCATCGGACAGGAGAAGCGCTGACATGGACCTCACCCCCGATCCGCTGCTCGTCCAGCTGCGCAAGGCCGTGCGCGGCTCGCTCGCCGCCCTCCCCGTACGGCCGGAGGTGCACGGCGCGCCGGTGACCGACGGAGCCTCCGGCCCCGCGCGGACGGTGCTCGACCGCCTCGGCGCGGACGGCTTCGAACGGCCCGCCGCGGCCGGCGGCCTCGACCTCGGTCTGACGGCCGGCGTGCTGGTCAGCGAGGAACTCGGCCGCGCGGCACGCGGGAACCCGTACCGGGCCGACGCGCTCGCCGCCGACGTGGGCGGCCCGCCGGGCGCGGCCCTGGCCGGCCTCGAAGCGCTGCCGGCCGGCACCGGGATCACCGCCCGCCCGCGCGACGGCGGCTGGGAGCTGACCGGCACGGTCACGGTCGACGACCCGGGAGCCGGACGGCCGCTCCTCGTGGCCACCAGGACGGGCACCGGTGCGGTGCTCGTCGCGGTGCCGGCCGGTGCGCCCGGCGTCCGCGTCGAGGGCGGGTGCTGGCCGCCGGCCGTCCGCTTCGAGGCCACGCCGGTCACCGCGGCCGACGTGGTCGCCTCCCTGGACGACGCCCCGGCCGGCCCGCTCGCGCGGGCACGGCTCCGGCAGGCCGCCTATCTGCTCGGCATCGCCGACGGCGCGCACGAGACCGCGGTGCGCTACGCCGGTACGCGGCGGCAGTTCGACACCAGGCTGCGCGATCTGCCGGCGGTGGCCTTCCCGCTGGCGCGTGCCATGGTGGCCCTGCGCGCGACGAGGGCGGCGGTGTACCGGGGCGCCTGGCTGGTCGACGCCGTGCACGACCGGGCGGCCACCGGCGAGGGCGCGGGCGTCGCCGACGGCACCGAGGCCCTCGGCAGCGCGGACGCCGCCGCCACGGCGCCCGTCGTGGCGCTCGCGACGGCCGCCGAGACCGCGCGCGACGTCGTACGGCTGTGCATGCAGAGCTGCGGCGTGCGGGCGATGACGGCGGAGCTCGGTCTGCACCGGTACTTCCGGCTGGCCGCCGCCGAGGCGAGCCGGTACGGCGAGCCCGCCGCGCTGTGGCGGCTGGCCGGCGCCGCCCGCCTCGACCGGGCCCGGCGCGCCGTCGGGGAGAACGGCGCGGGGCGCTCGGTCGCGATGAGCTAGATCAGCCCGGACTGGTAGGCCAGCGAGACGAGTTGGGCGCGATCACGGACGCCGAGCTTGGTGCGCACCCGGTAGAGATGGGTGCGCACGGTGGCCACGCCGATGGTGAGCTCGCGGGCCACCTCCTCGGTCGACATGCCCCGTGCCACCATCTGGGTCACCTCCCGCTCCCGCGGCGTCAGTTCGGTGACCTCCGGATACGGCGCCGACTCCGGCGTGTCCGGCTGCTCGCGGAACCACGTGACCAGGCGGTGCGCGATGTCCGGTGCGAGCATGGTCCGGCCGGCCGCCGCCGCCCGGATCGCCGTGACCAGTTCCTGCGGGCTGGCGTCCTTGCCGAGCAGGCAGCTCGCGCCCGCGTGCAGCACGTCGCTGACCGTCTTGTCGGTGTCGGACCGGGTGAACACGACGATGTTCGGCCGCGTCTCCTCCTTGCCGAGCCTGCGGATCATCTCCAGTCCGTCGATGGTCCGCAGGCTGAGATCGGTGACTATCACGTCCGGGCGTTTGGTGCGCACCAGGACGATGGCCTCCATGCCGTTGTCGGTCGTGCCGATCACGTCGATGTCGGGCACGGCGTCGAGCAGTGTCCGTAAGCCGTCCCCGATGACCGGCAGTTCGTCGCAGATGAGTACACGAATGGTCACTGTTTCCGCCTTTATGGGGGTGTAGGTGGAAGTCCGGTTGCTGCCACGGGCCTGGGTCTCAGGCGGTTCGGCAGCCTTGTCGTGCACCTCGCCGCCTCCGGTGCGGACCGCGAGGCTGGTTCCTCTCCAGCCTGCGCGGGCAGCCGCTTCAGTGTCCACACTGCGGACGAGGCGACACGAGAAGTTGATCGCGAACGCGCCAATGCTGAGTCGGGAAGGACGGCTCTGTTCCTGCGGCGAATCGTGCCCATGGAGCCATGGGCAACTGCGGTTCCGTGGAGCTGTGGAGCGGGCCCATGAGGTTCTAAACCACGCCTTGATCGAGTGTCAAGCAGTATCTGCCCGGCGTGTCACACGGTCCGCGGAGGCGGCAACTGCCCTGCACAGGAGCACACTTGACCAATATGACCGTGGCATGTTGACCGCTTCGACCGCAGCGTGTTTGAGTCGGCTGGCCCTGGCCTCCGCAGAGAGGAAAGACCCCCGATGAGCCTCGTCGACGTGCACACCGAATGGGATCCGCTCGAAGAGATCGTGGTGGGGACCATGGCAGGCGCACGGGTGCCGGTCCCGGACAGAAGCCTGGTCGCCGTGGAGTATCCGGAGAAGGCGGACGACCCGCAGCGGATTCCGTCCGGCCCCTACCCGGGCCATGTCGTCGAGCGGACCGAGGCCGAGCTCGAGGAGCTGGTGGACATCCTCACCGGCCTCGGGGTGAAGGTGCGCCGGCCCGGCGGCCGGGACCACAAGTCCATGGTCTCCACGCCCGACTGGAGCACCGACGGCTTCTACGACTACTGCCCCCGGGACGGCTTCCTCACGGTCGGCACCTCGCTCATCGAGTCACCGATGGTGCTGCGGTCCCGCTTCCTCGAGGGCTTCGCCTACAAGGACCTCTTCGTCGAGTACCTGGAGAGCGGTGCCCGCTGGCTCTCGGCGCCCAAGCCCCGGCTGACCGACGACCTGTACGAGCCGTCCGCACCGCCCGGAGAGCGGCTGCGGGACCTGGAGCCGGTCTTCGACGCGGCGAACGTCCTGAGGTTCGGCACCGACCTGCTCTACCAGGTCTCGGACAGCGGCAACAGGATGGGCGCGCGCTGGCTGCAGGCGGCGCTCGGCGACCGCTACACGGTGCACGCCTGCGAAGGCCTGTACACGTCCACGCACATCGACTCGACGATCGTGCCGCTGCGCCCCGGCCTGGTCCTGGTGAACCCGGCGCGGGTCAACGACGCCAACATGCCGGACTTCCTCCGCGGCTGGGACCGGATCGTCTGCCCGGAGCTCGTGGACACCGGCTTCGTCGGCGAGCACCCGAAGTCGTCCGTGTGGATCGGGATGAACTTCCTGGTGGTCGCGCCCGGGAAGGCCGTCGTGGACAAGCGCCAGGTGGGTCTGATCCGGGAGCTCGAACGCCACGGCGTGGAGGTGATCCCGGCGCAGCTGACCCACTCCAGGACCCTCGGCGGCGGCTTCCACTGCGTGACGCTCGACGTGCGCCGCAAGGGCGAACTCGCGACCTACCGCTAGCGGACGGCGACGAGGACGCCGATCTTGTCGATGCGGTGCTCTGGGTTGCCCTGGGCGTCGCGCCACCTGTTGCCCGCGGCGTCGTCCTCCGGTGTCGCGCAGGTGGACAGCGTGATCATCGCCCGGGTGGGGCGCTCGCCCGGAGAGCCCGGAACGGCGGCACGCTGCTCGGCCAGCGAGCGGGCGGAGCGGAAGGAGGTCCAGCGGGTGTCGGTGATCCGGTACTCGTAGACCCGGCCCTCGGCCGTCACGAACACGCGGTCGCCCACGGCGACGTCCGGCAGCGCGCGCAGCGGCCCCCCGGCGGACAGGCGGTGCGCCGTCACCAGATAGTTCCCGACGTCCCCCGGACCCACGCCGCCCCGTTTCCCGTACGGGCTGGCCGCGATGCCGCGGTCCTGTATGCGGGTGCCGGGGCGGTCGTCGGTCGTTCCCTCGTACGGGACGACGCGCAGGTCGTCCACCCCGATCGACGGGATGTCCAGCGCGGCCACCGGCGGCCGGACGGCGGACTCCGAAGGCGCCGGGCGGACCGCCGAGGACGGGGGAGCGGAAGGGGCCGGAGGCCCCGCGGGAGCCGGCGGCGGCGCGGGCACCACGGAAGCGGGCGGCGGCGCCGGCGCCGTGGACGGCGCGAGGGACGGGCCCGCGAGGTCCGTCGGCGTGCAGCCCGCCAGCGCGCCGAGAACCGTCGCCGCGACGGCCGCGGCGACGGAGACGCCCTTGTGGGCCCGACCGGATCGGGACATGGGCCAGGACCACCACCCGAGGGTCTTCCGGACAACCGACACCTCCACGGTACGGCGATCGCCGCCGAAGGCCAGCCCCGGAGCCGGTCCGGAGCCGCGCGCACGGCGTGCCGGGCGTGCCCGGACGCGGCTCGGGTGGCACGGTCGAGCGCAACGGCAGGTTCGGGCGCGGTGACGGTGACCGGGAGCGAGGCGGGAAGACGTGACGCGACGCAACAGGTGGGGTGCCCGGCGCGATGCGGCCGGCAGGTGGCTGGAGCGGCTGCGGCGCGACCCCTTCACGGTGCAGACCGTGCGGTCCACGGCGGCGGCGACGCTTTCGTACGTCGTCGCGCTCCAGCTCAGCAGCGAGCCGGCGCCGCTCACCGCGCCGCTGACGGCGCTGCTCGTCGTCCAGGTCACGCTGTACTCCACGCTCACCACGAGCCTGCGCCGGGTGAACTCCGTCGTCGTCGGCGTGCTCATCGCCATCGCCTTCAGCGTGCTCGTCGGACTCTCCTGGTGGAGCCTCGCCCTGATCATCCTGGCGTCCCTCGTCGTGGGGCGGCTCGTGCGGGTCGAGGAGTTCATCCCGGAGGTCGCCATCAGCGCGATGCTGGTGCTCGGCGTCACCCAGGTCGCCGACACCGCCTGGGACCGCGTCCTGGAGACGCTGATCGGCGCCGTCGTGGGCATGCTGTTCAACCTGGTCCTCGCCCCGCCCGTGTGGGTGGACACCGCGGGCGACTCGATCGAGGACCTGGCCAGAAGGATGCGCAGGCTGCTCCTGGAGGTGGCCGAGGAGTTCGGCGAGGCGCCGCCGGTCGAGCGGGCAGCGGCCCGGCTGCACGAGGCGCGGCGGCTCGACAACGACGTGGCCGAGGTGGACGCCGCGCTGCGCACCGCCGAGGACAGCCTGCGGTTCAACCCGCGCGTCAAGGAAGGACTGCTGCACCGCATCGTGCTGCGCACCGGGCTCGACACACTGGAGATCTGCGCCGTGGTGCTGCGGGTCCTCGCCCGTACCTTCACCGACCTGGCCAAGGAGCGGGCCGGCCGGGAGCTGCTGCCCGGCCCGACCGCCCTCGCGCTGCGGGAGGCGGCACAGCACACCGCCGACGCCTTCGTCAGCTACGCCGTCCTCGTCACCGCGTCCGGCAGCGAGGCCGCCGAGTCGGCCGAGGCCCGGCTCGCGGGCGAGCTCCGCGCCGCCCGCACCTGCCGCGACCGCGCCGCCGGCCTGCTCCTCGCCGTCGCGCTGCGCGAACCGGACCGGTGGCAGCTGTACGGGGCCATGCTCGCCGAGCTCGACCGCGTCCTCGACGAGCTCGACCCCGAGCACCGCGGTCTGCGCCTGATGGAGGAACTCGACCGGCACACCCGCGAGCGCCGCGAGCGGCGCCGCCGGCTCACCTCCCGGTACGGCCTCGGACGGGCCGGGCGCGCCTGACGCGGCGGGACGCTCCCCGGGCCCCGCGCGGCAGGACGGGGACCGCTCCGGGACCGTGCCCCGCTCAGGAGCGCCCGTGGTCCTGCGCGTACGCCGCGAAGACCTCCTCGGGACCGGCTCCCGTCCGCGTGAAGCGTTCGTCGAGCACCTCGGCCAGGTCCTGGAGGGCCGTGCGCAGCACCGAGGCGGAGAGCCGGACGTCCGGGTGGCGGGCGCGGGCCGCCCGGTCCGTGAGGTCGAGGGCGTGGTCGAGCTGGGCGGGCAGGGAGGTGTTCCGGTCGATGTCGTAGAAGTAGTACGACTCGGGGTACTGCAGGAAGTCCACCGTCACCGTCGACAGCGCCGAGGCGAGACCGTCGAGGAGGGCGGCGCCGCCGGCCGAGTCCAGGGCCCCTTCCTCCACGTCCGCGCGACGCAGGTGCGAAAGCCGCAGGGCGAGGCCCCTGCGGCGGGCGAGGGCGGGGTAGATGCCGAGGATCCAGGCGACGGTCGCGGACAGCAGGGCGAAGCCCACCAGGGCCTCGACGGGGGCGAGCACCCGCAGCCAGCCGGAGGTCGGGGCGATGTCGCCGAGGCCCAGCGTCGCCAGGGTGACCAGCGAGACGTACAGCGCGTCCACCGGTCCCGCGTGCTCGCCGGGCGCGAGCCCCGTGGCGTACGAGAAGTCCTCCGGCATCCGGGGCCAGTAGAGGAGCGCCCAGCCGACGGCCACCGTGAGCGCCCAGGCGACGACGACCGCCATCATGCCCGTCGGTCCGGCGAGTCCGGCCGGCCGCCGCCGCTCGCCGTGGTGGGCCGACAGCCGCCACACGCCGCGCATCACCAGCCGGCTCAGCCCGCCGTGGCGGGTCGGATGCCACAGCGTGTGGAAGACGTCACGCAGGATGAAGAGGATCAGTGTTGCTCCCAGGAGCGTGAGCAGCCAGGTCATCCCGGCACCGCCCGCACGCCGCCCGCCCCGCCGTCCCTGCGCCCGGCGCCGGTCCTCACCTCGATCCGGTGGCGGACGACGGTCGTCAGGACCGTCAGCCGCGTCGACACCGACGGCACGGGCGCCACGGGGTCCGTCACCCGCCGGGCCTCCTCCGGCAGCGCGGCGGCGTCGGCCTCGAACCGGGCGCGGGCCGCCGCCAGGGTGTCCGGCGGGTCCGTGCGCAGCCCGCCGCGCATCACGGTCCTCAGCAGCGGTTCCGTGCCCTCGGGCGGCTCCTCGTTGGCGAGGCCGATGACGTCGCGCAGACCGGGGCCGCGGAAGACCTGCTTGGGACCCGGCGCCGTCACCTTCGCCGAGGACAGCTTCATGACCGGCCGGCCGTCGTACTCCACCAGCTTGTACGCCGCGTCCAGGTACGGGGCGTCCGCGGCCGTGCCGACCTTCGTCCCGACGGCGTAGGCGTCGATCGGCGCCCCTTCCCGCACCAGCCGGTCGACGGCGTACTCGTCCAGGCCGCCGCTCGCGATGATCCGGACCTCCGCGAGCCCCGCCGCGTCGAGGGCGGCGCGGGCCCGCCGGGCGAGCGCGCCCAGGTCGCCGCTGTCGAGGCGGATCCCGCAGCCGGGCCCGAGCCCGAGGTCCGCGAGGACGCGCGCCGCCGTCGCCACGCCCCGGTCGGTGTCGTACGTGTCCACGAGGAAGGTCACCGGGCCCGGGTGGGTACGGGCGAAGGCCCGGAACGCGGCCTCCTCGGAGGCGAAGGCCTCGACGTACGAGTGGGCCATGGTGCCGGCGGCCGGGAGGCCGTAGCGACGGGCGGCGGCGACGTTGCTGGTGCCGGCGAAGCCGACGAGCGCGCCGAGGCGCGCGGTCTGCGTGCCGGCCTCGGGCCCGTGCGCCCGGCGCAGCGAGAAGTCGACGACCGGCCGCCCGGCACTCGCCAGGACGCACCGGGCGGCCTTGGAGGCCACCGCGGTCTGGTGACAGACCAGCGACAGCAGATACGTCTCGACGAGCTGGGCCTGCGGCAGCGGCGCGGTGACCTCCAGGAGCGGTTCGCCGGCGAACACCAGCCGTCCCTCGGGCACGGCGCGGACCTGTCCGTCGAAGGAGAGCCCGTGCAGCGGTTCGAGGTCCTCGACGGGACGCCGCAGCGCGTCGGCGAACTCCTGCAGGTCGGCGCGGCCCACGCGGAACCGGGAGAGGAGGTCGAGGACCGGCTCGAGGCCGGCGGCGACGAGGAAGCCGCGGCCGGGCGGCAGCTCGCGCACGAAGAGACTGAACGTGGCCGGTGCCCGCATGTCCTCGCGCAGGTACGAGAGCGCCATCGTGACCTCGTACAGGTCGGTGGTCGTGACCTCGGACATGCTTCGAGCATGCGCGGACCCGCGCCGCCCCGCACGGGGACGGCGCGCGGGACGGCGTGCCGGGGCACCCGTTCGCCCCCCGCCCTTCGTCTGGGAGGATGAGGATCATGACGGGCGGCAGCATCGGAGGGGCGTCGGGAGACGTGGCGGAGCAGGGGCGGGAGCGGACGAAGGGCCGGCCGGTCGCGCTGGTGACGGGGGCCGGGCGGTCGGCGGGCATCGCGGCGTCCGTGGTCCTCGGCCTGGCGGGCGCGGGCTGGGACGTGGCCTTCACCTACTGGACTCCGTACGACGAGCGGATGGCCTGGGGCGCGGAGCCCGGGGCGGCGGAGGAACTGCGGGAACGCGCGGCCGCCCTCGGCGCGCGGACGTACGCGGTCGCGGCGGACCTCGCCGACCCGGCCGCACCGGCCCGGCTCTTCGACGGCGTCGAGCGCGCGCTGGGGAACGTGACGGCGCTGGTGCTGTGCCACTGCGAGTCGGTCGACTCGGGCCTCTTCGACACCACGGTGGAGAGCTTCGACCGGCACGTCGCCGTCAACGCGCGGGCGACCTGGCTGCTGATCAGGGAGTACGGGCTGCGCTTCGCCGGACCGCACGGCAGCGGCCGGGTCGTCTCCCTGACGAGCGACCACACCGCGGGCAACCTGCCGTACGGGGCCAGCAAGGGAGCGATGGACCGGATCACCATCGCCGCCGCCCGGGAGCTCGCCCACCTCGGGGTGAGCTGCAACGCGGTCAACCCCGGGCCGACCGACACCGGCTGGATGACGGAGGAGCTGAAGGCGGACCTGGTCCGCGCCACTCCGCTCGGCCGGCTCGGCGTGCCGGGGGACTGCGCGCACCTGGTGACGTTCCTCTGCTCGCCGGAGGGCGGCTGGGTCAACGGCCAGCTGCTGCACAGCAACGGCGGTCTCGGGTAGGGCGCCGGCGGCGCGATGCGCGGGGGATGCGCAGGCGCTCGGGAACCGCCGTGGATGTGCGGTGAACATCCGTCGAACTGAAGGGAGTTGGGCTTCCCCGCCGGGGTCTACGCGCGTCAGCATCGCCGTATGAGAATCCCCCCACGTTTCACCCTCGCCGCCGCACTCGTCTCCTCCCTCCTGCTCGCCGCCCCCGCGGCCGCGACCGCCGCCCCCGCCGCGCTCCCGGCCTTCGCGCCCGTCGCCGTCACCTCGGCGACCGCGTCCGTCGGCCACATCTGCTCCTCCGACCTGCCGTCCCAGGCGCACGACACGCTGCGGCTGATCGACGCGGGAGGCCCTTTCCCGTACCGGCAGGACGGCTCCGTGTTCCAGAACCGGGAGGGCGTCCTCCCCTCGCACACGGCCGGCTACTACCACGAGTACACGGTCAGGACGCCGGGCAGCACCACCCGTGGCGCCCGCCGGATCGTGACCGGGCAGGAGTCCCGGGAGGACTACTACACGGCCGACCACTACGCCACGTTCGACCTGATCGACCACGGCTGCTGACGAGGGCTCAGCGCTCTGCCGCGGCCGGCGTGACGCACGCCGGCCGCGGCGCCGTTCGTGGCCGTTCCGGACCGGTCCGTGCCACTCCCGGGGCGGTCAGGCCGGCAGGTGGGTGTGCGAGGAGCGGCGGGCGGCGGCCAGGAGTGCGTGGATCTGGAGCCCGGCCTGGTCGACCTCGGCGAGCGGCGTGGGGAACGGAAGCCGCACGTCGCGCTGCGTGGCGGCGTACTCGAGCCGCAGGGTGAGGCCGTAGCGGTCGATGGCGAGCGGCAGGGCGCGCACGAGGCCCTGCCGGGCGGCCGGTTCCACGAGCCGGAGCAGCAGGGTGACGAGCTCGGGGTGGCCGGCGACGAGATGGTGGAGCATGGCGGCCTCGCAGTCGGCCAGCGGGTCCGGCTCCGCGGCCTGGAGCTGCTCCAGCGTCACGTACGTCCGCCCGTGGGCGTCCTGCAGCACCGCCTGGCCGAACTCCATGCAGGTGCTCTCCCCGGAATCCGCGTCGTACGGCGCCGCCACCAGGCCCGAGAGTGTCACGCGGGCGCGCACCCGGTCGCGTACGGGGACGGGCGAGACGTCCGTGAGCTCCAGGCGGATGGGGATGCGGGCCGCGCCGCAGGCACCGGTGGTGGCGCTGCCCGCGCCGGTGCCGGTGCGGCCGCCTTCGGCGGAGCCGGAGGAGCCGAGGAACGCGAAGGACTCGAAGGACTCGGCGGGTTCGTGGAGGTGGATGCGGCCCATCGGGCCCGTTCCGTCGAGGCTGTGGACCTCCTCGTACCGGCCGTCGGTCACCACGGTCATGGAGTGCGCGGAGGTGATGACCGACCGCAGACGCTCGGCAGGGGTCGGCTGGGTGGAGCGGGCGGTGTGGGGATGCATGCGTGTTCTCCCGGCGGATGCCGTAGACGCTCGACGTCTACTTAGGTATGCCTAACCTAACCTATCCGGGGTCGGGTGTCAGCAATCCCGTCAGTTCCACGACGGGGCCGCGGGCTCCGGGAGGCGCCGGGTGAGGAGCCAGCCGATCGCCGGGAACACGATCAGCGGCAGGAGGGCCGTCCGCAGGGAGGTGGCGTCGGCGACGGCGCCGACCAGCGGCGTCGCCACCCCGCCGACGCTCACCGCCAGGCCGAGCGTGACCCCGCTCGCGGTGCCGACGCGCGACGGAAGATAGTCCTGGCCCAGCGTCACCTGGAGCGAGAACGGCACGTACAGACCGGCCGACGCCAGCGCCACGCACCCGAACAGCGCCGGACCCGGCACCAGGACCACGCCCGCGACGGCGAGCACCGTCGCGGCGTACGACCGGCGCACCACGCGCACCCGGTCCCAGCGCGCCGCCAGCCGGCCGCCGAGCACGGTGCCGACCGCGCCGCCCAGATACAGCACGAAGAGCGCCGCGGCTCCCGCGGTCGTGCCGCCGCCGGTCCGGTCCGCGACATGGAGCGGGACGAAGGCCGCCAGGACGACGAAGACCACCGAACGGCAGACGACGGCCAGGCTCAGCCGCACGAACGAACGGCGGTCGTCCGGCGCCGCCGGCCCGCCGCCCGGCCCGCCCGCCCCGTCGGCCGCCCGGCGGCGCCGCAACGCGAGCAGCGCCAGCGCCGTGCCGGCCACCGCGGGAACGGCCAGGACCGGTGTCGCGCGCAGTCCGCCCGCCGCGACCACCGGCGTGACGAGCAGCGGGGCGAGCGCGAATCCGAGGTTGCCGCCGAGCGAGAACCAGCCCATCGCGGTGTGGCTGCCCCGAGCGGCGGCCCGCGCCACCCGCGCGGACTCCGGGTGGTAGGCGGCGACTCCGAGCCCGGCGACCGCCACGCACAGCAGCGTCAGCGGATAGGAGGCGCTCACGCCGCTGAGCGCGATCCCCGTCCCGGCCGCGGCCGTGCTCAACGGCAGCAGCCACGGCATGCGGTGACGGTCGGTCAGCGCCCCGAAGGCGGGCTGCACCAGCGAGGAGAGCAGCGAGGCGGCCAGGACCACGCCGGCGGCCGCGGCGTACGAGTAGTGCCGCTCGGCCACGAAGAACGGCACCAGCGCCGACACGGCTCCCTGGTACACGTCCACGCACGCGTGCCCGACCGAGAGCAGGGCGACCGGCCCGCTGCCGCGGCCCCGGCGGTCGCCCCGCTCGTCGCCCCGGTCATGGCTCCGGCCGCGGCTGCGGAACGGCCCGGACGGGCGGCGTGCGGAAGGGGGAAGCGGTGCTGTCGGTGTGGGCATGAGCCGATCGTCGCCGCGGCCCCCGCCGGTCGGCTTCCGATAAAGTGCCGACTCATGCCGGAAATCCGCCACACGCCGAAGGCCGTCACCTGGATCCGGCCACTGGCCGCGGGACAGGGCGTCGACGCCCACCGGCACGACGAGCACCAGATCGTCTACGCCGGTCGCGGCGTGCTCGCCGTCACCACCGACTCCGGCACCTGGATCGCCCCCGGGAACCGCGCCCTGTGGGTGCCGGCCGGCACCACCCACGCGCACCGCGCCCACGGCGACCTCGACCTCCACACCATCGGCCTGCCCGCCACCGTCAACCCGCTCGGCCTCGCGGCCCCCACCGCCCTGACCGTGTCGCCCCTGCTGCGCGAGCTGATCCTCGCGTACACCCGCGACCACGTGGCGGAGGCGCCCGAGCGGCCCGAACGCCGGCGCATGCGCGCCGTCCTGCTCGACCAGCTCCGCGCGTCACCCCAACAGCCCATGCACCTGCCCACTCCCGCCGACCCGAGGCTCGCGGCGGTCTGCGCCCTGCTGCACGACGACCCGGCCGACGGCCGCACGCTGTCCGCACTCGGCGCGCGGGCGGGCGCGTCCGAGCGCACCCTCAGCCGGCTCTTCCGGACCGAACTCGGCATGACCTTCCCGCAGTGGCGCACCCAACTCCGGCTCTACCACGCCCTGGTGGCGCTCAGCGAGGGTCACTCCGTGACCGCCGTGGCGCACCGCTGCGGCTGGTCGTCGACCAGCGCCTTCATCGACGTCTTCCGGCGGTTCTTCGGGCACACGCCGGGCGCCCGTCCGCGCGACCGAGCCACCGAAAAACGCTTGGACGGCGGACGGAGCGTCACGGGACACTGCGAACCTTGTCCCTGAGGGTCCGACTAAGCAGGGTTGCAATGGATTCGCCTGAATCACTCAAACGTTCGCCGGGCCGCGGCCCGGTCCTCCTCGCACTTCGCTACTACGGAAAAGAGCTGGCCAGACTCCGCCGGCTGACCGTCCCCGCGCTGCTGCTCCCCGCGCTGGGCAACATCGGCATCGCCTACGTCGCGCCGCTGATCGTGGCCAAGCTCGTCGGCCGGATCGCCGGCGGCGACTCCGGCGGGAGCGACGGCACCGGTCTCGACGCGATGCTGCCGTACGTCCTCGGCTTCGCCGGCGTCCTCCTCTTCTCGGAGGCGCTGTGGCGGGTCGGACTGCACTGTCTCAACCGACTGGACGCCCTGGGCATCGAGCAGCTGTACGTGCTCGGCATGGACGAACTCTTCGCCAAGGACGCCGCGTTCTTCCACGACAACTTCGCCGGCTCGCTGACCAAACGGGTGCTGAGCTTCGCGTCCCGCTTCGAGGAGTTCGTCGACACCCTCACCTTCAACGTCATGGGCAGCTTCGTGCCGCTGCTGTTCGCCTCGGTGGTGCTGTGGCAGTACGAGCCGCTGCTCGTCGTCGGCCTGCTCGTGATGATCGCGCTCACCGCGTTCTGCGTCGTCCCGCTGATCCGGCGCCGGCAGGCGCTCGTCGCCCAGCGCGAGGAGGCCATCGCCCGGGTGTCCGGCCACGTCGCCGACAGCCTGATGAACATGGACACCGTCCGTGCCTTCGCCGCCGAGGAGCGCGAGGCGGCCGAACACCGGTCCCGCGTCGCCGAGTCGCGGCGGCTCACGCTCCGCTCCTGGGACTACGGCAACCTGCGCATCGACACGCTCGTCGCGCCGATGTCCGTGCTGACGAACGTCCTCGGCCTGGTCGTCGCCCTGCTGCTCGGCGCCGGGCAGCACGGCGTGGAGGCGGTCATCGTGGCCTTCACGTACTACTCCAACGCGACCCGGATCATGTTCGAGTTCAACCAGATCTACCGCCGGATCGAGAGCTCGATGACGGAGGCGGCGCAGTTCACCGAGCTGCTGCTCACCCCGCCGACCGTCACCGACCCGGAGTGCCCGGAGCCGCTGCGCTCCCGGGCCGGACACGTGCGGTTCGAGAAGGTGACCTTCACCCACGGAGGCGCCGGGAGCGGCGCCGTGCCGCTCTTCGAAGGCCTCGACCTCGACGTGCCCGACGGCACGAAGATCGGCCTGGTCGGCCGGTCCGGCGGCGGCAAGACGACACTCACCCGGCTCCTGCTGCGGATGACCGACGTCGACGCCGGCCGGATCCTGATCGGCGGCCAGGACATCAGCCGGATGAGCCAGTCCGACCTGCGCGGACTGATCGCGTACGTGCCGCAGGAACCGGCCATGTTCCACCGCACCCTGCGGGACAACATCGCCTTCGCCCGGCCGGACGCCACCGAGGCGGAGATCCGGCGCGCGGCGGAGGCCGCGCACGTCACGGAGTTCGCCGACGCCCTGCCCGACGGCTTCGACACGATGGTCGGCGAACGGGGCGTCAAGCTGTCCGGCGGCCAGCGCCAGCGGGTCGCGCTCGCCCGGGCGATCCTGCGCGACGCGCCGATCCTGCTGCTCGACGAGGCCACCAGCGCACTCGACTCGGAGAGCGAGATCCTGGTCCAGGACGCGCTGTGGAAGCTGATGGAGGGCCGCACGGCCCTCGTGGTGGCGCACCGCCTGAGCACGGTCGCCGGGATGGACCGGCTGGTCGTCCTCGACCGCGGCCGGGTCGTCGAACAGGGCACCCACCAGGAACTGCTCCTCGCCGACGGCCCGTACGCGAAGCTGTGGCAGCACCAGTCGGGCGGCTTCCTCGACGACACGCCCGCCACGGCGGAACTCAGCCGGGTCGAAACGAGCTGAACCGGGGGCGGGTGGCGGGGAACGAGCGGGGCGGACTGCCCCCGCCCCGCCCTCCCCGGCCGACCGCCCGCCCTTTCCGCCCGCCTCCGCCACCGTCCGCCGCCCGTCCCGTTTCCGGCGCCGTCGACGGAGGCCGGGCCGCGCGGCATACTTCGGCGGCGTAGGGAGCGGCGTCCGGGCGGGCCGGGTGCCGAAGGGCGGGACGAAGGAGACGACCGGGTCATGGCGACAGAGCGGATGACCGCGTCCGGGGCCGCCGGCCCCGCCGCGTTCCCCGGCGGCGCGGAACTGTTCCGGCTCGACCCGGCGGTCGCCCACCTCAACCACGGTTCCTTCGGAGCCGTGCCGCTCCCGGTCTCCCGGGTCCGCGCGACCCTCGCGGCAGAGGCCGACGCCGACCCGGACGCCTTCTTCCTGGCCGTGCCCGCACGGCTCGCCGACGCCCGGCGGCGGATCGCCGCCCACCTCGGTGCCGATCCCGAGGGCATCGCCCTCGTCAGCAACGCCACCGAGGCGGCCAACCTCGCCCTCGACGCCCTCGGCCTGCGCCCCGAGGACGAGGTCCTGGTCACCGACCACGGATACGGCACCGTCACCGGCGCCGCCGCCCGCCGGGCCCGTGTCGCCACCGTCGCCCTCGACCCGGAGCTGCCGGACGAAGCCGCGGTCGCGGCGGCGGTGCTCGCCGCGGTCACGCCCCGGACGAAGGTGGCGCTGCTCGACGCCGTCAGCTCGCCCACCGCACGCACCGTCGCCGGACCCGCGCTGCTCGCCGCACTGCGCGAACGCGGGGTCGTCACCGTGGTCGACGGCGCCCACGCGCCGGGCATGCTGGCCGAACCGCTCGCCGGAGAGCCGGACTTCTGGTTCGGCAACCTGCACAAGTGGGCGTACGCGCCCGCCGGCAGCGCCGTCCTGGCCGTCGCCCCGCGCCACCGCGACCGCGTGCCGGCTCCCGTGCCGTCCTGGGAGGACGAGCACGGCTTCCCGCGCGCTGTGGAGTACCGCGCGACCACCGACTACACCGGCCTGCTCGCCGCACCCGAGGGACTCGACCTGCTGGCCGCCCTCGGCGCCTCGAAGGTGCGCGCGCACAACGCCGAACTCGTCGCGTACGGCGCCGGTCTGCTGGCGGAGCTGCCGGGCCTGACGGCCCTCCCGTACGAAGCGTCCCTGGCCATGCGTTCCCTCCGGCTGCCGCGCGGGCTCGCCCGCACCCACCCCGAGGCCGCCGCCCTCCGCGAGCACATCGCCGCCCGCCTCGGCTGCCGCGTCCTCGTCTGGCCCTGGCCCACCGGCGGCGGCATCCGCGTGAGCGCCCAGATCTACAACCGCCCGGAGGAGTACGAGCGCCTGGCGCGGGGCCTCGGGGAGCTGCTGGCCCAGGGCGTGCCGCCCTACGCGTAGAACCGTGACAGGCTCCGCAGGACGCACGCCGGCTTCGGTCCGCCCTCGATCTCGATCGTGCCGTCGACCGCTATCTGGACGCCGCCGGGGACGTCCTGGATCTCGGCGAGGCGGGCCGCCAGGCGCAGCCGGGAGCCGGACCTGACCGGGGACGGGAAGCGGACCTTGTCGAGGCCGTAGTTGACCTTGGTGGTGACGCCGCGGACGTCGAGCAGTCCGGTGAAGAGCGGGATGAAGAGCGACAGCGTCAGATGGCCGTGGGCGATGGGGGCGCCGAACGGGCCCTCCTTCGCCTTCTCCACGTCCACGTGGATCCACTGGTGGTCGCCGGTGGCGTCGGCGAAGCCGTCGATCCGGTCCTGGGTGACGTCGATCCAGTCGCTGGTGCCCAGCTCGCTGCCGGCGAGCTGCTTCAGGGCGTCGATGCCGTCGACGGTGAGGGTCATGGGGAACCGTTCCTTTCGGGAGTCAGGGGAGTCGGAGGAGTCGGACGAGTCAGGGGAGTCGGGGGAGGCAGGGGAGTCGAGGGAGCCAGGGGTCACGAGAGGCTCGCGGGTCAGCCGCTGCCGTATCGGGCGCGCAGGGAGTGTTTGAGGAGCTTTCCGGAGGCCGTGCGCGGCAGCGCGTCGACCAGGACGAGGGACCGGGGGATCTTGTACCTGGCGAGCCGTCCCGTCAGGGACGCGAGCACGGCCGCCGGGTCGAGCGCGGTGCCCTCGCGGGCGACGACGATCGCGCGGGCCGTCTCGCCCCACTTCTCGTCCGGCACTCCGATCACCGCGCACTCGGCGACGTCGGGGTGGGCCAGGAGTGCCTCCTCGACCTCGGCCGGGTAGACGTTCTCCCCGCCCGAGATGATCATGTCCTTGAAGCGGTCGACGATCGTGACGTAGCCGTCGGCGTCGACCCGCGCCGCGTCGCCGCTGCGGAACCACCCGTCGGTGAAGGCCGCCGCGGTCTCCTCCGGCCGGCCCCAGTAGCCGGCCATGACGTGCGGGCCGCGGATCAGCACCTCGCCCGTCTCGCCGGCCGTCACCGGCGTGAGGTCCGGCCGCACCACCCGTACGTCCGTGAAGAAGTGCGGCACCCCGGCCGAACCGGCCTTCGCGACCGCGTGTTCCGCGTCCAGGAACAGCGCCCCGGGCGAGGCCTCGGTCATCCCGTAGCCCTGGAGGAAGGCGAGCCCCCGCTCCTGGTACGCGGCGATGAGCGAGGCCGGCACGGGCGCGCCGCCGCAGGTGAGCAGCCGCAGGCCGGACAGGTCGGCCGTGGCCCAGCGCGGATGCCGGGCGACCTGGTCGAACATCGTCGGCACCCCGAACATGAAGGTGACGCCGTGCCGTTCGACGAGGTCGAGGGTGCCGCCCGGGTCGAAGGACTCGACGAGGACGCAGGTGCCGCCCTTGAGGAGCACCGGCAGCGTCAGCATGTTGAGCCCCGCGGTGTGGAACAGCGGCGCGGACACCAGGGCGGTCTCGTCGGCGTGCAGATCGTGGTCGACGAGGACGTTGACCGCGTTCCAGACGAGGTTGCCGTGGGTGAGCATCGCGCCTTTCGGACGCCCGGTCGTGCCCGAGGTGTACATGATGATGCACACGTCGTCGGGCGAGACCGCCTCGTCGACCGGCTCAGCGGAGCCCGCGGCGAGCAGCTCCTCGTACGTGGCGCCGCCCGCCTCGACGACGGTCCGCACCCCGGTCACCGTCTCCGCCGTCGTGGCGTGGGCGGGGGAGTGGAGCAGGACGCTCGCGCCCGAGTCCTCCAGCTGGTACGCGATCTCGGGCGCCGCGAGCCGGGTGTTGAGCGGCACGAAGACCGCGCCGAGCAGCCCGGCGGCGAACAGCGTCTCCAGGAAGGCCGGATGGTTGGGGCCCAGA
Source organism: Streptomyces sp. NPDC127114 (assembly GCF_042677525.1). Taxonomy (NCBI): domain Bacteria; kingdom Bacillati; phylum Actinomycetota; class Actinomycetes; order Kitasatosporales; family Streptomycetaceae; genus Streptomyces; species Streptomyces sp. NPDC127114. The sequence goes on from NZ_JBHXTJ010000027.1 coordinate 86,384, forward strand.
TAGGCGATCCGGTCGCCGCGCCGGACGCCGGCCGCGCGCAGGGCGTGCGCGAGCCGGCTGGTGCGCTCGTGCAGCGCGCCGTAGGTGACGGTGGTGGAGCCGTGGATCAGAGCGGTGCGGTGCGGGGTCTTGCGGGCCCGGCGTGCGGGCCACGACCCCAGTCCCTCGTTGCGCATCACGGGCCCTTTCAGGCGGAGGGTTCGGTCAGTCCGAGCAGCCGGGCGGCGTTCTCCTTGAGGATCTTCGGACGCACCTCGTCCTTGACCGGCAGCTTCGCGAAGTCGGCCAGCCAGCGGTCCGGGCTGAGCACCGGGTAGTCGGAGCCGAAGAGCACCTTGTCCTTGAGCAGGGTGTTGGCGTACTGGACGAGCTGCGGCGGGAAGTACTTCGGCGACCACCCGGAGAGGTCGATGTGCACGCCCGGCTTGTGGGTGGCGACGGCCAGCGCCTCGTCCTGCCACGGGAAGGAGGGGTGCGCCAGGATGATCTTCAGGTGCGGGAAGTCGGCGGCGACGTCGTCCACGTGCAGCGGGTTGGAGTACTTGAGGCGGATCCCGCCCCCGCCCGGCACGCCCGCGCCGATGCCGGTCTGCCCGGTGTGGAAGAGGGCGATGGCGCCGGTCTCCTCGATCACCTCGTACAGGCCGTACGCGAGGCGGTCGTTCGGGAAGAAGCCCTGGATGCTGGGGTGGAACTTGAAGCCCTTCACCCCGTACTCCTCGACCAGGCGCCGGGCCTGCCGCACCCCCGCCCTGCCGCGGAACGGGTCGACGGAGGCGAAGGGGACGAGGACGTCGGGGTGGGCGGCGGCGGTCTCGGCGATCTCCTCGTTGGGGATCGGTTCGGTGCCGGTGGCGTGCTCGGCGTCCACCGTGAACACCACCGCGGCCATGCGCCGCTGCCGGTAGTAGGCGGCCATCTCCTCCAGGGTGGGCTTCCGTTCGCCCTCGACCTTGAAGTACGCGCCGGAGGCGGCGTGCAGGTCGTCGGAGAGCGAGGCGTGACCCTTGGAGGAGACCTCGCAGTGGGTGTGGACGTCGATCGCCTCGAGGGCGGCGACGTCGAGGCCCGTCACCGGGTCTCCGGGAGCTTCGGCGCGGGGATGCCGACGGTCTGCGGTTCGCGGCCCACCGAGGTGTGCCAGGCGGCGGCGATCGTGTCCGGCGTCCAGCCGCCGTCGGCGTAGGCGGTCGCCACCTCCCGCGGGTGCGACCACAGGGCGAGTCGGTCGCCGCCGATGCCGACACACTGCCCGGTGATCCCGCGGGCGGCGTCGGAGGCGAGGAAGGGCACGAGGGCCGCGCAGTCCTCGGCGGTGCCGAAGCCCTCGCCCTTGCGCAGGGCGTCGGGCAGCGGCTCGCCGCGCCGCATCGCCTCGACGTACGGGGCGAAGACGGGGATCGTCTCCGTCATGGCGGTGGCGGCGACGGGCACGATCGCGTTGACGGTGATGCCGGCCTTGGCGAGCTCCATCGACCAGGTGCGGGCCATGGCGGCGACGCCGGCCTTGGCCGCGGCGTAGTTCGTCTGGCCGAAGTTGCCGCGCTGGCCGGCGGGGGAGCCGACGAGGATCAGCCGCCCGCCGTCGCCCTGCTCGCGCATGCGGACGGCGGCGGCACGGGCGCAGGTGAAGGTGCCCTTGAGGTGGGTGGTGACGACGGCGTCGAAGTCCTCGTCGGTCATCTTCCACAGCACGCGGTCGCGCAGGATGCCCGCGTTGGTGACGAGCACGTCGATGCGGCCGAAGGCCGAGACGGCACGGGCGACGAGCCGGTCGGCGGCCTCGGCCGTGCCGACGGCGACGGCTTCGGCCACGGCCCGGCCGCCGGCCTCGACGATGGTGTCGGCGGCCTTCCGCGCGGTGTCCTCGTCGAGGTCGTTGACGACGACCGCGGCGCCCGCGGCCGCGAGGGCGGAGGCGTAGGCCAGGCCGAGGCCCCGGCCGGAGCCGGTGACGACGGCGACCTTCCCGGTGAGGTCGACGGGGGCGTTGTGCGGCATGGAGGTCCCTTCGGGAGGCGGGAGGGAACGGCAGGAGCGGCGGACGGGAGAGCTCGCGCTCGATCGGCGTCGGTCCGCTGAAAGGAAGCTAGGACCAATCATTGTTGACGTCAATGGTTGTGATCGACACCAGACTTGGGGCATGCTGGTCCCATGGACGACAGGGACCACCCATGGATGCTCGGACTGCACGCCGACGCCGGCTATCTCCTCTACCGGCTCGGTCTGCGCTCCGGGCAGCTCTTCAACTCCGCGCTCCAGGAGTCGGGACTACGGCTGCGCCACTACGCCGTACTGCGCTACCTCGCGACCGTCGACGGCGCGCTCCAGCGCGAGCTGAGCACCCGGCTCGGTTACGACCCCAGCGCCATCGTCGGCCTCGTCGACGACCTGGAGCGGCTCGGATTCGTCGAACGCCGGCCCGCGCCCGGCGACCGGCGCAGCCGGATCGTCGTCCTCACCGACGCCGGCCGTGGCTTCCTCAAGGACACCGACCTGACCAGCCGCCGCGTCACCGACGGCCTCCTCGCCCCCCTGTCGGACGAGGAACGGACCGTCCTGCACGGGCTGCTGCGGAGGATCGCCGAACCGGCCGACTGACGTCCTACGACCCGGCGTCGCCGGCGAGGAACGAGGTCACCACCGCCGTGAACTCCTCGGGATGCGTCACGTGCGCCATGTGGCCCGCGCCCTCGAAGACATGGGTACGGGCCCCGGACAGCGCCCCGGCGACCCGGTCGAGGGCCGCGCCGAACAGCGCCGGACTCTCCGAACCGCTGGTCAGCAGCGCGGGCACGCCGCAGCCCCGCAGGGCGGCCAGGTCGAGCGCCGCCCATCCCGGGTCGTTCTGCTCGTCCAGGAACGTGGGCGCGTGGGCGACGAACATGTCCCGCTGCTCCTGCGGGAGCTCCTCCCACGCCCCCGGCCCGGCGGCCACGTCCTCCACGAACGCGCGGGCCCCGGCCAGGTCGTCACCCTGCCGCACCAGGTCCGCCGCGTGACCGAGCCGCTGCCGGGTCACCGCGACCTCCTCGCGGACGGCCGGCACGTCGGCCACCAGGTCGAGCAGCGGGGGCTCGTGGACCACGAGCCCCCGGAACAGCTCCGGCCGCCGGGCGGCAAGCCTCAGCGCGATGGACGCGCCGAGGGAGTGGCCGACCACGTACGCGGGGGCGAAGCCGACCGTCTCCATCAGGGCGGCCAGGTCCTCCTCGTCCTCACGGAGCGAACCCTGGCCCTCGGGCCGGTCGCTCTCGCCGTGCCCGCGCCGGTCGTAGACCAGCACCCGGTGGCGCAGGGCGAGGCCGTGGACGACGAGGTCCCAGTTGTGGTGGTCGTACCACGAGCCGTGCACGAGGACCAGCGGGTCCCCGTCACCGCCGGCCTCGCAGAACAGCCCGACACCGTTGACCTCGACCCTCGTCATGCGCGCTCCCTGCCCGTGCCCTGCGGTGACCGGCGGACGAACGAGCCGGAAACCGCCGTCCATTCTCCGGACCCGGACGCTCAGGCGTGGGAGAACACGCAGGCCATGCGGGTGTCGGGATTGCTGCTCATGCCGACGATCGCCCCGCCGTCCGCCCGGTTGGCCCGGGCGTGCGCGCCCGCGTAGCCGTGCGAGGTGAGGAAGACGCCCAGCGCCGCGATCCACTCGTCCGCCGTGCCCGACGCGGGGTCGTGCACCGGCTCGGAACGGGGCACCACCCGCTCCTGGACCAGATAGCCGCGCCCGGCGGCCCTGTCGAGCGCCTCACGCCACTCCGCGTCGGTGCACTCCCAGCCGACGAAGGTGTTCAGGCCGCCGTGCCCGCCGCCCGGCTTGAGGATCAGCTGCTCCCTGCGCTCCCGGCACTCGTCGAGGAGGCCCGCGCCGATCGCGCCGCCGAGCGGGCGGCTCCACGGCAGCACCCGGTCGACCAGGTCCCGCTCGACGGCGTCGAAGGCGCCGGTCCAGCGCGGGTCGGAGAGCAGACCGAGGGCGTTCTTGTGGGCGTACAGACCGCTCTCCAGCGAGGTGAACAGCACGGTCCGGCCCGCCTCGTGGGCCCGGAACAGCTCCTCGGCGACCTCCGGCCCCGCCGGGTCGTCGAGCAGCTGGCTGGCACCGAAGTTCCGCAGCACCAGGTCCAGCGGAGCGCCGTCCAGGGTCAGCTTGCCGTCCGCCCGGGCGCGCAGCTGCCCGACCTCGCCGATCCGCAGGTCGAGGCCCTGCGCCGCCATGGCCTCCTGGAAGGCCCGCATCAGCCTCCCGTACGGGCCGACGGCCCCGTTGCCCTCGACGAGACCGATCACCGGCTCCCGCCCGCCGCCCGGGAGCGCGGGACGGGCCCGCTCCCGCAGGTCCTCGGCGAGCAGCGCCGCCGTGTCGACGTGCGCCAGGCCGTGCGCGGCGGCGAAGTCCGCGAACTCCCCTACCCCGAGCAGTGCCTCGTTGCACACCGCCATGTCCAGGCCGCCGACCTCGCTGCCGAGGTTGAACTCCAGGAGCCGGTAGCCGCCGCCGTCGTGGTACGCGTCCGCGCGTCCCAGCTTCGCCGGGCGCCCGTCGGCGGACCGCCGCAACAGCGCCGCGTGACGCGGTGCGATCCCGAGCTCCGCCGCGTACCGCGCGTGGTCGCCGCCGAAGAGCCGCTCCGGCAGCGAGACGAGCAGTTCGAACAGGCCCTCCAGGTCGCGGGCGAAGTCCCGTATCTCCTCGGCCCGCACGAACCAGGGCCGCGGCAGCAGATGGCGCCGCCACGCCGTGTCGAAGGCGGGCGGCAGCCCGGCGCGCGCGACCGCGTCCCGCAGCCCCTCGTTCCCGTTCAGGCACTCGTCCACATAGTCGCGGCTCAGCAGTCTCATGCGCCCCAGTCGACCATGGACGGCGGCCCGCGCGACAGGCCGCGGGAGGCCAGTGGTCCCGTCCCCGGCCGACCCGCGCCGCGGCGGATCCGGCGCGGATGGCACACTCGCCGCATGGTGTACGAATTCCTCGCCGCGGCGGGTGTGCTCGCCCTGCTCACGATGGTGCCGGGACCGGACATGGCGGTCGTGACCCGACGGGCCGTCGCCGCCGGCCGGGGCGACGGGCTGCGGACGGTGGCCGGGATCACCACCGGCCTGCTGGTCTGGGGCGTGCTGTCCGTGGCCGGTCTCGCGGCCGTCCTGGCCGCGTCCGCCACCGCGTACACCGTGGTCAAGCTGGCCGGCGCGGCCTACCTCGTGTTCCTCGGCGCGCAGGCGCTGCTCACCGCCCGCCGCGGCCGGGGCCGTCCGGACGACGCGGCGACGGCGTCCGCGCAGCTGCCGCCGCCGGCCGGGAACCCCTGGCGCACCGGGCTCGTGAGCAACGTCCTCAACCCGAAGATCGCCGTCTTCTACACCGGCCTGCTGCCGACGCTCGCGCCGCACGGCCTCGCCCCGCACACCGGCATGGCACTGCTCGTGCTGATCCACGCGGCGCTCACCGTCGGCTGGCTCGGCGCGTACGTGCTGCTGCTCACCAAGGCCCGGGCGTTCTTCGCCCGGACCTCGGTGCGCCGGGCCATGGAGCGGATCACCGGCGTCGTGCTCATCGGCTTCGGCGTGAAGGTCGCCACGGCCTCCCAGGCCTGAGTGCGGCCGTTCCCGGTCCTGAGTGCGGCCGTTGCGGTCCCGGGAGCGGTCGCCCGGGGCCGGGGGCGGGCGCTACGAGCCCCAGGCCTCGAACTCGTAGACGCGGGCGGCCGGGTCCGTCGTCTGCGTGGGTCTGGTGACCGTCAGACGGACATAGCGGGCGGTGAGGGAGACGGGGTGGGTCGTGGCCGCTGCCGTGTTGCCGGTGACGGTCACGGCCGTGGTCCACGCGGCGGTGGTGCTGTCGCGCACCTCGATCCGGAAGTCCCGGGTGTTCCAGGCAGCGCTCTCGCCGCCGGCCGCCGCGTGCTTCACCACGAAGCGGTCGAGCGCACGCGGTGAACCCAGGTCCACCTCCAGCCACTTGGCGGTCGTGGTGGTGCACCACTTGTCGCTGTTGCCGCCGGACACGCTGCCGTTGACCGCCTTGGCCGGGGTCTCGGCGCCGTTGCACTGGCCGGACGCCGTCGCGGGACGGTTCAGGGCCAGATTGGTGGCGGCCGTGGCCGACCACGTGACCGTGGTGCTCGCGGCGGGCGAGCGGCCGAACTCCGTGGACACCGCCTCCACGTCGAGCGTCGTCGACGCCTCCGTACCGGCCCGCTCCAGCTTCGGCACGAAGTAGCTGTCGTTCGGCGTCGCGCCGAGGAAGGTGCGGCCACCGTCCGGGTCGCGGCGGTACACCTCGTAGTGGTGCACGTCCCCGGCCGACGACGCCGTCCAGGCGAGCCGCAGCGACTTCGTGGCGGCGCCGGTGTCCGTGGTGCCGAGGACGGTCGGTGCCGTCGGCGCCGAAGGGGCGTCCACCGTCCCGTCGTACAGGGCGAGCTGCCCCACCTTGATGTCGTAGGAGGCGGTGGTGCCGGTGGTCTGGAGACCGATCTGCGCGACCGTCTTCCCGGTGTACGCGGACAGGTCGAGCGTCCTGCGCTCCCAGCCCGTCGTCGTGGTGGAGCCGAGGTCGAGCGTGGTGAAGGTGGTGGGGGAGTCGGTGAACGACACCGCGGCCTTCAGCCGCGTCGGTCCGGCGGCCGGGGTCTTCACCACGACCGAGAGTTTCGTGTCGGCGGCGACCGGAAGCCGCGACTGGTAGAGCCGTACGGTGTTCACGGCGTCCAGGACGCCGGTCAGGCGCAGTGCGGAGCCGCCCTCGTAGGCGTCGGTGAAGTCGATCGACGGCTTCAGCTTCGTCCCGCCGGACCGCACCAGCCAGCGGTAGGTCGGCGGCACGTCCTGGAGGGAGAGATTGTTCCAGCCGGACGACGAGACGCGCACGCCGCCCGAGTGGTAGAAGTCGCCCTGGCCCGCGTCGAAGGAGGTCACGAAGGGCTTGGCGGTGACGGGCGACGACTCCGCGACGTAGGCCGCGAGCCCCTTCCAGGAGGACGTGGTCGTGGTGTCGGACGGGTCGCCGTTGGCGCCGTCCCAGAACCGCGCCTCACGGGCGTACGAATCGGCCCGGTCCGTCGAGGAGTTGTGGGTCCACTCGGGGCGGTAGAGGCCGAGCGAGGTGGTGTGCGGCCGGCCGTCCGGGAAGACCGCGCTCCACGGGACGGCCGTGTTGTAGCCGTTCGCCTCGGTGTCCACGCCGGCGAACAGCTCGTACTCGCTGCGGCCGAGGCTCCGGGCGAGGGTCCGCGAGGAGTCCAGCGCGGAGGCGCCCCAGCCGAAGTCGAGGAACATCGAGTCGCTGGTGCGCAGCGAACCCTCCTGGAGGAACGCGTCGTTGGCGCTGGTGAGGGCGTCCTGCCAGCTGACCGAGCCGGACTCCGTCATCGCGTCGTACCACATGAACTCGACCGGGCCGAGCGAGCGGGCGTAGCGCAGGGTGTTGCGCATCTCGGTGGCGAGGGCGGTGTCGCCGCCGGCCGTCTCCTGGTTGACGAACCAGCCGTCGAAGCCGTAGTGCCGGGCGACCTGGGCGAGCTTCTCGGCGACGGGATAGCGGGTGCCGGACTTCTGGACGAAGTCGCGCACCCACTGGATCTGGCCGCCGTACGCGGTGGGCGGGAAGAACACCGTGCCGTACACCTTCACGCCGTTGCGGTGGGCGGCGTCGATCACGGTCGGGTTCGGCGCGAGGATCAGCCCCTCGCCGGCCGAACCGCCCCAGAACACCAGCTTGTCGACGTACTGCCAGTGCCCGAAGGCGTAGTAGCGCGGATCGGACGAGCCCTGGGAGGGGTTGTTCGAGGTGGGCGCGAAGGAGACCAGCGACACGACCTCGCCCTCGCCGGCGCGCGCGCCGGCGTTCGCCTTCAGGGCGGGGTCGGAGACGCGCGGTCCGAGCGGCACCCGCGAGCGGTTGAAGCGGGCGTCGGGGTCGGTGGCCGGGTCCCAGTCCAGGATGGTGTTCGGATACCAGTAGGAGGCGTACGGCTGGTTGCCCGCAGTCGCGACAACGTTGTCGGGCGCGGCGGGTGACGCCGTCGCCGACGCGCTCGGCGTGGGGGCCAGGCCGAGCGCGGCCGCGGACAGGGCCGCGGCCAGCAGGAGGTGCAGGGGTCTTCTCATCGGAGCTCCGGTCCAGCAGAGGGGGAAGGGGCTGGTGGTGCCGGTGGCGCGATGGTGCGGGATCGGGACCTGCCGGGCGGAGGACGCCGGTCAGGCGGGTGACGGCCCGTCAGGCGGAACGCGTCCCGACGGGCCCGGGTCCGGTGCGGAGGCTAAAGGGATTTAGCGAGCACGGTCAAGAGGGCGTCACCCGTGCGACCGGCCCTCACGGGGGGCCGCCGTGCTCTCGCGCACCGTGAGCCGCGGCGTCGGGTTCCTGACGTCCTGCGCCGACGACGGGTCGTCGATCACGGCGAGCAGGGCCGTGGCCACCTGCTCGCCGAGGGCGAAGGTGTCCCGGGAGAGCGCGGTGAGCGAAGGGTGGACGATCCGGGCGAGCGCCGAGTCGTCGAACGACACCACCGACACCTCGCCGGGCACCGCGACCCCCATCTCCGCGGCGACCCCGAGGCCCGCCACGGCCATCACGTCGCTGTCGTACACGATCGCCGTCGGCCGCCGTGGCCCCGGCCGGGCGAGCAGCGCCCGGGTGGCCGCCGCGCCCTCCGCGTCGCTGAAGTCCGTCGGCACCGAGACCGCCTCGTCGAGCCCGAGCCGGCGCGCCGCGTCCCGCACCGCCCGGATCCGGCGCTGAGTGTGCTGGAAGGAGGGCAGACCGGCGAGATGGGCGATCCGGCGGTGCCCGAGGGCCGCCAGGTACTCGACGATCGAGGTCATCGCCTCGCGGTCGTCGGCCCAGACGGCGGGCAGCCGCCCGTGCCTGCCGGGCCCGCCGAGGACGACGGTCGGCACGCCGAGTTCCTCGAGGACGGGGATGCGCGGGTCGCGCACCTGGAGGTCGACCAGGACGAAACCGTCGACCCGGTGCTCGGAGGTCCACCGCCGGTAGACCTCGGTCTCCGCGGCCGTGTCCTCGACGACGAGCAGCTGGAGGGCCGTGCCGCGGACGGAGAGCGGGGCCTGCAGCCCCGAAAGGAGCTGGCCGAAGAAGGGTTCGAGCCCGATCGTGCGGGCCGGCCGGGCGAGCACCAGGCCGACGGCGCCGGCCCGCGCCCCGCCGAGGGCGCGAGCGGCGCTGTGCGGGCGCCAGTTCATCCGCTCGGCCACCCGCAGGATGCGCTCCCGGGTCGCCTCGCTGACGCCCGGACGGCCGTTGAGCGCGAAGGAGACGGCGCCCTTGGAGACGCCCGCCTCCCTGGCGATGTCGGCGATGGTCGGTCGGGCCATCGGGCGCTCCCTCGTCCTGCGCGTTTCCGCACGCTCTCTTGACACCGGAGTTTAGCCGGGAGGATAGTCCCGCATCGCTAGAGCGGTTTAGTCAAGCAAGCCGAGCAAGGTCCGCGCAGTTCCCCCGCGACGACCCGAGCAAGGAGACACCCTCGTGCGACACATTCGAAGGAGCCTGTGGGCCCGGTGGACCGCCGCCGCCGTAGCCGCCGTGACCCTCGCCGGCTGCGGCCTCGGCGGCGCAGATGACTCCGGCACGCCGGGTCCGGCCGGCACGGGCGGCGAGGTCAGGGGCAAGGTCTCGCTCCAGACCTGGGCGCTCAAGCCGAAGTTCACCGCCTACATGGAGGGCGTGATCTCCGGCTTCGAGAAGAAGTACCCGGGCGTCGAGGTCGAGTGGCTCGACCAGCCGGGCGAGGGCTACTCCGAGAAGGTCCTCAGCCAGTCCGCCGGCGGCACCCTCCCCGACGTCGTCAACCTGCCGCCGGACTTCGCCCTGCCCCTGGTGAAGCAGAACCTGCTGCTCGACATCGGAGGGGCCGACTCCGCGGCGGCCGCCGACTACGTCAAGGGCGGCCTCGACGCCTACCGCTTCCCCGGCCACGACGGCACCTACGGCTACCCCTGGTACCTGAACACCGACGTCAACTACTGGAACGGCGAGCTGTTCACCAGGTTCGGCCTCGACCCGAAGAAGCCGCCGGCCACGCTCGACGAGCTGGTCAGGGCCGCCCGTACCGTCAAGGAGAAGTCCGGCGGCCAGACGTATCTGATGAGCCGCAAGCCCAACCTCATCGACCTCGCCAACGCCGGTGTGCCGATCATGTCCGCCGACGGCAGGACCTTCACCTTCAACACCCCCGAGGCCGCCGCCGTCCTCGACACCTACCGCGAGGCCTTCAAGGAGGGCCTGCTGCCCAAGGACGTGCTCACCGAGACCTACGCGGGCAACACCAAGCTGTTCAGCTCCGGCACCGCCGCCTGGACCACCGCCGGCGCGAACTACATCACCAGCCTCGCCGTCGACAACCCGACCCTGGCCCCCAAGGTGGTCTCCTCTCCCGCCATGGGCACCCCGCCGCTGTACGTCCAGGGCCTGTCCGTCCCCAAGAACACCAGGAACCCGGCCGCGGCCCTCGCCCTCGCCCGCTGGGTGACGAACGCCGAGAACCAGGCCGCCTTCGCCCGCGAGACCAGCATCTTCCCCTCCACCACCGCCTCCGCGGCCGACCCCTTCTTCAGCAGGAGCGACGGCAGCAACGCCGGCGACGCCAAGGTCACCGCCTTCCGCTCGCTCGCCTCCGCTCGCGTCCTCGAACCCGTCCAGGCCAACGAGGCGATCAAGACCCTGATCAACCAGCAGATCGCCCTCGCCGTCAGCGGCCAGAGCGGCTCCAAAGAGGCCCTCGACACGGCCGTCGCCCGCGCCAACCAGCTGCTGAAGGACTGAACGGAAGGCTTCCCATGACCCACCGGCGCTGGTTCACGCCCTGGCTGCTCGCCGGTCCCGCACTGGTCTGGCTCGCCGTCTTCAACCTGTGGCCCGCGGTCAACACGGTGATCCTGTCCTTCACCAACGCCCGGCCGCTCGGCGGCGGACACTTCACCGGACTGGAGAACTACCGACGCGCCCTCGACGACGAGCAGTTGACCGACGCGCTGGTCAACAGCGTCATCTACCTCCTCGTCTGCCTGCCCCTGCTCACCCTGCTGCCACTGCTGCTCGCGCTCCTCGTGGAGAAGAAGCTGCCCGGCATCACGTTCTTCCGCACCGCGTTCTACACCCCGGTCGTCGCCTCCGCGGTCGTCGTCGGTCTCGTCTGGGGCTGGGTGCTCGACGACCGGGGACTGCTCAACGGCATGCTCCACCAGCTCGGCCTCGCGGACCGGCCCGTCTCCTTCCTCACCGACCGCTGGCTGCTGCTCTTCAGCGCCATCGCCCTCACGGTGTGGAAGGGGCTCGGGTACTACATGGTCATCTACCTGTCCGCGCTCGGGAACGTCGGCCGCGAACTCCACGAGGCCGCGGCCGTCGACGGCGCCTCCGCCACCCGCAGGTTCTGGCACGTCACCCTGCCCGGCGTCCGCCCCGCGATGCTGCTGATCTCGGTCCTCGTCTCGGTCTCCGCGCTGCGGATCTTCTCCGAGCTGTACGTCCTGTCCCACGGCACCGGCGGACCCGGCGGGCGCGACATGTCGGTGGTCATGCTCATCCAGATGTACAGCCGCGGCTTCACCGGACACATCGGCTACGCCTCCGCCCTCAGCATCCTGCTCTTCGTCCTCACCGTCGGCCCGATGCTCGTCCTGGCCCGGCTCAACCGGAAGGCGGCCTGACGCATGACCACCCCGGGCCGCGCCCCGCGCGCCACCGAGCGGGCGGTGCGCTACCTGCTGCTGCTCCTCGTCCTGCTCCTCACCATCGGCCCCTTCCTCTGGCAGCTGTCCACCTCGCTCAAGGGACCCGGGGAGGACGTGTGGTCCCGAACCCCCTCGTTCCTGCCGGACGATCCCACGCTCGCCAACTACGCGCAGGTCGCCGACACCATCCCGGTCTGGACCTACGCCGCCAACTCGCTGGTCGTCGCGGGCATCGCCGTCGCCGGCAACGTCGTCGGCGCCACCCTCGCCGGCTTCGCGCTCGCCCGGCTGCGGTTCAGGGGCGCCCGCCTCGCGTTCGGCCTCTTCGCGGCCACCCTGGTGCTGCCCGGCGAGGTCACGATCGTCTCCCAGTACGTGACGGTCCGCAGCCTCGGCCTCACCGACACCCTCCTCGGCGTCGCCCTGCCCGGCGCGATCGGCATGCTCAACGTGCTGCTCATGTACACCGCCTTCCGCGCCGTGCCGTCCGAGCTCGACGCCGCCGCGCTGGTCGACGGCGCGAGCGTGTGGCAGCGGCTCGTGCACGTGGGCCTGCCCAACGTCCGGGGCATGCTGAGCGTCGTGGTGATCTTCACGTTCATCGCCGCCTGGGACGACTTCCTGTGGCCGCTGATCGTCCTCAACGACCCCGGCCGCTACACCCTCACGGTCGGCCTCCAGTACCTCGACGGCACCTTCTCCGCCAATCCCCGCCTGGTCGCCGCCGGCACCATGATCGCCTTCCTGCCGATCGTGGCGGTGTTCGCGGCACTCCAGCGCTTCTTCTTCAAGGGAGTCGAGGAAGGCGCGATCAAGGGCTGACCCGGCCGTCTCCCCACCCTCCATCGCGAAGGAACCACACCTCGCATGACGAACCCCCGGAACACCACCGGTCCGCGCTTCGGCGTCAACTACACCCCCAGCCAGGGCTGGTTCCACCACTGGCTCGACTTCGACCTCGACGCGGTCCGCGCCGACCTGGACTCCGTCGCCGCCCTGGGCCTCGACCACATCCGCGCCTTCCCGCTCTGGCCCCTCTTCCAGCCCAACCGCACCCTGATCCGCCCGCGGGCCGTCGAGCAGCTGGGCGCGGTCGTCGACGCCGCGGCCGAGCGCGGGCTCGACGTCGCGGTGGACGGCCTCCAGGGCCACCTCTCCAGCTTCGACTTCCTGCCGTCCTGGACCCAGACCTGGCACCGGCGCAACCTCTTCACCGACCCCGAGGTCCTCGACGGCCAGACCGCCTATCTGCGCACCCTCGCCGCCGCCCTCGCCGACCGGCCCAACTTCCTCGGCATGACCCTCGGCAACGAGATCAACCAGTTCTCCGGGGACCCCCACCCCGACCCCGACCGCATCACCCCCGACCAGGCCGAGAGCTGGCTGCGCCGCATGCTCGCCGCCTGCGAGGACGGCGCACCCGGCCGGCTCCACCTGCACGCCGCGTACGACGCCGCCTGGTACCTGGACGACCACCCCTTCACCCCCGCGCACGCCGCCCGCGTCGGCGGCGCCACCGCCGTCCACTCCTGGGTCTTCAACGGCACCGCACAGCGCTACGGCGGCGACTCCTTCGCCGCCGGACAGCACGCCGCCTATCTCGTCGAGCTCTCCAAGGCCTGGGCCGAGGACGCCCGCCGCCCCGTCTGGCTCCAGGAGGTGGGCGCCCCCGCCCCGCACGTGCCGCCCGAGCGCGCGGCCGGATTCACCCGGACGACCGTCGCCGCCGCGCTCGACTGCCCCGATCTGTGGGGTATCACGTGGTGGTGCTCCCACGACGTCGACCGCGCGCTCGCCGACTTCCCCGAACTCGAATACAGCCTCGGCCTGTTGACCACCGACGGCCGGACCAAGCCGACCGGACGGGCGCTGGGCGAGGCGGTCGCCGAGGCCCGCGCCACGTACTCTCCCGCACCGCACCGGACGACGGCACTGGTCCTCGACCTCCCGGAGGACGGAACCAAGCGCTCGGAGTGCGCCCCCGGAGGCCGCTGGTTCGAGGCCTTCATGCGCCTGGCCGCGGACGGCGCCCGCCCGGCCGTGGTCCTGGCGGCCCGCACCGCGGACCGCACCCACCTGGCCGCCCGCGGCATCACCGAACTCGTCACCCTGGACGACCTCGGGTAGCGGCGACCGGGCGCCCCGCCCGGAGCCGCCGGGAGGCCCCCGCCCCCCCCCCCCCCACCGTCCGACGGCGCCCCACGCCCGCCCCGCCCCCTGCCC
>NZ_JBHXTJ010000028.1:0-9637 GCF_042677525.1 Streptomyces sp. NPDC127114
CTCGTACCGCCGCCGACGGGGTCTCGTACGCCCCCGTCGGCGGCGGTCGCCTTACGGCCTGCGGGCGCTCGTCACGCGGTAGACGTCGTAGACGCCCTCCACGCCGCGTACGGCCTTCAGGACGTGGCCCAGGTGCTTCGGGTCGCCCATCTCGAAGGTGAAGCGCGAGGTGGCCACCCGGTCGCGGGAGGTCTGGACGGCCGCCGACAGGATGTTGACGTGCTGGTCCGAGAGGACCCGGGTGACGTCGGAGAGCAGCCGGGACCGGTCCAGGGCCTCGACCTGGATGGCGACCAGGAAGACCGAGGACTGGGTGGGCGCCCACTCGACGTCGAGGATGCGCTCGGGCTCCCGGGACAGCGACTCGACGTTCACGCAGTCGCTGCGGTGCACGGAGACGCCGCTGCCACGCGTGACGAAGCCGATGATCGGGTCGCCGGGCACCGGGGTGCAGCAGCGGGCCAGCTTCACCCAGACGTCCTCGACGCCCTTGACCACCACGCCCGGGTCCGAGCTGGAGCGGCGCTTGGTGCGGCCGCGGGCCGGCGGGTGGGTCTCGGCGATGTCCTCGGTCGCGGCCTCCTCGCCGCCGAGGGCCTGGACCAGCTTCTGCACGATGGACTGGGCCGTGACGTGGCCCTCGCCGATCGCCGCGTACAGCGAGGAGATGTCGGTGTACCGCATCTCGTGGGCGAGGGTGACGAGCGAGTCGCCGGTGAGGATCCGCTGGATCGGCAGGTTCTGCTTGCGCATGGCCCGCGCGATGGCGTCCTTGCCCTGCTCGATGGCCTCGTCGCGGCGCTCCTTGGAGAACCAGGCGCGGATCTTGTTGCGGGCGCGCGGGGACTTGACGAAGCCCAGCCAGTCCCGGGAGGGCCCGGCGCCGACGGCCTTGGAGGTGAAGACCTCCACCAGGTCGCCGTTGTCCAGGGTGGACTCCAGCGGCACGAGGCGTCCGTTGACGCGGGCGCCTATGGTGCGGTGGCCGACCTCGGTGTGGACGGCGTAGGCGAAGTCGACCGGCGTGGCGCCGGCGGGCAGCGCTATGACGTCGCCCTTCGGCGTGAAGACGAAGACCTCGTTGCGGGAGAGGTCGAAACGCAGCGACTCCAGGAACTCCGAGGGGTCCTCGGTCTCCTTCTGCCAGTCGAGCAGCTGCCGCAGCCACGCCATGTCGTTGACGTGATCGTCCTTGCCGGCCTTCTTCGGCACGTCGGTGCGCACCTTGGAGGCGCCGGCGACGGCCTCCTGCTTGTACTTCCAGTGCGCGGCGATGCCGTACTCGGCGCGGCGGTGCATGTCGAAGGTGCGGATCTGCAGCTCGACGGGCTTGCCGTTGGGTCCGATGACCGTCGTGTGCAGCGACTGGTACATGTTGAACTTCGGCATCGCGATGTAGTCCTTGAACCGGCCGGGGACCGGGTTCCATCGCGCGTGGACGGTGCCGAGGGCCGCGTAGCAGTCGCGGACGGTGTCCACGAGGACGCGGATGCCGACCAGGTCGTAGATCTCCGCGAAGTCACGGCCGCGGACGATCATCTTCTGGTAGACGCTGTAGTAGTGCTTCGGCCGGCCGGTGACGGTGGCCTTGATGCGGGCGGCCCGCAGGTCGGCCTGGACCTCGTCGGTCACTATCGCGAGGTACTCGTCGCGCTTGGGCGCGCGCTCGGCGACGAGCCGGACGATCTCGTCGTACATCTTGGGGTAGAGGATCGCGAAGGCGAGGTCCTCCAGCTCCCACTTGATGGTGTTCATGCCCAGCCGGTGGGCCAGCGGGGCGTAGATCTCCAGGGTCTCGCGGGCCTTCTTCTCCTGCTTCTCCCGCTTGAGGTAGCGCATGGTGCGCATGTTGTGCAGGCGGTCGGCGAGCTTGATGACGAGGACCCTGGGGTCCTTGGCCATGGCGACGACCATCTTGCGGACGGTCTCGGCCTGCGCGGCCTCGCCGAACTTGACCTTGTCGAGCTTGGTGACGCCGTCGACGAGCAGGGCGACCTGGTCGCCGAAGTCGCGGCGCAGGTCCTCCAGGCCGTACTCGGTGTCCTCGACGGTGTCGTGGAGCAGTCCGGCCATGAGCGTCGCCGGGTCCATGCCGAGCTCGGCGAGGATCGTGGTGACGGCGAGCGGGTGGGTGATGTACGGGTCGCCGCTCTTGCGCTTCTGGCCGCGGTGCCAGCGTTCGGCGACCTGGTAGGCCCGCTCGATCTGGCGGAGGGTCGCGGTCTCGATCTTCGGGTCGTTGGAGCGGACGATCCGCAGCAGCGGTTCGAGGACCGGGTTGTACGGGGAGGAGCGCTGGACGCCCAGCCGGGCGAGGCGGGCGCGGACGCGGCTCGAGGAACCGCCGGAGCGGGCGGGCGGGGCCGGGGTGGGCCGGACGGACGGGGGCGGCGCGGGTGCCGCGGGCCGGGGCCTCGTCTCCGCGGGCGGGTTCTGGGGCGCGGCAGTGCTCGGCGCGGCCTGCTCGGCTCGCTTGTCGGGCTGCGCGGCGGAGAGTGGCTGGGCCTCGTCTGGCAAGAGCGCTCCTCGTGCGTTTCCGGGTCCCCCGGTCAGGCCCGGAAAGGCCATCGTATCGACCTGGAAGCGCCTGTGCTCACGCGCCTGAGGGCTGAGACGCACCTCATGCGCGGCCGTGCCTCGCCGGGTTCCCGTTTCGCGGGACTGTCCGGAAAACGACGGAGGCGGCCCGGGGAATTCCCGGGCCGCCTCCGTACCAGGTCCGGCGGTGTCCGACACGGTCGGACGACGGTCGGCCGACGGCTCAGACGGTGATGAGCGCCGTGAGCGGGGCTCCGGCCAGGGCGGGCTCGAGACGGGCCCGGCCCGGCAGGAAGCCGAGCTCCATCAGGACGGCGACGCCGGCGACCTCGGCCCCGGCACGCCGGATCAGCTCGATGGAGGCCTCGGCGGTTCCGCCGGTCGCGAGGACGTCGTCGATGACCATGACGCGGTCGCCCGCGGCCAGGTCCTCGGCGTGCACCTCGATCTCGGCGGAGCCGTACTCCAGCTCGTACGCCTGCCGCAGCGTCGCCCCGGGCAGCTTCCCGGCCTTGCGGACCGGGATGAAGCCGAGGCCGGCGCGGACGGCGACCGGCGCGGCCAGGATGAAGCCGCGGGCCTCCAGGCCCACGACCTTCGTGGCGCCGTGCGCGCCGCACAGCCCGGCCAGCGTGTCGGTGAGCGCGGTGAACGCCTCCGGGTCCGCGAGCAGCGGGGTGATGTCCTTGAACAGCACGCCCGGCTTCGGGTAGTCGGGGACGTCCCGGATGCGGCTGAGGAGCAGCTCGGTGGTGTCCTGTGCCTCGGCGGTCATCCGCGCCGTCCCGAGGGGCGGCCGCGGCGGCCGCGCTGGCCCACGACGGCCGGCTCGGCGCCGGAGACGTCGAGGGCGTCGGTGCCGTCGAGGTCCTCGCCCTTGGCGGCGTCGGAGGCCCGCTTGGCCAGGACGCGCTTCCTCAGGGCCTTCATCGCCGGCTCGCGCTCCTTGAGGTCGGCGACCAGCGGGGTGGCGATGAAGATCGAGGAGTACGCACCGGCGGCGAGACCCACGAACAGCGACAGCGAGATGTCGTTCAGCATGCCCGCGCCGAGGACGCCGCCGCCGATGAAGAGCAGACCGGCGACCGGGAGCAGCGCCACGACCGTGGTGTTGATCGAACGGACCAGGGTGCTGTTGATCGAGCGGTTGGCGACGTCGCTGTACGTCCAGCGGGTCTGCTTGGTGATGTCCTTCGTCTGCTCCTTGAGCGAGTCGAAGACGACGACCGTGTCGTAGAGCGAGTAACCGAGGATCGTCAGCAGACCGATGACCGTGCCGACCGTGACCTCGAAGCCGACCAGCGAGTAGATGCCGACGGTGATGGTGAGGTCGTGGATCAGTGCGACGAGCGCCGCGAGGGCCATTCGCCACTCGAAGGCGATGGCGAGGTAGATCACCACGAGGATCATGAAGACCCCGAGGCCCGTCCAGGCCTTGGTGGCGATCTGCTCACCCCAGCTGGGGCCGACGAGCTCCGCCGCGATCTTCGTCTCGGGGACGTTCAGGTCCTTGGCGAGCTCCTCGCGGACCTGGTCGGACTTGGCGGTGTCGAGGCCGCCGACCTGGATGCGCAGGGAGCCGTTGCCGAGCTGCTGGACGATCGCGTCGTGGCCGGAGGCCTCTTCCGCGTACTCCGTGGCCTGGCTGACGGAGACGTTCGTCTTCGGGGTGGTGAAGACGGCGCCGCCCTGGAACTCGATGCCCATGTTCAGGCCGCGCACCGCGAGGGCGACGATGGCCGTGATGGTGATGAGGATCGAGAGGCCGTACCAGATACGGCGGTTGCCGATGAAGTCGTAGCCGACCTCACCGCGGTGGAGTCGGGCGCCGAGATCGCCGAGCTTCGACATCTCACGCCTCCTTCGGTTCGATCGGGCCGGCGGCGGGGGTGGACGTACGGCGGGTGCGGCGCAGCGGCGGCTTGGCACCGAGGCTCTTCGGGTCGAGGCCGGACATCTTGTGGCCGTTGCCGAAGAACCTGGTGCGGGCGAGGAGCGTCATCACCGGCTTGGTGAAGAGGAACACCACCACGATGTCGAGCAGCGTGGTCAGGCCGAGCGTGAACGCGAAGCCCTGGACCTTGCCGACGGTGACGACGAAGAGCACGGCGGCGGCGAGGAACGACACGAAGTCGGAGACCAGGATGGTGCGCCGGGCCCGCGGCCAGGCGCGCTCGACGGCCGGGCGGAGCGTGCGGCCCTCGCGGATCTCGTCGCGGATGCGTTCGAAGTAGACGATGAACGAGTCCGCGGTGATGCCGATGGCCACGATGGCACCGCAGACGGCCGGCAGGTTCAGCGCGAAGCCGATGGCCGGGCCGAGCAGCGCCATGATCACGTAGGTGAGCAGGGCCGAGACGCCGAGGCTGAGGATCGCCACGAACGACAGGCCGCGGTAGTACACCACCAGGTAGATGATGACCAGGGCCAGGCCGATGGCGCCGGCGATCAGACCCGCCTGGAGCTGCTCGCCGCCGAGGGCGGCGGTGACGGTGTCGACGCTCTGGGTCTCGAAGGACAGCGGCAGGGCGCCGTAGGACAGGATGTTGCCCAGGTCCTGGGCGGTCTCCTGGGTGAAGCTGCCGGAGATCTCGGCGCTGGCACTCAGCGTCTGTCGCACGGACGGGGCGGAGACCACGTCGCCGTCAAGGACGATCGCGAAGCGGTTCTGCGGGTCGGCCTGCTGGGAGAGCTTGCCGGTGATCTTCTGGAACTTCTTCGAGCCCTCGCTCGTGAAGTCCATGGTCACGATCCACATGCCGCGCTGCTGGTCGAAGACGCCCTGGGCGTCGTCGACGTCCTTGCCGTCGACCTCGGCCGGGCCGAGGAGGTACTTCGACCAGATGCCGGGGGCGTCCTCGCCACAGGCGATGGTGGGCTCGGAGGGCTTGACGCCCTGGCCGACGGCGGCGCGCTGCTTGGGGTCGAGGCAGTTGAGCGCCGCGAACTTCTGCTGCAGGGCCGCGGTGGCGGCGTCACCCGACGGGGTCGGGTTCGGCGTCGAGGACGCCTTCGGCGACGCGGAGGAGCTCGCGCTCGGCGTGGGGCTCGGGGCCTTCAGCGCCTCGCTGACGGCGCGGCCCTGGCTGGAGGCGGTGGCCGTCGGAGTGGCGGACTTGCCGCCCTTGGCCTTGTCCGCGGTGGCGCCGGAGGGCTTCGCCGACGGGGTGGCCGAGCCGCTGGGCTTGGCGCTCGGGTTCGGCGCGGGCTGGTCGGCCGCGGCGACGGCCAGGACCTGCCGGAAGTACAGCTGGGCGGTGGTACCGACCTGCTCGCGGGCCTGCTTCTCGTTCGTCCCCTTGGGGATGTTCACGATGATGTTCTCGCGGCCCTGCGTCTGGACCTCGGCCTCGGAGACACCCAGACCGTTGACACGGCGCTCGATGATGCCGACCGCCGTGTTCATGTTGGTCTCGTTGACGGCGGACTCCTGTCCGGGCTCCGCCTTCGCCTTGAGCGTGATCGACGTGCCGCCGGCGAGGTCGATGCCCAGGCGCGGGGTGGTGTGCCCCGACCAGAACATGCCGCCGGTGAGCGCGACCATGGCGATCAGAATGAGTGCCAGGGCGCGGCCCGGCCGGCTCTGGCCCCCCGCCGGCCTTCGGCCCTTCTTCGGTGCTGCCACCTGTCGTTTCTCCCTGTCCAAACCGCCCCCGCGCCGGTTGGGCGGGCGGCGGCCACGAAGTGTGTGTGGGGACCTGCCCCCGCAGACGTGAAACCGGTCCGGGGCGGCGGACGCCTGTGGGCGTCCGCGCCCGCCCCGGGGCGACTACTTCGCCTCGGTCTCCCCGTCGGCCTTGCCGTCCTTCTCGACCTCGGAGTCCGCCGCGGGAGCGGCGTCCTTCTTGGTCAGGTCGGCCTTGGCCGCCCCCTCCTGGCCCTCGGCGGCGCCGGCGTCCTCGGTGAGCGAGGAGGCGTCGTCCGGAACGACGGTGTCGGAGTCGGTGTCGTCGTCGCCGTGGACGATGCGGTTGTACTCGGAGTCTTCGAGCACCGCGCCGATCGCGTTCTTGGCGTAGACGGCGTGCACGCCGGGCGCGACCTCGAGGAGGACGGTCTCGTCGCCGATCTCCTTGACGGTGGCGTACATCCCCCCGATGGTGCGTACGCCGGTGCCGGGCTGCATCTGGTTGCGCATCTCCACCGCCTGCGCCTGCTTCTTCTTGGCAGAGCGGGTCATCAGGAACATGGCCCCGATGAGGACGATGAAGGGGAGGAGGGTCACGAGGTTCACGGGACGGGTTTCCTTCGCACGGTCGCGGAGAAACCGCGGCCTGATCTTCGGGGGTGGGTACGCCGACCAGAAAGGGCGGCATCGGCGGAGTCTAGGCGAGTCCGCATCGATGGAACAACGCCCAGCATCGCACCGCGGTTCCTGACCGGGCGAGTATCCGCGCCGTCGCCGTCGTCACATCCCGAACAGCCCCGCTTGTCCGCTTCCGGCGCCGGTCCCTCCGCCGCCGCCCGCCGCGCCCGGGCCCGCTGCCTGCGGCGGAACCAGTCCGAGGTGGGTCCAGGCGGCGGGGGTGGCGACCCGGCCGCGGGGTGTGCGGGCGAGCAGTCCCTCCCGTACGAGGAAGGGCTCGGCGACCTCCTCGACGGTCTCGCGCTCCTCCCCCACCGCCACCGCGAGGGTGGACAGGCCGACCGGTCCGCCGCCGAAGAGCTTGAGCAGTGCTTCCAGGACCGCGCGGTCGAGCCGGTCGAGACCGCGGCTATCGACCTCGTACACGCCGAGGGCGGCGGCGGCGACCTCCCGGGTGATCACTCCGTCGGCCCTGACCTGGGCGTAGTCGCGGACGCGGCGGAGCAGCCGGTTGGCGATGCGGGGCGTGCCGCGGGACCGGCCGGCGATCTCTGCGGCGCCGTCGGTGTCGATCTCGACGTCGAGGAGCCCGGCGGAGCGGCGGACCACCCGCTCCAGCTCGTGCGGCTCGTAGAACTCCATGTGCGCGGTGAAGCCGAAGCGGTCGCGCAGCGGCGGCGGGAGCAGTCCGGCCCGGGTGGTGGCGCCGACCAGGGTGAACGGCGGCAGTTCCAGGGGGATGGCGGTGGCGCCGGGGCCCTTGCCGACGATGACGTCGACGCGGAAGTCCTCCATCGCCATGTAGAGCATCTCCTCGGCGGGCCGGGACATCCGGTGGATCTCGTCGAGGAAGAGGATCTCGCCCTCCTGGAGGGAGGACAGGATGGCGGCGAGGTCGCCGGCGTGCTGGATGGCGGGGCCGCTGGTGATCCTGATCGGGGCGTTCATCTCCGCCGCGATGATCATCGACAGGGTGGTCTTGCCGAGGCCGGGAGCGCCGGAGAGCAGCACGTGGTCGGCGGTGGCGCCGCGCTGGCGGGCGGCCTTGAGGACGAGGTCGAGCTGCTGGCGGACCTTCTCCTGGCCGATGAACTCGTCGAGGTCCTTGGGGCGCAGGGCGGCCTCGACGGCCTGGTCGTCGCCTTCGGCGGCGGCGCCGACGATGCGCTCCTCGACGGGGCTGCTGTCGTCGTCCCAGTTCACGATGGTCTGCCTTCTCGTTGTCGTGCGGTGGTCGATGGCCGGCGGCGGGTCCCTGCGGGGCTCCTCCCCCACCTCGCCCCGTCCGTCACCGGGGGCTCCGCCCCCGGCTCCCGTGCCTCGGGCGCCGGCGGGGCCGGGTGTCCGGCCCGCGCGGCGGTCGTCGTCAGCGGGTCCGGTTCAGGGTCTGCAGGGCGGCCCTCAGGAGCTGCGGGACGGGGGCCGAGCCGGTCTCCGCGATGGCCGCCTCGGCCTGCGGGGCGACGGCCGCGACGGCGTCCTCGGCCTCCCGGCCGGCGTAGCCGAGGCCGATCAGCGCGGCGGACAGCTGCTCGGTCCAGGGGGCGGGGCCGGAGGCGACGGCGCGCTGCTGGCCGACCAGGCCACTGGTGCCGAGGGGCTGGCCCAGCTTGTCCTTCAGTTCCAGGAGCAGCTTCTGGGCGCCCTTCTTGCCGATGCCGGGGACGGCGGTCAGCGCCTTCTCGTCGCCGGTGGACACCGCGAGGCGCAGCGCGTCGGGCGAGTGGACGCCCAGCATCGCCTGGGCCAGCCTCGGCCCGACGCCGCTCGCGGTCTGCAGCAGCTCGAAGACCTGGCGCTCGTCGTCGTCGGCGAAGCCGTACAGCGTCAGGGAGTCCTCGCGGACGACCAGGGAGGTGGCGAGGCGGGCGTGCTCGCCGAGGCGGAGTCCGGCGATGGTGTTCGGGGTGCACTGGACGGCCATGCCGACACCGCCGACCTCGACGACGGCGGTCGTGGGGGCGAGCGCGGCCACCGGGCCGCTGACGAAGGCGATCATGAGGTGCGGCCTTTCGAGGCGTGCGGGGCGGCGGCCTGCTGGAGGCGGTTCTGGGCGACGGCCTGCTGGAGGCGGTTGTCGGCGGCGGCCTGCTGGAGGCGGTTCTCGGCGGCGGCCTGCTGGAGGCGGTTCTGGGCGGGGGCGCGCCAGATGTGGCAGATGGCGAGCGCGAGGGCGTCGGCGGCGTCGGCGGGCCTGGGCGGGGCGGAGAGCCGCAGCAGCCGGGTGACCATGGCGCCGACCTGGGCCTTGTCGGCGCGGCCGCTGCCGGTGACGGCGGCCTTGACCTCGCTCGGGGTGTGCAGGGCGACGGGCAGTCCGCGCCGGGCCGCGCACAGCATGGCGACGGCGCTGGCCTGGGCGGTGCCCATCACCGTACGCACGTTGTGCTGACTGAACACCCGCTCCACGGCGACGAGTTCGGGCTGGAAGCGGTCGATCCACTCCTCGATGCCGCGCTCGATGCCGACCAGGCGGTGACCGATGTCGGCATCGGCCGGCGTGCGCACCACGCCGACGCCGAGCATGGTGAGCGGCCGTCCGGCGACTCCCTCGACGACGCCGACGCCGCACCGGGTGAGTCCCGGGTCCACCCCGAGTACGCGCACGCCGCCCCTCCCTGATCGCTCGACTGTTCGTGCAGGCTATCGGCTCGCACTGACAACGCAGCGGGGGGGGGGGGGGGGTGGGCGCGGGCCCCCGGCGGAGAACCCCCCCCAAACCCCCGAAAAAACCGCGCAACACGCGAAAAACCCGGCAAGGCCCCCCACACGCGGAGACCCGGAGAATTTAAA
>NZ_JBHXTJ010000028.1:9647-98994 GCF_042677525.1 Streptomyces sp. NPDC127114
TTTTTAATATTTTCTTTTGGTCCTCATTTACCCCGGGGGGGGGCGGGGGGGTGTGGGCGGCCCGCCCCGCTGCGGAAGAGCCCGCGAATACGCGCGAAAACTCGCGAGAACTCGCGAAGACCCGGTCAAGGCCGCCGATCAGGCGTCGACCTTCTCCATGACCTCGTCGCTGACGTCGAAGTTGGCGAAGACGTTCTGCACGTCGTCGCTGTCCTCGAGCGCGTCGATCAGCTTGAACATCTTGCGCGCGCCCTCCTCGTCGAGCTCGACCTGCATGCTCGGGACGAAGCTGGACTCGGCCGAGTCGTAGTCGATCCCGGCCTCCTGGAGCGCGGTGCGGACCGCGACCAGGTCGGTGGCCTCGCTGATGACCTCGAAGTTCTCGCCGAGGTCGTTGACCTCCTCGGCGCCCGCGTCGAGGACGGCGCCCAGGACGTCGTCCTCGGTCAGCTCGCCCTTGGGCAGCACGACGACGCCCTTGCGGTTGAACAGGTACGACACCGAGCCCGGGTCGGCCATGGAGCCGCCGTTGCGGGTCATGGCGACGCGCACGTCGGAGGCGGCGCGGTTGCGGTTGTCGGTGAGGCACTCGATGAGCACCGCGACACCGTTCGGGCCGTAGCCCTCGTACATGATCGTCTGGTAGTCGACGCCGCCGGCCTCGAGGCCGCCGCCGCGCTTGACGGCCGAGTCGATGTTCTTGTTGGGAACCGACTGCTTCTTGGCCTTCTGGATGGCGTCGTACAGCGTCGGGTTACCGTCCGGGTCGGCACCGCCGGTCCGGGCCGCGACCTCGATGTTCTTGATCAGCTTCGCGAAGAGCTTGCCGCGCTTGGCGTCGATCACGGCCTTCTTGTGCTTCGTCGTAGCCCATTTAGAGTGGCCGGACATCTGCCTGTCTCCTTCGCGTAACCAACTTCTTGAACGAACCCCAGAGATCCTACAAGGACCGGGTCACCGCTCGGCGCGCACCATGTCCACGAACAGCTCGTGAATCCGGTGGTCGCCGGTCAGCTCGGGGTGGAAAGAGGTGGCGAGGACCCTGCCCTGCCGGACGGCGACGATGTGGCCGTCGTGCTCGGCGAGCACCTCGACCGCGGCACCGACGGACTCCACCCAGGGGGCACGGATGAAGACGCCCTCGACGGGGGTGTCTATCCCGGCGACGGTGACGCCCGCCTCGAAGGACTCGTTCTGCCGTCCGAAGGCGTTGCGGCGCACGATCATGTCGATGCCGCCGAAGGTCTCCTGGCCCGAGCGCGGGTCGAGGATCTTGTCGGCGAGCATGATCAGGCCGGCGCAGGTGCCGTAGACCGGCATCCCCGCGGCGATCCGCTCGCGCAGCGGCTCCATCAGGCCGAACAGCACGGCCAGCTTGGAGATGGTGGTGGACTCGCCGCCCGGAATGACGAGGCCGTCGACCTCGGCGAGCTCCTCGGGGCGCCTGACGGGCCTGGCCACGGCGTCAGCCGCGGCCAGGGCGATCAGGTGCTCCCGTACGTCGCCCTGGAGTGCCAGGACACCAATCACGGGAGTGGTGCTCATCGGTGCTTACCAGCCCCGGTTCGCGTAGCGCTCGGCCTCGGGCAGGGTGTCGCAGTTGATGCCGACCATGGCCTCGCCCAGGTTGCGGGAGGCGTCCGCGATGATCTTCGGGTCGTCGTAGAAGGTGGTGGCCTTCACGATGGCGGCGGCGCGCTTGGCCGGGTCGCCCGACTTGAAGATGCCGGAGCCGACGAAGACGCCCTCGGCGCCGAGCTGGCGCATCAGCGCGGCGTCGGCCGGGGTGGCGACGCCACCGGCGGAGAACAGCACGACCGGCAGCTTGCCGAGCTCGGCGACCTCCTTGACGAGCTCGTACGGGGCGCGCAGCTCCTTGGCGGCGGCGTACAGCTCGTTGTTGTCGAAGCCGCGCAGCTTGGCGATCTCGTTCTTGATCTGGCGCAGGTGGCGGACGGCCTCGACGACGTTGCCGGTGCCGGCCTCACCCTTGGAGCGGATCATGGCCGCGCCCTCGGCGATGCGGCGCAGGGCCTCGCCCAGGTTGGTGGCGCCACAGACGAAGGGGGTGGTGAAGGCCCACTTGTCGGAGTGGTTGACCTCGTCGGCCGGGGTCAGGACCTCGGACTCGTCGATGTAGTCGACGCCGAGGGACTGCAGGACCTGGGCCTCGACGAAGTGGCCGATGCGGGACTTGGCCATGACCGGGATGGAGACGGCGTTGATGATGCCCTCGATCATGTCCGGGTCGGACATGCGGGCCACGCCGCCGTCCTTGCGGATGTCCGCGGGGACCCGCTCCAGGGCCATGACGGCGACCGCACCCGCGTCCTCGGCGATCTTCGCCTGCTCCGGGGTGACGACGTCCATGATCACGCCGCCCTTGAGCTGCTCGGCCATGCCGCGCTTGACGCGGGCGGTGCCGGTCTCGGGGGACTGGGGGGTGGTGGAAGGCGTGGTGGACACGGGTACCTCACATGTGACAACGGGGTTGACGACAAGAGCGAGGAAACAGGCCACGACCGGTCCACATCAAGGGCCAATGTGCAGCCGGTGGATCGTTTTCTCAGCTAACGAAGGCTGAGGCGGGTCAGCTGGGACGATCCGCAAGTGCGGCGGGCGGTTCGTCATCCATTTCGAAGGCCATCGGGAACGGGGCGTGGCCGGCCAGCCGGAACCAGCGCACCTTCCGGTGCCGGCGCAGCGCCCGGGCGGCCCGTACGGCGTCGTTGTGGAAGCGCCGGGCCATCGGGACCCGGCGGACCGCCGCCGCCAGCTCCCCGGCCGCCTCCTCGCCGCCGGGCGCCTCCCGTACGAGCTCGACCTGCTCCGGCTCCCCGAACACCGCGCGCAGCGCCTGGCTGAGCTCGCTCTCCGCGACCTCGCGGTGGTCCTCCTCGGCCTGGCGTGCGGCGTGCGCCGCCTCGTACAGCACGATCGACGCGGCCGGGTCGAGCACGCCGGAGGTGGCGAGCTCCTGGGTGACCGAGGCCCGGCGGAGCAACTGCGCGTCGAGCGCGGCCCGCGCGGCGTCGATGCGCGTGTGCAGCCGGTCGAGCCGCCCGGCGGTCCAGCTCAGGTAGACGCCGACGAGGATCAGCGCGACGACGGTCCAGATCAGGGTTTGGGTCACGGGCGCACAGGCTACCGGGGCAGCGGCAGGGTCCCTTCCCAGAGCTCGTGGTCGTGGGCGAACAGGACGCGCACCTGCCGCCCGGCCGCGAGCTCCCCGATCCGCCCGAGCCACGGGCGGTACGGCTTCCCGAACTCGTGCGCGAAGTCGTACGCCTGTCCCGCGAGGACCGTCAGGCGGTCGCCCTCGTCCAGCACCAGCGACTGGTGGCCCTCGGTGTGCCCGGGCGTCGGGACGACGCGCACTCCGGGTGCGATCTCGTGCTCGCCGTCGATCTCCTCGTACCGGACGCCCGGCAGCAGGGAGTCGATGGTGTGGCCGCCGGCGCGGGCGATGGCGAGCTCGGTGCGCTGGACCAGCACGGGGGTGTCGGGGAAGCGCTGGTTGGCGCCGATGTGGTCGAAGTGCAGATGGCAGTTGACCACGAGGTCGACGTCCTCCGGCCCGATCTCCAGGGGACGGCGCACCGGACGGTAGTGCGCGTCGGTCTCGGGAGACCCGGTCCCCATGCCGGTGTCGAAGAGCAGGCGCCCGCCGTCGTGGCGCACGAGGTACGCGAGCACGGGCTCCTCACGGTCGTGGGGGCCGCCCCACTCCGCGGCGGGGCGGACGAAGTATCCGAGATCGAGGCGCTCGACGGAGATCATCGCCCCAGGCTGCCACGGGCCGGCCGAGCGCGGAACCCGTCCCTTCCTCCGCACCTGAGACTCTCGGCGCCGACTCCGGGCGACGCCGTGACCTGCCGGAAGAGCCGCGTGAAGACCTGGTGAAGGAGATGATCATGGGAGGCCGGCCCCGGCTAGCCTGCCCGAATGAAACTCATGTTCGGACGAAGAAGCCGTGTCGCCCGGCTTGCCCTCGGTGCGGCCGTGGCCGCCTCCGTCCTGCTTCCCACCCAGTCCGCGCAGGCCGCCTCGGGCCTTGACCCGTTCGCCGCGAACTTCAAGCTCACCCGCGTGGACGGCGACAAGACGGCCCTCATCGACTCCGCCGAGGCCTCCGGAGTCACCAGGGCGTCCGTCACCGACGTCCTGGGCGCCCGTACCGGACGCCCGGGGCTGTGTCACGCCACCGGTCTGAACGGCGCCCTGAAGCCCGCCGGGTTCTGCTGGGACGACGAGGACGACCGGTCGAACTACGCCGACGCCGCGGGTGGTTGGATGCCGCAGGGCTTCGCCGGTTCGCATGCCGCCACCGCCGACGGGCTGTACGCGGGCCGGTCCCTCACGGCCACCTCCTGGTACCACGGCACGTACGTCAAGGACCGCACTCCGCCCACCGTCGAGGACTACGCGCGGGTCACCATCGCCGAGTCGGCCGGCGGCCAGGTCCGGTACGGCCACATCGCGCTCGTGGAGCCGATCACCGGCAACTTCAAGCAGCTCGCGTACCCCTCGCACGCGGACGGCGTCGCCTGGTACGGCAACCGGCTGTTCGTCGCCAACGGCGCGGAGCTCCAGGTCTTCGACCTGACGCGGATGTGGCGCATGACCGACACCACGAGCGCCCTCACCGGCATCTCGGCGGGCAAGACCTCTGCCCGCTACCACCTCTGGGCGATGCCGCTCGTCGCCCGCTACAGCACCGTCAGCAGCGCCGCGGTCGACGCCCTCTCCACGGCCTACGTCAACAACAGCCCCCGCGCGTGCGGTCCGTCGGTCAACAACGAGCTGTGCCTGAGCAGCCTGAGCATCGACCGCTCGGGAGCGACCCCTGCCCTGGTCTCGGTGGAGAACAGGAGCCAGGGCGGCGCCCGCATCGTCCGCTGGCCGCTGTCGACCCTCGGCACCGGCCTGCCCGCCACGGTCGCCTCGGAGACCACGGGCTACACCTCTCCCGTGTGGGGCATCCAGGGCACCGCCACGGACGGCACCACCTACTACATGAGCGGCACCTGCCCGACGTACTGGCCGGGCGGCACCGAGCTCTACTCCTGCATCCACGTGGCCAAGCCCGGCGAGGCGCCGCACGTCCTCACCCAGGCGCCGCAGCTGACCCAGGGCCTGTCCTGGGACCCGCTCGCCAAGCGGCTCTGGGGGGCCAACGAGGCCCTGGTGGATTCCAGCGGGCCGCGCAGGGTCGTGTTCGACATCGAGCCCGACGCCGGCAAGCCCGTCGACGGCTGGAGCTGGCTCACCAACTTCCACGTGGTGGGCTCCGTCTGTGCGACGCCCCAGGGCAACGGCACCGCCAACGGCACTCCGATCACCGTGTGGACCTGCACGGGATCGGACGTGCAGCGGTGGAAGTACGAGAACGGCCTGATCGTCCACAAGGCGAGCGGCAAGTGCATCACCCCCGAGGCGAACGGCGCCAACACCAACGGCGCACTGCTGACCCTCTGGACGTGCAATCCGGCCAGTGACGTCCAGCGGTTCTCGCCGTCGGCCGACGGCAGCGCCGTGAACGCCTACGGCAAGGCCATCACGCCGAAGGGCAACTCCCTGAACAACGGCGTGTGGCTGACCCTGTGGACCCAGGGCAGCCCCACCCCCGACGCCCAGGACTGGGTGGTGAAGGGCTTCTAGGCCGTTCCTTTCGGACCAGGACCCGGCCAGGATCCGAAAGAGACGGCCTGGTCCCCGCACCCGGTCCCCCGGACGCGGACACGGACGAAGGGGCCGGCCCCTCCCCAGGGCCGGCCCCTTCGTCCTCACGGCTTCCGGCAGGGGGAAGCCCCGGGCCCTACAGGCCCAGCCTGGCCCGCAGGCCGCCGTTCGCGCGTTCGTCCGTGGCCACCGAGGCCGCGCCGTCCGTCACCGTCTCGTAGACGGCCAGGATGTCCGCGCCGACCGTCGACCAGTCGAAGCGGCGGACATGCGCCGAGCCGCGCTCGCTGAGCTCCGCGCGGCGGGTCTCGTCTCCGAGGAGCGCGATCGCGCGGTTCGCCAGGTCGTCCGCGTCCTCGTTGGCGAAGAGCTCGCCCGCCCCGCCCTGGTCCAGGACCTGGGCGAAGGCGTCCAGGTCCGAGGCGAGGACCGGCGCGCCCGCCGACAGCGCCTCGACGAGGATGATGCCGAAGCTCTCGCCGCCCGTGTTGGGCGCCACGTACACGTCGACGCTCCGCAGCAGCCGCGCCTTGTCCTCGTCGCTGACCATGCCGAGGAACTCGACCCTGGAGCGCATCTCGCGCGGCAGGGAGGCGACGGCCTCCTCCTCGTCGCCGCGGCCGGCGACGAGCAGCCGGGTGTCCGGCCGCTCGGCGAGGATCTTCGGCAGGGCCCGCATGAGGACCGGCAGGCCCTTGCGCGGTTCGTCGATCCGCCCGATGAAGCCGAGCGTGCCTCCGGACCACTCCTTCTTGGGCTCCGCCCGGGCGAAGAAGTCGACGTCGACGCCGTTCGGGATGACGACCGCGTCGCCGCCCAGGTGCTCGACCAGCGTCCGCCGCGCGTACTCGCTGACCGCGATCCGCGCGCTGATCTTCTCCAGCGCCGGCTGGAGGATCGGATACGCGGCGATCATCGCCCGCGAACGCGGGTTGGAGGTGTGGAACGTGGCCACGAGCGGCCCGGTCGCCGCCCAGCAGGTGAGCAGGCCGAGCGACGGGGACGTCGGCTCGTGGATGTGGACGACGTCGAAGGTGCCCTCGTGCAGCCAGCGCCGCACCCGCGCCGCCGACAGGAAGCCGAAGTTGAGCCGGGCCACGGAGCCGTTGTACGGCACGGGCACGGCACGCCCCGCCGACACCACGTACGGCGGCAGCGGGGTCTCGTCGTCGGCGGGCGCGAGGACGGAGACCTCGTGGCCGAGCCTGATCAGGTGCTCCGCGAGGTCGCGGATGTGGAACTGGACGCCGCCCGGCACGTCCCAGGAGTACGGGCAGACGATGCCGATCCTCACGTGCGCCGCTCCCCCTCGCGCTCCTCCAGGTCGGCGAGCCACAGCCGCTGAAGCATGTGCCAGTCCTCCGGGTGCTCGGCGATGCCCCCGGCGAAGACGTCGGCGAGGGCCTGTGTCATGGAGGACGTCTTCTCGGCGCGGGTACCTGACTCGGGTACCTCGATCGGTGCGTGGACCTGCCCCCGCATGACGTCGGTGTCGTCGTACCAGAGCGTCACCGGCAGCAGCAGCGCGCCCGTCTGCTGGGCGAGCATCGCCGGCCCCGCGGGCATCCGGGCCTTCTCGCCGAAGAAGGAGACCTCGACGCCGGAGGCGGACAGGTCCCGGTCCGCGACCAGGCAGACCAGGCCGCCGGCCCGCAGCCGCCGCGCCAGCGTGCCGAACGCGGCGCCGCCGGTGTGCGGCAGCACCTCCATGCCGAGGGACTCCCGGTACGCGACGAACCGGTCGTACAGCGACTCGGGCTTCAGCCGCTCGGCGACGGTCGTGAAGGGGACGCCCAGCGCGCGGGTGACCCAGACGCCGGCGAGGTCCCAGTTGCCCATGTGCGGCAGCGCGAGGATGACGCCCCGGTCCGAGGCGAGGCCGTCCGTCAGATGGTGCACGTCCTTGGGGTCGAAGCTGCCGGCGGCCCGCTCCTTGCTCCAGGTCGGCAGCCGGAAGGACTCCATCCAGTAGCGCATGTACGAGCGCATGCCCGCCTTCGAGAGCTCGGCGAGCCGCTCGGGCGTGGCGTCCGGCACGACCCGGGCGAGGTTGGACTCCAGCCGCAGCACGCTCTTGCCGCGCCGCTTCCACGCCGTGTCGGCGATCCGCCGGCCGAGGCCCTTCGCCACCGGCTCGGGCAGCTTCTTCACGGTGGCCCAGCCGAGGCCGTACAGGCCGTCGGTCACACTGTCCTTGACGCTCACGACGCCGCCTCGCTCCCCCGTGCGGCGGCATCGGCCTCCGCCGCCTCCCTGCGTACGGTCACCACCCGCTGCCCGAGGGTCACCGCCGAACCGACCGCCACGATCCACAGGGCGACGGGCAGCAGCACCTGGATGCCGGGCACGCCGAAGGCGTGGAGTCCGGCCAGACCCGCCGCGACCAGCGAGATCACCAGCCGCTCGGCGCGCTCGACCAGACCGTTGACGGCGACCGGCAGGCCAATCGATTCGCCGCGCGCCTTGGTGTAGGACACCACCTGACCGCTGGCCAGGCAGAAGATCGACACCGCGCAGAGCACGTTGTCGTTGCCGCCGCCCGCGTACCAGAGGGCGAAACCGCCGAAGATGGCCCCGTCGGCGACCCGGTCCAGGGTCGAGTCGAGGAACGCTCCCCAACGGCTGGAGACACCGGCCTGCCGGGCCATGTTGCCGTCGACGAGGTCCGAGAAGACGAACAGCGTGATGACGATCGTGCCCCAGAAGAACTCGCCGCGGGGGAAGAAGACCAGGGCGCCGGCCACGACTCCGGCGGTGCCGATGAGCGTGACGGTGTCGGGGCTGACGCCCCGGCGGAGCAGAAACGCGGCGAACGGTGTGAGGACACGCGTGAAAAACGCACGCGCGTACTTGTTCAGCATGGCCTTGAGGCCTTCCCGAGGTTCGTGGGCCGCGCGGCCCCTACGACCACCGGCTCACCCATCGTAGCCACGCGGGCCCCCGCGGGAGCGGCGGCACCCGCCTGTGGCGTCGGCACCCCGGCGGAGGCCCGGCGCCCGCACCGCGCGCGGCCCGTCGCCGCGCCGCGCGCTTGCCCCGATCGTCCCGTCGCCGCGCCGCGTGCGCGTACGACGTATGGACGAGCCATGACGTCGGTGCAAAGCTCGAAGGACACCTCACCGCACGAGCAGTACGCAGCAGTCGGGAGGAAGAAATCATGGGCGACAAGGCGAACCCCCACTCCGGAGCCGCCGGCAGGGCTCCAACGGCCGACCGGCCCTCGGCCGTACGGAACGTGGTGCTGGTCGGCCACAGCGGATCGGGAAAGACGACCCTCGTCGAGGCCCTGGCGCAGACCGCCGGAGCGGTCAACCGGGCAGGACGGGTCGAGGACGGCGCCACGGTCTCCGACTACGACGAGATCGAGCACCGTCAGCAGCGTTCCGTACAGCTCTCGCTCGTCCCGGTGGAATGGGGCGGCTACAAGATCAACATCCTGGACACTCCCGGATACGCCGACTTCGTCGGGGAGCTGAGGGCCGGTCTGCGCGCGGCGGACGCGGCCCTCTTCGTCGTCTCGGCGGCCCAGGAGGCCGACGCGGTGGTCGGCTCGACCCGCGCCGTGTGGGAGGAGTGCGCCGCCGTCGGCATGCCGCGGGCGATCGTCGTCACCCACCTCGACACGGCACGCACCGACTTCACCGCCCTCACCGAGCTCCTCGGCTCGCTCTTCGGCGGCGACGACCCCGACGCCGTGCTCCCGCTGTACCTGCCCGTACGCGGCGCCGAGGGCGCCGACGGGCACGCGCCCACCACCGGTCTGGTCGGCCTGCTCACGGAGCGGATCTTCGACTACTCCACGGGCGTGCGCCGGGAGGACCCGCCCGACGAGACGCAGCGGCCGCTGATCGCGGAGGCCAGGGCCCGGCTGATCGAGGGGATCATCGCCGAGAGCGAGGACGAGACCCTCATGGACCGCTATCTCGGCGGAGAGGAGATCGACCTCAAGACACTGGTCGACGACCTGGAGAAGGCGGTCGCGCGCGGCACCTTCCATCCGGTGCTCGCCGCGGCCCCGGCGACGGACGGCGGGAAACAGGGCCTCGGCACGGTCGAACTGCTCGAACTGGTCACCGGCGGCTTCCCCAGCCCGCTCGAACGCGAGGCGCAGGCCGTGACCACCCCGGAGGGGCAGTCGCGCCCGGCGGTGACCTGCGATCCCGACGGGCCGCTGGTCGCCGAGGTCGTGAAGACCTCCTCCGACCCGTACGTCGGCCGGATCTCGCTCGTCCGGGTCTTCTCCGGCACCCTGCGGCCCGACGAGACCGTCCACGTCTCCGGGCACGGACTGGCCGACCGCGGGCACGAGGACCACGACGTCGACGAGCGGGTCGGCGCGCTGACCTCGCCGTTCGGCAAACAGCAGCGCACCCTCGCGCACTGCGTCGCGGGCGACCTGGCCTGCGTCGCCAAGCTGGCGCGCGCCGAGACCGGCGACACGCTCTCCTCGAAGGACGCGCCGCTTCTGATGGAGCCCTGGACGATGCCGGAGCCGCTGCTGCCGCTCGCCATCGAGGCGCACAGCAAGGCCGACGAGGACCGGCTCTCGCAGGGCCTCGCCCGCCTCGTGGCCGAGGACCCCACCATGCGGCTCGAACAGAACCAGGACACCCACCAGGTCGTCCTGTGGTGCCTGGGCGAGGCGCACGCGGACGTGGCCCTGGAGCGGCTGCGCGGGCGGTACGGCGTGCAGGTCGACACGGTGCCGCACAAGGTGTCGCTGCGCGAGACCTTCGGCGGGCCCTCGGCCGGGCGCGGCCGGCACGTCAAGCAGTCGGGCGGCCACGGCCAGTACGCGATCTGCGAGATCGACGTGGAGCCGCTGCCGCCGGGCAGCGGCATCGAGTTCGTCGACAAGGTGGTCGGCGGGGCCGTACCGCGCCAGTTCATCCCGTCCGTCGAGAAGGGCGTACGCGCCCAGGCGGCCCGTGGCGTGGCCGCCGGCTATCCGCTGGTCGACATCCGGGTCACGCTGCGGGACGGCAAGGCGCACTCGGTCGACTCCTCCGACGCGGCCTTCCAGACGGCCGGCGCGCTGGCCCTGCGGGAGGCGGCGGCCGAGGCGGCGATCCACCTCCTGGAGCCCGTGGCCGAGGTGAGCGTGCTCGTCCCGGACGAGTACGTGGGCGCGGTGATGAGCGACCTGTCGGGGCGGCGCGGCCGGGTGGTCGGCACCGAGCAGGCGGGGCCGGGCCGGACGGTGGTGCGGGCCGAGGTGCCGGAGATCGAGATCGGACGGTACGCGGTCGAGCTGCGTTCCGTCTCGCACGGCACGGGCAGCTTCGACCGCTCGTACGCGCGGCACGAGGCGATGCCCGCGCATCTGGCGGACAAGATGCGCCAACAGGCGGCGAAGGCCGCGTAGCTGACGCGTCGCCGGCCGACGCGTCGACAGCCGGTGCCGCCCGTCCGACTCCCCTCCGGCGGGCGGCATCCGGCCGACCCCTCGTGCATTCGGCCGACCCCTCGCGCTCCGGTGACGCATGCGTCGCCACCCGGTTACGCTGTGGTGCCCAGCTCAGAAGGTGTGCGGGGCGCGGCAGTTGGGAACAGCCCGCACAGGAACCGTGGTGATGGGGGCGGCAGTGACGATCGGCAGTTTCGGACCCGGGGCGCAGATCCCCCTCCAGGGATCGGACGCACAGACGGCGGCGACCCATGCGCTCGCCTCCGCCGCGTACCGCGACAGCCCGGTCGAGGCGATCCTCGACGCCAACAACGAGTGGCACAAGTCCACCGTCAAGGAAGGGAAATGGAAGAAGCTCTTCCGTCCCGACCTCGGCGAGGCCTTCTCCCGCGCCGTCCAGGTCCGCATGCTCGGCGGCGCCCGCAAGCCCCTCATCCAGTCCTTCGGCGCGGACCCCCAGCCGGTCGTCGAGCACTGCCTGGCCGCCACCGGCATCCGCAAGCAGCGCGACATCAAGCTGACCCTGGTCACCTTCTTCTTCGGCGTGCTGTTCCTGCCCGGTCTGCTGCTGTGGCTGGGCGTGATCCAGCTGCGCCGGATCGCCGCGGGCTCCGAGAACAGGCGCACCAGCGCCGTCGGCACCGCCCTGCTCGCCGCCGCCGGCCTCTTCGCCCTGCTCGTCCTCCTCAAGCTGCCGTTCGACGGGCTGCTGCCGAACTATCTGCGCGCCATGATCGTGGCGCCCGTCGTCGGCTGGTTCCTGGCCCGCCGGATCTGCGAGAGGACCGCCCAGGACCTGCGCGAGCGCTGGACCGCGCTGCTCAGCGGCGGCGGACTCGGCGCCGCCGTGCCCGAGGCGGTACCGAAGGACCCGACCGAGAAGGCCGCCGAGGAGCTGCGCCTCAACCTGGAGAAGCTGGGCGCCGAGCAGCAGTCGAACGTCGTCTTCTACGCCGGCCCCAAGGGAATACTGGGCATGGGCACCCGATGGGGCAGCTGGACCCTCGCCGAGGAGCTGGTGCCCCGCGACGGCAAGGAGATCCACGACTTCCGCGCCTGGGACGTCGTCCGGCAGATCCACACCGAGCTGACGCTCCTCGAGCGCGGCTCGCTGAAGACCGGCTTCCCCAAGCCGACCGTGAAGCACTGGATCGTGTCGCCGGTCGGCGAGGGCGCCGACGAGGTCGCCCGCCCCGAGGGCGAGAACATCGTGCACTTCCAGGTGAAGCCGCACGAGATACAGCGCATCTGCAACGACCAGCAGTTCGGCAGCGGAAACCGGCACTACCTGGGCGTTCAGTTCACGCTCTGGGACGGTCAGCTGGTCCTGACCATGATGGTGACGGTCACCTCGCTCCACCACACCCTGCGCGTCGAGGTCACCGGCCACGCCCTCGGCCCGGTCCACTCGCTCTTCACCACCAAGCCGAAGGCGAAGACCAAGGAGGTCTCCAAGACCGTCAGGTTCTGGGAGACCCGGGAGATCAAGCTTCCGCTGACCGACACCGACGACGTCGTGCGCCAGGCCGTGCGCGCCCCGCTCACCTGGTTCCCGCCGGTCCTGGACTTCCTCGGCGGCAAGCTGGTCCTGCCGGAGCCCTTCGGCCTGCGCCACGCCTGGGCCGGCCAGCCCTGGCGGCACCGCTTCATGGCCGACGACGCGATCCGCGCGGCGACGCCGGTGCTGCGGGCGGTGCACGCCGCGACCATCAGGGTGCTCGACGATCACGGCGTGGACACCGAGCGCTTCAGCGCCCGCTCGCTGGTCCTCAGCGGGGGCATCCAGGACCCCGGCCCGAAGAAGGCCGACATCTACGACGCGTAGGGCGGGCGCCGCGGACGGACCCGGATCAGATGCCGGCCGGCCAGGCGTCGGCCAGCATCTTCCGGGTGTCGGCGAGCAGCTGCGGCAGCACCTTGGTGTGGCCGACCACCGGCATGAAGTTGGTGTCGCCGCCCCAGCGCGGAACGACGTGCTGGTGCAGGTGCGCGGCGATGCCGGCGCCCGCGACCGTGCCCTGGTTCATGCCGATGTTGAAGCCGTGGGCGCCCGAGGCCGCGCGCAGCGCGACCATGGCCCGCTTGGTGAACTCGCCGAGCTCGGCCGTCTCGGCCGCGTCGAGGTCGGTGTAGTCGGCGACGTGCCGGTACGGGACCACCATGAGATGGCCGCCGTTGTACGGGTAGAGGTTCAGCACCGCGTACACGCTCGAGCCGCGCGCTATCACCAGGCCGTCCTCGTCCGACTTCGAGGGGATCGTGCAGAACGGACAGCCGTCCTCGGCACCCGGCCCGGTCGGCTTGTTCTCGCCCTGGATGTACGCCATCCGGTGAGGCGTCCACAGGCGCTGGAACGCGTCCTGCGTTCCCACTCCGATCTGCTGCTCCGGCTCAGTCGTCATGCTGTGCAGCATATTGCTTCGCCCGTTCGGAACGTGTCGCCGGGGCGCGGGATCCATGCAGGGGCCATGCTGATCCGATGAGAGAGAGGCCGCCGATCCCGCCCGCGCAGGAGCGCTGGGACCGCTGGATGGAGACCCCGCTGACGGTGACCGCCCTGGTCTTCCTCGGCGCCTACGCGGTGCGGATCCTCGTCCACCACCTGCCGCCGGCCGTGCGCGACCTGTGTCTCGCCCTCACCTTCGCCTCCTGGGCGGTCTTCCTCGTGGACTACGTCGTACGGCTCCGGCTGAGCGGCCTCGGCCTGGTCCGCTTCGTACGGCACCACCTCCTCGACACGGTGGTGCTGGTCCTGCCGCTGCTGCGCCCGCTGCGGATCGTGAGCGTCTACGACCGGGTGCAGCGCCGCCACGACCAGCCCCGGCTCTCGCTGCACGCCCGGGTCATGGCGTACGCGGGGATGACGGCCGGCCTGCTGGGCTTCGCGGGGGCGCTGACCGTGTACGAGGTCGAGTACGACGCGCCGGGCGCCTCGATCCGCACGTTCGGGGACGCGGTGTGGTGGGCGTGCGCGACGCTGGCGACGGTCGGGTACGGGGACGAGGTCCCGGTGACGCCGGTCGGGCGGCTGACGGCGGTGGGCATGATGGGCTGCGGTCTGGCGCTGCTGGGCGCGGTGACGGGTTCGTTCTCGTCCTGGCTGATCCAGGCGTTCACCCGGGAGGACGAGCGGGAGGACGGGAAGAGGCCCCCGGGGGATTCCCCGGGGGCCTCCTAGCCCCGCTGAGGCGGGGAGCAGGACGCGGTTCCGTACACGCGCTGCAGCATCGGCGGACCATCCTCGCTCACGCGGGGAGCACGTCACACCTGGACGCGTCGCTCCACCACGTCAACGAGCTTGGCCAGCGCCTCGTCACGGGGAACCCCGTTCTCCTGCGAGCCGTCGCGGTAGCGGAACGACACCGTGCCCGCGTTCATGTCGTCGTCGCCAACGATGATCATGAACGGCACCTTGAGCTTCTGGTGGTTCCTGATCTTCTTCTGCATGCGGTCCGACGAGGCGTCCACCTCGACCCGCAGGCCCTTCTTCTTCGCCTCGGCGGCGAACTCCTGCAGGTACTCGACGTGCGCGTCGCCGATCGGGATGCCGACCGCCTGCACGGGGGCCAGCCACGGCGGCATGGCGCCCGCGTAGTGCTCCAGGAGCACCGCGAAGAACCTCTCGATGCTGCCGAACAGCGCACGGTGGATCATGACCGGCCGCTGGCGCGAGCCGTCCGCCGACGTGTACTCCAGGTCGAAGCGCTCCGGCAGGTTGAAGTCCAGCTGGATGGTGCTCATCTGC
Organism: Streptomyces sp. NPDC127114; assembly: GCF_042677525.1. NCBI lineage: Bacteria > Bacillati > Actinomycetota > Actinomycetes > Kitasatosporales > Streptomycetaceae > Streptomyces > Streptomyces sp. NPDC127114. Next base: position 24,482 of record NZ_JBHXTJ010000028.1, read on the forward strand.
CAGGTACGGCCGATGGCGTCCTTCGCCTGCACGGAGATCTTCGGGCCGTAGAAGGCCGCACCGCCCGGGTCGGGGGTCAGCGGGAGGCCCTGCTTCTCGGCGACCTGCCGCAGGGTCTCGGTGGCCTCCTCCCACACCTCGTCCGAGCCGACGAACTTCTTCTCGTCCTTGGTGGACAGCTCCAGGTAGAAGTCGGTCAGACCGTAGTCACGGAGCAGGTTCAGGACGAAGGTGAGCGTCTTGTCGAGCTCCTCCGACATCTGCTCACGGGTGCAGTAGATGTGCGCGTCGTCCTGGGTGAAGCCACGGGCCCGGGTCAGGCCGTGCACGACACCGGACTTCTCGTACCGGTACACGGTGCCGAACTCGAACAGCCTCAAGGGCAGCTCACGGTAGCTGCGCCCGCGCGCGTCGAAGATCAGGTTGTGCATCGGGCAGTTCATGGGCTTGAGGTAGTAGTCGGTACCACCGTCGAGCTGCATGGGGGGGTACATGCCCTCGGCGTACCAGTCCAGGTGGCCGCTCTTCTCGAAGAGGGCGCCCTTGGTCGCGTGCGGCGAGTAGACGAACTCGTACCCGTGCTCTTCGTGCCTCTTGCGCGAGTAGTCCTCCATGACCCGGCGGATGATGCCACCGCGCGGGTGGAAGACGGCGAGGCCGGAGCCGATCTCGTCCGGGATGGAGAAGAGGTCGAGCTCGGTGCCGAGCTTGCGGTGGTCGCGCTTCTCGGCCTCGGCGAGGAAGTCGAGGTGGGCCTTCAGCTCGTCCTTCGACGGCCAGGCGGTGCCGTAGATGCGCTGGAGCTGCTTGTTCTTCTCGTCGCCGCGCCAGTACGCCGAGGCGTTGCGCATCAGCTTGAACGCCGGGATGTTGCGGGTGGTCGGCAGGTGCGGACCGCGGCAGAGGTCCTTCCAGCACAGCTCGCCGGTCTTGGCGTCCAGGTTGTCGTAGATGGTCAGCTCGCCGCCGCCCACCTCGACGTTCGCGCCGTCGTCGGTCGACGCGGCGCCCTTGATGCCGATGAGCTCCAGCTTGTACGGCTCGCCGGCGAGCTCCTCGCGGGCCGCCTCGTCGGTCACCACACGGCGCGAGAAGCGCTGGCCACGCTTCTGGATCTCCTGCATGCGCTTCTCGATGGCCTTGAGATCCTCGGGCGTGAACGGCTTCTCGACGTCGAAGTCGTAGTAGAAGCCGTCCCGGACCGGCGGGCCGATGCCCAGCTTGGCCTCGGGGAACAGCTCCTGCACGGCCTGGGCCATCACGTGCGCGGTGGAGTGGCGCAGGATGTTCAGACCGTCCTCGGAGGAGATCTCCACGCCCTCGACGACGTCGCCCTCGGCGAGCTCGTACGACAGGTCCTTCAGCTCGCCCGCGACCCGGGCGGCGATGACGGTGCGGTCGTCGGCGAACAGGGCGCCGGCCGTGGTGCCCGCGCTCACCGTCCTCTCCTCTGAACCTGAGGCGGACCGGACGGTCACACGGACTTCAGACACGGGTGCTCCATACATAGGGGCGCGGGCAGACACGAGGTGCCGGCGCCAACGGTGCACGGCAGAGACGAGGTGCCGCGCAGCCTTGATCCTACCCGGGGCGCCCCGCCCGGCCTCAGTCGTCGCCCGGCCCGCAGGCCTCCCCGAAGAAGTCCGGATCGTGGAGCGACTTCATCATCCGGTCCCGTTCGGCCTCGTCCACCTGCACCGGTACGAGGCCGGTCGCGTCGGTCAGGCGGCGGAAGCCGCCGCGGCTCTCCAGCCGGCCGGTGACCCGGACGGGCAGGCCGAGGAGATGGGCGTGGCCGGCGGTGCGGTAGGCGTCCTCGTCGAGGGTGACCCGGACGTGCCCGACCTCGGCCCCGGCGAGGACGCGCAGCCGCACGGTGCCCTCGCCGCGCGGGCCGGAGCGGCGCATGCGGACCACGGCGCCGGTGATCCGCACCGGTACGGCGGGCTCGTCGCGCAGATAGCGGGCGCCGGCCTCGCGCAGCGCCGGCAGGTCGCCGGGCGAGAACTCGACGGGCTCGGGGCGCGCGGCGCAGCCGGCCGGGGTGCCGGCGGCCGGGGACCATGCGAGGGCGATGCTCGCGCCCTCGGTGCCGCGCACGAGCCCGACCAGCGCCTCGGTGAGCTCGCGGCTGACGCCGGCCTCGACGGCGGTGTCGAAGGCCTCCATGCCGCCGGTCGCGCGCCGGTAGTCGACGGCCTCCCGGGCGGCGTGGAGCGCGTGGTACAGCCGCACCGACACCGGGCGGCCGGGGTCGACGGGCAGGAAGGCGGTCAGGCCGCGGCCACCCGGCGCCGCGCCGACGACGACGGACTCCAGGGAGGTCTGCGCCTGCCGCCGGTGCCGGGCCCCGTGGTAGCCGGCGCGGCCGCGTACGGCGAGGGCGCCGGCGAGCAGCACTCCGCGCGCCGCGCTCCTGAGCTGTTCCTGCACGGGCCAGGGCACGGAGCCGGCGGGTCCCGGCGGCACGTCGCGCCACCAGCGGATCTCGTCGCTGGGGACGGCGAGTCCGGTGAGGACCTCGCGGGCGCTGGGGTCGGCGCTTCGGGCGAGGGCGGTCAGCGCCTCGCCGATCAGGTCCTCGCAGTCGGGGAAGGCGCGGCTCTCCGGTACGAGGAGGCTGGTGCCGCGGCTGACCGACGCCGGTCCGGGCGGTGACCAGCGGCTGTAGCGGCCGACGGCGCCGCCGCGGCGGCGCCAGCCGTGCCGGGCGAGCAGCGCGCCGAGGACCCGCGGGTCGACGCCGCCCGGGTCGGGGGCCTCCGCGGCGTCCGCCCAGGGCCCGACGGGCGCGGCGGGGACGCCGCTCCAGTGACCGGGCAGGTCGCCGGGGGCGGGGTGCGGCTGGGGCCGGAAGGAGGGCGGGCCCGGGTGTGCGGGCGGGAGGCCCCGGTCAAGGCCGTGACCGGCCCCGTTCTCGGGTTCGTCGATCGGCCGGTGCATCAGGGTCTCCCTCCCACGCCGACCCGGGCCATGATCTCGCAGAGCGCCCGGTCGTCGAAGATCCGTGCCGTCGGGATGCGCACGGTGGTCCTGCGCCGTCCCGTGACCGGGTGCCCGGCCAGGTTGATCCAGTAGCAGCAGTGCCGCAGGTCGAGCCCGTCGTGCCCGGCCCGCAGCCAGTCCTCCCGGTCGCGCGGCACGAGCATCACGACCAGGATCTTGTGGACCGCCACCGGGGTCCGCGCGAGCTTCACCAGGTGCTCGTTGTCGAGCGTGAAGGCGAAGGACCCGGTCGCGTCCCCGGCCGACCGGGGCGGCAGCTGGTAGGTGCACTTCAGCTGCACCTTGATGGTCACCTCGTCGTCGACGGTGTGACCGGGAGCGCTGTGACTCACGTGCCAGTCGATGCCGTTGTCCGGAAACGGCTGCGACAGCGAGCAGCCCGCCGCCGCCGCGACCGCGTGGAGGTACCCCACCTGGAGGGTCTCCATGCAGGCGGTGGTGGCGAGTGAGCCGCGCAGCGGTGCTGCCCGCTGGGGCGGCAGCCCATCCGACTCGGGCTGGGCGAGCGCCATGTCAATTCCCTTCCCCGTCACCTGTGTTGTGACCGGTCCGCGTACGGCGCAAACAGCCCGGGTATCAACGATTCGGGCAGGGGGATGGCCATCTGCCGCGCACGTGCGAGGAGTTCGGGGATGACGACGCACTGGTACGAAGGGCCCCTGGCGGCATTCGACACGGAGACGACGGGAGTGGACGTCGAGGAGGACCGGATCGTGTCCGCCGCCCTCGTCGTCCAGGACGCGGCGGGCATGCGGCCGCGGGTGACACGCTGGCTGGTGAACCCGGGTGTGCCGGTGCCGCCCGGGGCCACCGCCGTGCACGGTCTGACGGACGATCACCTCCAGCGCAACGGGCGGTGGCCGTCGCCCGTGATGGAGGAGCTGGCCCGCGCGATAGCCGAACAGAGCGCGGCGGGACGCCCGTTGGTGGTGATGAACGCCCCGTTCGACCTGACGATCCTGGACCGCGAGCTGCGCCGCCATCGCGCCTCCTCGCTGGCCCGCTACACGGAGCACGTCCCGCTCTGCGTCCTCGACCCGCGGGTCCTGGACAAGCACCTGGACCGTTACCGCAAGGGCCGGCGGACGCTGACGGACCTGTGCGAGCAGTACGGGGTGGTGCTGGACGGCGCGCACGACGCGGCGGCGGACGCGCAGGCGGCGATGGAGGTCGTACGGGCGGTGGGGCGGCGGTTCACCGCGCGGCTCGAACGGCTGACGCCGGCCGAACTGCACACGCTCCAGGCGGTGTGGCACGCGGCACAGGCCCGGGGCCTGCAGGCCTGGTTCGCCCGCCAGGGCACGCCCGAGGCGGTGGACCCGGCCTGGCCGCTGCGCCCGGAGCTGCGGACGGCGGCGTGAGGCCGCCGGAAACGGCTGAGGCCGGTCCGTCTGACGACGGACCGGCCTCTCCCGGTGGGCGATACTGGGATCGAACCAGTGACCCCTTCGGTGTGAACGAAGTGCTCTCCCGCTGAGCTAATCGCCCGGGCAACGCGTTGAACCATACAGGCCCGACGGGGCTCGGTTCAAACCGGCGGCGGCGAGGCCCGCAGGTGGGCGGCGAGGCCACGGCGTCCGCCGCGCATCATCAGGGCGTGGTTGGCGCGGAACAGCGGCCGTCCGGGCACGGCGAGCGTGCGCATCAGCGGGCTGCGGACCTCGACCTCCTGCTCGTACAGGGCACGGGTGCCGGCGCCCTCGGCGGCGAGGGTCCAGCGCGCCCAGCCGTCCAGGTCGCCGCGCAATCCGACCTCCAGGACACGGGCGGCCGGGTCGCGGCGCAGGACCTCGGTGGCGACCACGAGCTCGTACGGGAGGACGGAGCGGAAGCGCGCGGTGCCGGTGCGGTCGTCGACGGCGACGACCTCGCGGACCTGGGGCCACCAGCGCGGGTAGTCCTCGGCCCGTTCGAGGACGGCGTAGACGGCGTCGGGCGGCGCGGGAAGACGCCAGACGCTGCGGAAGCGGTAGCGGCACCAGTCCATGGGCCCAGTGTGGGCCACCCGGGCACGGGCCGGTGCGGTCGGCCCGGTCACGACCGGCGCGGCTCGGGCAGGGGCCGGTGGGGGCCACTCGGGCAGGGGCCGGTGCGGCTCGCTCGGGCAGAGGCCGGCGCGGGCGGCCCGGGCAGGGGCTACTCAGACGCGGATCTGAGTACGCGCGCGCATCCCCTTTCCCCGTGTCCGGCGTCACACTCCGGCTATGGAATCCTCCCTGCCTCCCGCGGAAGAGCTGGTGCTCGTCGACCGCGAACTGGCCCGACTCGACGCCCGCCGGGCGCAGTTGCTGCTCCGGCGGGACTGGCTGCTGCGGGTGCTGAACGCGCAGCTGCCCGCCGCGCCGGTGCCGCCGGCGCACGCCGCGGCGTCCGTGGGCGTGCCGGCGTCGCCGCGGGCCGAGGCGACGCCGCGCAGCACCCAGAACGTGCTGCTCACCCTGGGCGGGGTGCTGCTGACCGTCGCCGCGCTGGTCTTCACCCTGGTCAGCTGGGGTTCGATGGGCATCGGCGGCCGGTCCGCGGTCCTGGCGGCGGTGACCTCGGCCGCGCTGTCGGCCCCGGTGGTCCTGCTGCGCCGCGGGCTGCGGTCGACCGCGGAGTCGGTGGCGGCGCTCGGCCTGGTCCTGACGGTGCTCGACGCCTACGCCCTGCACCGGGTGGCGCTGCCGGACACGCGCGGACTCGCGTACGCGGCGGTGGCGTCGGCGGTTCTCGCGGGCGTCTGGGCGGCGTACGGCTCGGCCCTCGGCCGGCTGCGGATCCCGCTTCCGGCCGCCGTGGCCGCCGCCCAACTGCCGCTGCCCCTGGGTGTGCTGGCCGCCGGTGGCGGTGTCGTCCCCTTCGCGTGGGCGGTGCTCGCGACGGCGGTCCTGGACCTCGGCGCCGTGCTGTGGGCCAGGCCGCTGCCGGTGCGGGTGACGGCGGGCGTGGGAGCGGCGGGTCTGGGCGGCTGGGCGCTGCTCACGGGTCTGTTCCTGTCCTTCGCGACCCCGCTGCGCGCGGCCCCGCTGCTGCTCGTGTGCGCCGCGGTGCTGCTGTTCCTCGCGGTGCGCCACCGCGGCTCCGCGCTCGCCTCCGCCGTGGTGGCGGGGGTGGCGGTCGTCGCCGCGGCGGGCGGGCTGGTGCGGGCCGTCGCGCCGGAGGCCTGGGAGGTCCCGGCGTACGCGGTGTGCGGTGCGGCCCTGGCGGCCGGGGCTTGGTGGGCGGCCGGAGTCCGGAACCTCTCCGGCGGTGCGGTGCGGGACGGGCTCGCCCTCGCGGGCGGCGGCGTGCTGGGGCTCGCCGTGGCGTGGGCGGTGCCGCCGGTGGCGGCCGGGTCGCTGGGGCCGCTGGCCCGCCGGACGGCGGTGTGGTCGGGTGAGCACTCCGCTCCCGTCCTGGCCGGGTATCCCGCGACGGCTCCGCTGGTGCTGCTGCTCGCGGCCGCGGCCCTCGCGGTGGTGCCCCGCCTGTGGGCCCGCTGCGGCGCCCTCGTTCTCGGCTGGGCGGTGCTCACCGCGCTGCCGGTGTCGCTGGACCTGCCGTACGCGGCGACGCTCGCGCTCATGCTGGTGACGGCGGCGGCGGCCTCGGTGCTCGCCGTCCGCCCAGGGCCGTCGGCACGGGGGCTCAAGCCGGGCGCAGGGGCGCGACCGGCCCCGGCCCCGGATCCGTCCCTTGCCCCGTCCGGTTGGGCGCTCCGCCCGATGGCCGCGGTCGCGCGGGAGGTGGAGCCCACGGCGGTCCTGGGCCGGCTCGCGTTCGCGTGCGGGCTCACGTCCGCGGGCGGGGCGGTGGCGCTGGGGCTGGACGCGCGCGGCGCCACGTTCGGGGTGCTGGGAGTGCTCGCGGTCCTGTTCGGCGCGGTCGCGGTGGCCGGCGAGGGGGCCCGGCGGCTGGTCGGGGCCTGCGCGGCCGTGCTGACGGTGGCGGGTCTGGTCGGTGCCGGGTCGGCGGCGGCCGGGCTCGGGGTGGCGGTGAGCGGTCTCGTGCTGCTGGCCGTGCCGGCCGGGACGGCCGCGGCCGGTGCGTGGCTGCGGCGCCGTCCGGTGGCGGTGGCGGTGGAGGCCACGGGCGCGGCGGTGGGGCTGTGCGCGCTGGTCCTCACGGTGGGGCGGCCCGCGCTGCTCGCGCCGGCGCTGGCGCTCGGCGGGGTGGTCGCGGCGGCGACGGCGGTACGGCCGGAGCGGCGCCCGGTCGCCTCGTGGGTCGCGGCGGGGCTGTTCCTGCTCGCCACGTGGGTGCGGCTCGCGGTCTGGGAGGTGACGGCACCGGAGGCGTACACGCTGCCGGTGACCGTCCCGGCCCTGGTGGTGGGCGTGCTGCGGCGCCGCCGCGACCCGGAGGCCTCGTCGTGGACGGCGTACGGGCCGGGTCTGGCGGCGACGCTGGTGCCGAGCCTCTTCGCCGCCTGGGCCGACCCCCACTGGACGCGGCCGCTGCTCCTGGGCGCCGCGGCGCTCGGGGTGACGCTGCTCGGCGCACGGTTCCGGCTCCAGGCGCCGCTGCTCCTCGGCGGGGCGGTGCTGGCCCTGGACGGGCTGCACGAGCTCGCGCCGTACGTGGTGCAGGCGGTGGGCGCGCTGCCGCGCTGGCTGCCGCCGGCCCTGGCGGGTCTGCTGCTGCTCGCGGTGGGTGCGACGTACGAGCAGCGGCTGCGGGACGCCCGCAGGCTCCGGGAGCGGCTCGGCCGGCTGCGCTGACCGGCGGCGGGCGGCGGTCCGCAGCGGCGGGCGGCGCCGGGAACGCCGAGGGCCCGGAGACGGTGATCGTCTCCGGGCCCTCGGTCCGGGTGGTGGGCGATACTGGGTTCGAACCAGTGACCTCTTCGGTGTGAACGAAGCGCTCTCCCACTGAGCTAATCGCCCGGGCGCACCGCAAACATTACCCCATGTCAGCGGCCCTCCCGAACCACCTCGGGGTCATTGGTCGATCTTCCACGGCATGACGAAGCCGAACTTCCACAGGTAGACGCCGAGCAGCACGGCGATGATGACCAGACCGACCGTGGTGAGGATGATGTTCCGGCGCCGGACCCTGGGGTCGAGGGCGCGCTGGGCCGCCTCGGTGACCTTGCGCTTGGTCCAGCGCAGCACCAGCTGGGCCCAGACGAACTCGGTCGCCCAGATCGCCATGCCGGCGAAGATCACCAGCCAGCCGGGGCCGGGCAGCGGCAGCATCACGATGCCGGCGCCCACGACGGCCAGGCCGACGACGAAGACACCGACCTGCCAGCTCAGGTGCAGGGTACGGCGGGCCTTGATGAACTCCGGCGCCCGCGATCCCAGGGGCGCTTCCTCGGTGCCCTCGGGCACGCTCTCCGTGGTGTCCGCCGGAGTCTCCGGCTTCTGCGCGCCGCCGCCCCCGTTCGCCGCGGACTCCCCGGTGCGCTCGTCACTCTCCGCATTCATGACCCCAACTTACCGGACGGGACCGGCGGGCTGAAATGGCGGTATTACCCAAAGTTACATACGCCCATACGAGCTACCTGAACGATCACAAAACAGACAGAGGGGTTTACAACGGCACCGTAGGTGGCATGTCGATTTCGCCGACGTGCGAATCCCCGAGCGCACACTGAGCGAAAGGCCCTGGCGCTTATGAACACCACGGTCAGCTGCGAGCTGCACCTGCGCCTCGTTGTGTCGAGCGAGTCATCACTGCCTGTACCCGCGGGCCTGCGGTATGACACGGCCGATCCGTATGCCGTGCACGCCACCTTCCACACCGGAGCCGAGGAGACGGTCGAATGGGTCTTCGCCCGCGACCTTCTCGCCGAGGGCCTGCACCGGCCCACCGGCACGGGCGACGTCCGTGTCTGGCCGTCCCGCAGCCACGGCCAGGGCGTCGTCTGCATCGCACTGAGCTCCCCCGAGGGCGAAGCCCTGCTCGAGGCCCCGGCGAGGGCCCTGGAGTCGTTCCTCAAGCGGACCGACGCTGCCGTGCCGCCCGGCACCGAGCACCGGCACTTCGACCTCGACACGGAGCTCTCCCACATCCTGGCCGACAGCTGAGCCAGGCCGACAGCCGCACGGCGCCGTCCGACTCGGGGAGACGGCGCCGCGCGGACAGTCGCGTACCTCCCCCATCGGCGCTTCCCACCGCGCAGCCGGCGCGGTGCGGGGCGCCGATGCCCGTTTCCGGGTCGCGCTAGAGTCAGCGCAATTCCGCGGGCGCCCGCCCGCAGCCGGCCAGGGAGCGAATCGTGCTGATCCCCCACGACACCCGGATCGCCCTCGACACCGTCGTCGATCTGATGAACACCGCCCCGCGGGGTGACCGCGACGACGAGCTCGGGGACGTCCAGGCGCTGCAGTCCTTCGTGCACGCCCACAAGATCAGCGACGTGGGCACGCTCGGACCGGACGACCTGCGCGCCGTGCTCGAGGTGCGCGAACGCTTCACCGCCGTCTTCTCGGCACCCGACGCGCGGATCGCCGCCACCCTGATCAACCAGCTCGTCGCCGGGGCCGGCACCACGCCGCAGCTCACGGACCACGACGGCTACGACTGGCACGTGCACTACTTCGCGCCGGGCGCCTCGGTCGCCGACCACCTGGCGGCGGACTGCGGCATGGCGCTCGCCGTCATCGTGGTCGCGGGCGAACAGGAGCGGCTGCGCCGCTGCGAGGCGCCGGACTGCGGCCGGGCCTTCGTCGACCTCTCCCGCAACCGCTCGCGCCGCTACTGCGACAGCCGCACCTGCGGCAACCGTCTGCACGTCGCCGCCTACCGGGCCCGCCGCAAGGAAGCCGCGGGCTGACCCCCTCCCGCACTCCGCCCGCCCCGTCCGGCACGCTTCCCGTACTTCCCGTACGCGGCCTCACAGCAGGAACAGGTCGTGGACGGCGGCCATGAGCAGCAGGCCTCCGATCACCGCGAGGAAGATCATCAGCGGCGGCTGGGAGAGCGCGAACAGGCAGCCGCGCGGCTCCTCCGGGGGAGCGTGAGTGGGGGTGGGGACGGGGTCCCGCGAGGTATCCAGCATCTCGGGGGGATGATGGGGCACGGAGCACCCCGAAGATCCCGCAACACACCCCGTGACACGCCCCGTTCACCCCATCCCGTGGCGGGCGCGAGCGAGAAGCGTCAGAACCGGTCAGACAGCGATCGGATCCCGGTCATATTCCGTGCTTCTTCAAGATCGCTTCGATGTCGCTGAAGTCCTCGTCCGCCGCCTGCCCCCGCGGCTTCGCCGCCGGACCGCGCTGACCGGAACCGAGCGACGGCGCCGAGGCGGACGGCGCCACGGCGGCCCGGCCCTCTCCCCCGGCGGTCGCCTTCCGGCCGGCCCGGCGCCGCTCTATCGCCCGCGTCGACGAGAAGAGCAGCCACGCCGCGCCCAGCACGCCGAAGCCGGCCCAGGCGACCGGACTGAAGGCCGTCTCCGACAGCCACTCCACCGCGCCCGTCATCACCAGGCCCAGCGGCACCAACGCGTACGCCGCGATCCGGGCCGCGGCCAGGAACCGCTTGCGGAAGGCCGTGATCGCGGCGATGCCCAGGCCCGCCGCGGCCACCGCGGAGCAAATGGTCTCGGCAAGCATCGATCCTCCTGGTCCCGGCTGATACGTCCCTTCCATCGTGCACCGCCCCGCCCCCGCCCGGCCATGCCCCCGACGCCGGATCAGGGAGATCTCCGGGTCGCCCCCCAGGGAAGGCCGGATGGGAGACTCTTCCCATGAGTGAGTCACCCACCCCCGCCTCCCCCGTCGTCCTGGAGGCCTGGTTCGACCTGCAGTGCCCCGACTGCTTCCAGGCCCTCGACGACGTCCGCGCGCTGCGCGCGACGTACGGCGAGCGCCTCGACATCCAGCTGCGCCACTTCCCGCTGCCCAAGCACAAGCACGCCTACGCCGCGGCCCAGGCCGCCGAGGAGGCCTTCGCGCAGGGCAAGGGCTGGCCGTACACGGAGGCGCTGCTCGCCAGGACCGCCGAGCTCGGCGAGCGCGGCGAGCCGGTGCTCCTGGAGGTGGCGCGCGAACTGGGCCTGGACGCCGAGGAGTTCGACACCGCCTTGATCGACGGCCGGCACCTGCTGACCGTCGACGCCGACGAGGCCGAGGGCAAGGCGATCAAGGTCACCGGCACGCCCACGTACGTCATCGGCGGCGAGCGCCTCGACGGCGGCCAGAGCCAGGACGGCCTGCGCGAGCGCATCGAGGAGATCGCGGACGGCCTGCTGAAGGGCTGACCGGCGAGGCACCGCACGGCCCGGGGCGGTCCGGCGGCCCAGGGCTGTCCGGCGGCCCGGGCCACGACCCGCCCGACAGGCCCTACAGCGTCTTGGAACTGTTGAGGTGGGTCGTGCGGTAGCCCAGCGACTCGTAGAGGCCGATCGCCGTGGTGTTGCCCGCGAAGACATGCAGCCCCAGCAGGGTCTCGCCGGCCGCGAGCGCCGCCCGCTCGGCGACCAGCATCAGCCCCCGGCCGTAGCCCTTCCCCCGCTGCTCCTCGGCGACCTCGACCTCGTACACGAAGCCCGTCCAGCGCCCCGGATCCAGCTCGATCCGGCCCGTCCACAGGTGCCCGACCACCCGCTCGTCCCGCACGGCCGCCGCCAGGGTGACGCCCGGCGTGGCCAGGCCCTGCGGCAGGAAACGACGGCGGCTGTCCTCCGCCTTGGCGCGGGCCTGTTCCTCCGGCACCCCGCGGTCGATCCAGCTCTGTGCGAACGCGTCCTTGGAGCGCGCCGACCACGCGGCGAACTCCTCCTCGGTGACGGGGCGGTGGAGGAAGCCCTCCGGCAGCTCCGGCGGCTCGGACGGCAGCTCCTTGAGCATGTTCCGGCTGCGCTCGGTGTAGCCGAGCGAGGCCGCCATGCGCATCGCACCCGGCACGTCCGTGGGCACCGAGATCCGCACCTGTTCGCAGCCCCAGGAGCGCAGCACCTCCTCGGAGGCGAGGGCCGCCACCGTGCCCCGGCCGCGGCGGCGGTCGGGCTCGTCGACCCGGAGGTCCGAGATCACACCCAGGGCGGCCCCGAAGCCCGGGTCCGTGGCGAGGTGGACGGAGCCGACCCGGCGGCTGTTCACGCAGATGTCGTAGGTGCGCGAACGGCCGCCGTCGGCGGACTGCTGGAGCGGCTCGGACGGCCGCAGGGTCGTGGTCATCACTGGTGTTCTACCCACCCCGCCGCCGTCCGTCATCAGGATTTGCGGCGCCGGTCAGCCGAGCCGCGGGTCCCGGTCCCGCGCCGCGCGCTCCTCGAAGATCCGCATCGCCTTGGCCGTGACCGGCCCCGGCGCCGGGGCGAGCTGCCGGTCGTCCACCCGGTGCACGGCCTGGACGTCCCGCAGGGTCGAGGTCAGGAAGATCTCGTCGGCGCTCTCCAGGACGTCGAGCGGCAGGTCGGCCTCCTCCGCGCCGGTCCACTCCACGGCCAGGGCGCGGGTGATGCCCGCGAGGCAGCCGGAGGAGACCGGCGGGGTGAGGATGCGGCCGTCGACGACCACGAAGACGTTGGAGCCGGTGCCCTCGCACAGCCGTCCGGCCGTGTTGGCGAACAGCGCCTCCGAGGCGCCCCGCTCGTGCGCCCGGGCGAGCGCGACGACGTTCTCCGCGTACGAGGTGGTCTTCAGGCCGGTGAGCGCGCCGCGCTCGTTCCGGGTCCAGGGGACGGTGATCACGGCGGTGGAGTCCGGGCGGCGGCTCGTCCCGCCGAGCGCCACGACCAGGCTGGTGCCGGAGTCACCGCGCTCGGAGCCGAGCGGCGAGACACCGCCGGTGTACGTGATGCGGAGCCGGCCGAGCTCCGTCGGGTTGGCCTCGAGGACGGCGGCGCAGGCGCGGCGGACCTCGTCGAGGTCCGGGTCCGGCAGGCCGAGGCCGCGGGCGGAGCGGGTCAGGCGCTCCAGGTGCAGGGTGAGAGCGAACGTTTCGCCACGCTCGGCCTTGACCGTCTCGAAGATGCCGTCGCCGACGGTGAGACCGTGGTCCAGGACGGACACCCGGGCGGTCTCCGCGTCGTGCAGTCCGCCGTTGACCCAGAGTTTCATCGAGATATGGCCTTTCCGCTCGCCTCGTACGCGCCCGACGCTATCGCGACCAGACGGGCGGCCTTCAGCTCGGTCTCGGCCCACTCGCGCTCGGGATCGGAGCCCCAGGTGATGCCGGCGCCGGTGCCGAAGCGGAGCATCCCCTCGGCACGGTCGATCCAGAAGGTGCGTATGCCCACCGCCAGCTCGGCGGTGCGCCGGTCGGCGTCGACCCAGCCGATGCCGCCGCAGTAGGGGCCGCGCGGGACGGTCTCCAGGGCCTCGATGATCCGCAGGGCGCTGGACTTCGGGGCGCCGGTGACGGAGCCCGGCGGGAAGGTCGCGGCGAGCAGGTCACGCCAGCCGGCCCCGGCGCGCAGCTCGCCGCGCACGGTGGACACCAGGTGGACGAGCCCCGGGTGGGGTTCGACGGCGCACAGCTCGGGCACCGTGACGGAACCGGTCGCGCAGACCCGGCCCAGGTCGTTGCGGACCAGGTCCACGATCATCACGTTCTCGGCGTGGTCCTTCTCCAGGAGGTCCTCGGCCGTCCTGCCGGTGCCCTTGATCGGACCGGACTCCACGGTCGCGCCCGCGCGGCGCAGGTACAGCTCGGGAGAGGCGGTGGCGATCTCCACGCCGTGCGCGGGCAGCCGGACCGTTCCTGCGTAGGGCGCGGGGTTGCCGCGCGCGAGGAGGGCGGTGAGCGCGTCGACGTCGGCTCCGGCCGGGTCCGGCAGCGGTGCGGACATCACCCGGCAGAGGTTCGCCTGGTAGACCTCGCCGCGCGCGATGTGCTCGCGCACGCGGCGCACGCCCTCCGTGTACGCGGCGCGGTCGAGCGAGGACGTCCAGTCGCCGGCGGCCGGTCCGTGCCAGGCGCCCGGCACGGGCGCGGGGACCGGGTCGGGCCGGACGTCACCGAAGCGCGCGCAGGTCAGCCGGCCCTCGAAGTCGGCGACGACGGCCCAGAAGCCGGAGGAGTCCAGGGCCTCGGGGTCGTGGGTGACGTCCCGGAGATCGGTGGCGAGGAGGCCGCCGAAGCGGGCCAGAGGAGCGAGGGAGTGCACATGGCGAGTCTAGGGCGGCGGGGGCGGGCAGGGCCGATGAGAGCGAGGGGACGGAAGGGCCCGGTGGGAAGTCTGCGACAGAGGGGGCGCGGGAGGCGCCGGGAGCCACCTCGGGAACACGTGGAGTGAACGCCGTACGAACGCTCCCGGACCCGTCGGCGGGGGCGCAGGTCAGCACGCTGCGGAAACGCGTTTTTGTGCTGGCCCAGGAATCCGCTAGAGTTCAACACGTCGCCGGGACGCGCAAGCGAAACGGAAACGACAAGCGGACGTGGCTCAGTTGGTAGAGCATCACCTTGCCAAGGTGAGGGTCGCGAGTTCGAATCTCGTCGTCCGCTCGATGTGGGGGATCATCCCGAACCCCCGTATTCACTCCTGGTGGAGTGGCCGAGAGGCGAGGCAACGGCCTGCAAAGCCGTCTACACGGGTTCAAATCCCGTCTCCACCTCCAAGGACGATTAGCTCAGCGGGAGAGCGCTTCCCTGACACGGAAGAGGTCACTGGTTCAATCCCAGTATCGTCCACTGGACCTTCGGGTCCCGGATCCTCGGATCCCCCGCGCGATTAGCTCAGCGGGAGAGCGCTTCCCTGACACGGAAGAGGTCACTGGTTCAATCCCAGTATCGCGCACGCAGTACCCGCACCTCCGGGTGTGCCCGCGCGATTAGCTCAGCGGGAGAGCGCTTCCCTGACACGGAAGAGGTCACTGGTTCAATCCCAGTATCGCGCACCAGAGAGAGCCCCCGGCCGTCCATCGGCCGGGGGCTTCTTCGTGTGTGTCGCGGGCGGGCGGACCCCCGAAGGGGCCCGCGCCCGGCGTCAGGAGGAGAACAGCATCCGGCCGAAGCCACGGTGGTGGCCGCCGTGGTGACCGTGGTGACCGCCGTGGTGCGGAGCGCCCCAGGCGGGGGCCGCGGGCTGCGCCGGGTAGGCCGGCGGGGCGGGCGGGGCCTGCTGCACCCACTGCGACTCCAGGCGGGTCAGGGCCTCGAGCTCCCCGTAGTCCAGGAAAATGCCGCGGCAACCGCTGCACTGCTCTATCTGCACGCCGTTGCGGTTGTACGTGTGCATGGGCGCGTGACACTTCGGACACTGCATGCGGATTCAACTCCCTGCCGTTCGAATGGTGCTCTCACCCTATGGGGACGCCGGCGGAGCCAACTCGGTTCGGAGCGTCGCGATTCGGGCGCAGGTGTCGATCATCACCTGTTCCACCTCGTCCAGCTGGCGGCCCTCGGCGGTGGACTTCGCGAGGGCGAGCGCGGCGGTCTGTACGGTCAGGGCGCGCGCGGGGATGTCGAGGCGGGCCCAGGGGTCACCGCCCGGGCTCCCGGTCGCCGGGCCGCCTGCCGACTCGTACGCGGTGAGGAAGCGCGACCAGACCTCCGGCGGCAGCAGGCCGGCCGCGAACCAGGCCGCCGGGCGCGCCAGGTCCCAGGCGGGGTCGCCGACGCCGAGGTCGTCGACGTCGATCAGCCGCCAGCGCGGGTCCGGTCCTGCCTGCCCGAGCCGGACGAGCTGCCCCAGGTGGAAGTCGCCGTGACAGAGGGCCTGCGGGGCCGGGAGGTCGGGAAGGGTGTGCCAGGCGTGGAGCACCGTGGCCGTGGCCGGATGGCCGGGGACCGCGCGGCGCATGCGCTCCACGGCGAGCGCCGCCTTCACCGGGGCCCGCATGGCGGGCAGGCCGGGCGGGGGCGGGGTCCGGTGCAGGGCGGCGAGCAGTCGTGCGGCCTCCTCCCAGGGCGCGGCGCCGGGCGCGTCCGGGTCGACGGGCGTGCCGTAGGGCCAGGCCGTGAGGGGGCGGTCACCGAGTTCCCGGCGCGGTCTCGGCAGGGGTGCGAGCAGGACCGGCGCCAGGGCGGGCTCCGCCGCGAGCGAGATCCGCGACCGCAGCTCCTCCTGGTGGCCGTCGGGCGCGTGCGCCTTCAGGACGAGGCCGCCGTGCCGTACGACCGTGCCGTCGTCCCGGTCCGCGAGCAGGCCCACCGGGCAGCGACAGGCCGTCGCCCCAGCGGGATGTGCGGCCTCGCGCGCGAGCGCGTGCAGCTGTACGAGAACGGTCTCCTCCACGCGGGGAGCCTACGCGGGGCGGGGAGGCGGGAGGCGTGGGGGCGGGGCCGCGGGGGCGGGGCGGGGCGGCGAGCCTACGCGGGGCGGAGAGGTGGGAGGCGTGGAGGCGGGGGGCGGCGCCGCGGGGGCGGGGCGGCGAGCCTACGCGGGGCGGAGAGGCGGGAGGCGTGGAGGCGGGGCCGGGGCGGCGGTGCCGGGTGGGGCGTGACGGAGCGCGTCCAGGTCGCGTCCGGTCGTCGGGGTGCCCGCCGGGACGGAGTCCGGGAAAGCGCGAGGGCCGGTCAGCTCCCCAGCTGACCGGCCGCACGCTGCCGTCCGCCGCACCCCCGTCCCCACGGGGTTGATGGCCGGATGTCCCCGACCCGGGCCGCTCTCCCGGGTCCGGAGCGCCGCTCAGCGCCCCAGCATCACGCCCACGGACGACGCCTGAGTGACCACCGCGTCCCAGCCGCCGAAGACGACCACGAGCAGGGCCGCGAGAGGGAGGACCATGGCGGTCGCCACCAGCGGGTGACGGCGGCTCGAAGGGCGGGTGTTCATCCGCGGGGCCGGGTACGCCATGGTTCCTCTCCTGTCGTGTCGGACGCGGCGGGTGCGGTGACCTCGGGGGACGAGTGCTGCACCCGCCGCTCGACAACCAATCTAGGCAGCGGCGGGGCCCGGGGCGTCCTGCCTGCGTACCGGCTTCCGGGCCTCCCGGAGGATGACGGCCCTCCGCTCGGCGTACTCCCCTGGGTGGAGACGGGCACCCCGGAGTGGGGGTCTTCCCTGAGGGGACGGCCCGGGGGCGCGGGGAAGGCGAACGGGAGATGGCCGCGGAGCGGCCGGAGGGCGAACGGGTGGCCGGAGGCCGGCCCCCGGAGACGGTGCGTGACGTCGCTCACGTTTGGCGCGGACGGCCGGGGTGTCGGCACGGCGGAATCCCAACCTCCTTGATATGAGGGAGTGTTGGCGAGTGGCGCGACTGACCCCTCCTCAAGTGTCCCCCTCAGCACTGACAATCGATGCGGCCATGAGGGCGCGGCCTGTGAGCACGCCGGGGCGGGGCTACGTAAGCTGTGCCACGTCGAACGGACGAGGGGACGGACATGGCGATGATGCGGCTCCGGCGCGAGGACCCGCGGATCGTCGGGTCGTTCCGGCTGCACCGCAGGCTGGGCGCCGGCGGTATGGGGGTCGTGTACCTCGGCTCCGACCGGCGCGGGCAGCGCGTGGCACTCAAGGTGATCAGGCCCGACCTGGCCGAGGACCAGGAGTTCCGCTCCCGGTTCGCGCGCGAGGTGTCCGCCGCCCGGCGGATCCGCGGCGGCTGCACCGCCCGCCTCGTCGCCGCGGACCTGGAGGCCGAGCGGCCCTGGTTCGCCACCCAGTACGTGCCCGGCCCCTCCCTGCACGACCGGGTCGCCGAGGAGGGTCCGCTGCGGGCCTCCGACGTGGCGGCGATCGGCGCCGCCCTGTCGGAAGGGCTCGTCGCCGTGCACGAGGCCGGGGTCGTCCACCGCGACCTGAAGCCGTCGAACATCCTGCTCTCCCCCAAGGGCCCCCGGATCATCGACTTCGGGATCGCCTGGGCCACCGGCGCCAGCACCCTCACCCACGTCGGCACCGCCGTCGGCTCCCCCGGCTTCCTCGCGCCCGAGCAGGTCCGGGGCGCGGTCGTCACGCCCGCCACCGACGTCTTCTCGCTCGGCGCCACCCTCGCGTACGCGGCGATGGGCGACTCCCCCTTCGGGCACGGCAGCTCGGAGGTCATGCTCTACCGGGTCGTGCACGAGGAGCCGCTTCTGCACGGCGTCCCGGACTCCCTCGCCCCGCTCGTCCGCGCCTGCCTCGCGAAGGACCCGGAGGAGCGGCCCAGCACCCTCCAGCTGTCCATGCGGCTGAAGGAGATCGCGGCGCGGGAGGCCCAGGGCCTGCCCGCCGCCGCCCGGCCGCCCGGCCCGCGGGAGCGCGTCGAGGAGCGCGGCGCCGTGCGGCCCACCGAGCGGTACACGGAACGGACGACCGAGCGCACGACGGAGCGGGCCGTGGACCGGCCGTCGGACCGCTCCACGGAGCGGGGCGGCGAGCAGGGCGGCGAACGGCAGCCGGTCGCGGACCGGCCCACGGGCGGGCAGGGCCGTCCGGGCGGCTCCCGTTCCGCCGCGTCGCGGCCCTCCGCCTCCCGGCCGTCCTCGTCCCGTACGGGCGGGGGCTCGCGCGCGGCGCAGTCCCGCACCGGCACACGGCCGGGCACCCGGTCCGGGGCCCGCTCCACGTCCACCGGACGGCGGCCCGCCAACCCCAGGCTGCTGCGTCAGCGGCTCTTCGTCTTCGTGGTCGTCACGCTCGTCGTCGCACTCGGCATCGCGGCGGCGCAGGCGCTCCAGGGGTAAGGGATAGCCGGGGACGGCCGGGGCTGCGGACCTTGCCCGCTTGAGCAGGTGGTCGGGTCAGCGCTGCGGGCGGCCGGACAGGCCCTAGCGCTGCGGGCACCCGGCTACAGCTGCGGGCGGCCGGCTAGCGCTGCGGGCACCCGGCTACGGCTGCAGGCGCCCCGCTACGGCTGCGGGCGGCCGCTCGTCACCGCGTAGAACGCTACCGCCGCCGCGGCGCCGACGTTCAGCGAGTCCACGCCGTGCGCCATCGGGATGCGCACCCACTCGTCCGCGGCCCGCAGCGCCTGCGTCGACAGGCCCTCGCCCTCGGCACCGAGCATCAGGGCCACCCGGTCCAGCTTGTGCGGCGCGGCCTCGTCGATCGACGCCGCCCGGTCCGCCGGCGTCAGCGCCAGCAGCTTGAAGCCCGCCTCCCGTACCGCCTCCAGGCCGCGCGGCCAGGTGTCGAGACGGGCGTACGGGACGGAGAAGACCGCGCCCATGGAGACCTTCACCGAACGGCGGTACAGCGGGTCCGCGCAGTCCGGGGACAGGAGCACCGCGTCCATGCCGAGCGCGGCGGCGCTGCGGAAGATCGCGCCGATGTTGGTGTGGTCGTTCACCGACTCCATCACGGCCACCCGGCGGGCGGAGGAGAGGAGGTCCGTCGCCGTCGGGAGCGGCTTGCGCTGCATCGAGGCCAGCGCGCCCCGGTGGACGTGGTAGCCGGTGACCCGCTCGGCGAGGTCCGGCTGCACCGCGTACACGGGCGCCGGGACCTCGTCGATGACGTCGCGCATCACGTCCACCCACTTGGCGGAGAGCAGCATGGAGCGCATCTCGTAACCCGCCTGCCTGGCCCGGCGGATCACCTTCTCGCCCTCGGCGATGAACAGCCCCTCGGCCGGTTCCCGTCTGCGCCGGAGCTCGACGTCGGTCAGTCCGGTGTAGTCGTGCAGACGCGGGTCGTCGGGGTCGTCGATCGTGATGAGTTCGGCCACGGGGTGATACTGCCTTGTCCTGGGGGTGGTGCCAATGCGTGCGGGGCCCTGTAGGGGCCCGGGGGTTCTAGGCGAGCGGCTTGTCCGGGCCCTCGTTCACCACGTCGCCGATGACGATCACGGCCGGCGGGCGGACCTCCTGGGCCTTCACCGTCTCCGCCACCGTCGCGAGCGTGGCGTCCACGCGGCGCTGGGTCGCCGTGGTGCCCTCCTGGACCAGGGCCAGCGGGGTGTCGGGCGACTTGCCGTGGGCGATCAGCGCCTCGGCGATCTTGCCGATCTTGTCGACGCCCATGAGGATCACCAGCGTGCCCGTGAGCTTGGCGAGGGACGCCCAGTCGACGAGGGAGCGCGGGTCGTCGGGCGCCACATGGCCGCTGACGACGGTGAACTCGTGGGCGACGCCGCGGTGCGTGACCGGGATGCCGGCGGCCCCCGGGACCGAGATCGAGCTGGAGATGCCCGGGACGACCGTGCAGGCGATGCCCTCGGCGGCGAGCGCCTGGGCCTCCTCCATGCCGCGGCCGAAGACGAACGGGTCGCCGCCCTTGAGGCGGACGACGGACCTGCCCTGCTTGGCGTGCTCGATCAGGGCGTTGTTGATGGCCTCCTGGGCCATGAACCGGCCGTACGGGATCTTCGCCGCGTCGATCACCTCGACGTGCGGGGGCAGCTCGCTGAGCAGGTCGCGCGGGCCGAGGCGGTCGGCGATCACCACGTCCGCCTCCGCGAGGAGCCGGCGGCCGCGGACCGTGATCAGGTCGGGGTCGCCCGGGCCGCCGCCGACCAGGGCGACGAACGGGGTGCGGGCGCGGCGGGCGGGCGCCGCGAGGGAGCCGTCGCGCAGGCCCTCGACGACCGCGTCCCGGACCGCTGCCGAGCGGCGCGGGTCGTGACCGGTGAGGACAGCGACCGTGACGCCCTCGCTGTGGCCGGTGGCCGGGGTCCAGGCGGTGGCCGCCTCGGCGTCGTCGGAGCGGACGCACCAGGTCCGCGTGCGCTCGGCCTCGGCGGAGATGGCGGCGTTCGCCGCCGGGTCCGTGGTGGCGACCAGGGCGTACCAGGCGTCGGCCAGGTCGCCCTCCTGGTAGCGGCGCTTGATCCAGGTGATCTCGCCCGACTCGGCCATCGCGTCGACGGAAGGCGTCGCGGAGGGCGAGATCAGGGTGATGTCGGCGCCCGCCGCGATCAGGGCGGGAAGACGGCGCTGCGCCACCTGGCCACCGCCGAACACGACGACGCGGCGGCCGGCGAGGCGGAGTCCGACGGGGTAGGCGGGGTGCTCGGCGTGGTCGGCGTGCTCGGCCATGGTGCGGGCGGCTCCTCTGGAGGCGGTGCTTGGCGCACCTCACGATATCGGTGGCCTGCGGGTTTCACTGTGTGACGGATGTCCCCTTGGCCGAGCGCCGTCGGTCGGGTGGGTGGGGCACGTTCCGGGCCCCGCGTTCGGGACTGGATGATTCACGGCGCGGATCTGGCGCCACGTTGCTGAACGTCCTTGTTCCGCGCCCCACATCACGCTGCACGTGCCGAACGCGGGGCCCTCCACGTCCCCCGCTCCCGCCGGTGGGGCGCAGGGGACGTGTCGCGGGTTCTGGCTACTTCTCCGTGACGCCCGCGGAGTCGAAGGTCGCCACCTCGTGCATCGCGCGGGCGGCGCTCTGGACCACCGGGAGGGCGAGGAGGGCGCCGGTGCCCTCGCCGAGGCGGAGGTCCAGGTCGACGAGCGGGCGCAGGCCCAGCTTGTTGAGGGCCGCGACGTGGCCCGGCTCGGCGCTGCGGTGGCCGGCGATGCAGGCCGCGAGGGACTCGGGCGCGATGGCCCGGGCCACGAGCGCCGCCGCGCCGGTGGAGACGCCGTCCAGGATGACCGGGGTACGGAGCGAGGCCGCGCCCAGGATCAGGCCGACGAGCGCCGCGTGCTCCAGGCCGCCGAGGGCCGCGAGGACGCCGATCGGGTCCGCCGGGTCCGGCTTGTGGAGGTCGAGCGCGCGCCGGACCACGTCCACCTTGCGCGCGTGCATCTCGTCGTTGATGCCGGTGCCGCGGCCGGTGACCTCGGCCGGGTCCACGCCGGTGTAGACCGAGATGAGGGCTGCGGACGCGGTGGTGTTCGCGATGCCCATCTCGCCGGTGAGCAGCGCCTTGTTGCCGGCGGCCACGAGGTCGCGGGCGGTCTCGATGCCCACCTCGATGGCGGCGACCGCCTCCTCGCGGGTCATCGCCTGGCCGATGGTGAAGTCGGCCGTGCCCGGGCGGACCTTGCGCGGGAGGAGACCGGGCGTGGAGGGCAGGTCGGAGGCCACGCCGACGTCGATGACGCAGACCTCGGCGCCCACCTGGTTCGCGAACGCGTTGCAGACCGCGCCGCCGCCGAGGAAGTTCGCGACCATCTGGCCCGTCACCTCCTGCGGCCAGGCGGTGACGCCCTGGGCGTGCACGCCGTGGTCGCCGGCGAAGATCGCGACGGCGGCGGGCTCCGGGATCGGCGGCGGGCAGACCCGCGAGAGGCCGCAGAGCTGCGCGGAGATGATCTCCAGCATGCCCAGCGCCCCGGCGGGCTTGGTCATGCGCTTCTGGCGCTCCCACGCCTCGCCGAGCGCCTTGGCGTCCAGCGGGCGGATGTTGGCGACGGTCTCCTGGAGCAGGTCGTGCGGCTCCTCGCCGGGCAGGGCACGGCGGCCGTACGTCTCCTCGTGGACGACCCAGGACAGCGGGCGGCGCTTGGACCAGCCCGCCTGCATCAGCTCGGGCTCCTCGGGGAACTCGTCGACGTAGCCGACGCAGAGGTACGCGACCACTTCGAGGTGGTCGGGCAGGCCGAGCGCGCGGACCATCTCGCGCTCGTCGAAGAAGCTCACCCAGCCGACGCCGAGGCCCTCGGCCCGGGCGGCGAGCCACAGGTTCTCGACGGCGAGCGCGGAGGAGTACGGGGCCATCTGCGGCTGCGTGTAGCGGCCGAGGGTGTGCCGGCCGCCGCGGGTCGGGTCGGCGGTCACGACGATGTTGACCGGGGTGTCGAGGATGGCCTCGATCTTCAGTTCCTTGAACTGCTTCGCCCGGCCCTTGGGCAGGGACTTGGCGTACGCCTCGCGCTGCCGCTGGGCCAGCTCGTGCATGGTCCGGCGGGTCTCGGCGGAGCGGATGACGACAAAGTCCCAGGGCTGCGAGTGGCCGACGGACGGTGCCGTGTGGGCCGCCTCCAGGACGCGGAGGAGGACCTCGTGCGGGATCGGGTCGGAGCGGAAGCCGTTGCGGATGTCGCGGCGCTCGCGCATGACGCGGAGGACCGCCTCGCGCTCGGCCTCGTCGTAGCCCGGGGCGCGGTCCCGCGCCTCTTCCTCGGCGGCCGGGACCTCGGCCGGTCCCTCGGCCGAAGCGTCTTCGGCGGGCTGCTCGGCGGCCTGCGGCGCGTCCGGCCGGGGCTCCTCGGGCCCGTCCTGGAGCTGGGGCTCCTCGGCCGCGGGTGCCTGGGCTGCCTCGGGCGCCTCGGCGGCCGCTTCCGGCTGCGACTCCGCGATGTCGTCCGGGACGACCGGGATCTCCTCGGCGACGACCTCGACCGGGGCCGGAACAGCCGCCGCCGGGTCCTCCGGGGCGGGCGCGGGCTCTTCGGACGCGCCTTCGGCGACCGGGGCCTCGGCGACCGCGGGCTCGACGACGGCCGGCTCGGCGACGGCCGCGGGCTCGGCTACAGCCGGCTCGGCGACGGCGGGGTCCGCCACCGGGGCCTCGGTGACCGCGGGCTCCGCCACCGGGGCCTCGGCAGCCACTGCCTCGGCCGCGGGCGCGGGCTCGGCGACGACGGCCTCGACGGGAGCGGCGTCGACAGCGGCGGCCTCGGCCGGCACCTCTACCTCGGCGGGAGCCTCGGCCGGGACCTCGGCGGCGGCCGGCTGCGGCTCCTCGGCCGGGGCCTGGGCTTCCGCCTCGGCCTCGCGGG
This sequence comes from Streptomyces sp. NPDC127114, assembly GCF_042677525.1. NCBI lineage: Bacteria > Bacillati > Actinomycetota > Actinomycetes > Kitasatosporales > Streptomycetaceae > Streptomyces > Streptomyces sp. NPDC127114. The sequence continues at coordinate 47,885 of NZ_JBHXTJ010000028.1, forward strand.
GGGCGGGCACCGGAGCCGGGGCCTCCATGACGACGGCTTCCTGGGCGACGACTTCCTCGGCGGCGGCGTCCGGAACGACGGCATCCGGAACGACGGCGTCCGGAGCAACGCCCTCCGGGAGGGCCGGCTCGGGAGCAACGGCCTCCTGAAGAGCGTGCTCCGCAGCGACAGCCTCCTCGGGGGCGAGCTCGGAAGCGACGGCCTCCTGCGGAGCGGCCTCCTGAGCGGCCGGCTCGGCGGCCGCGACCTCTTCGGCCACGGGCTCCTGAGCGGCCGGCACCTCGACGACGACCTGGGCGGGCGACTGCTGCGGGTCCTCGGCCGGAGCCTGAGCCGGAGCCTCGGTCGGGGTCTCGGCCTGGGCCGGGAACTCCCCCGCCACCGCATTGGCGGCGGCCGCGACGGGCTCCGCCACCGCCGGCTGCTCCTGCGGTGCCGCCGGGTCGGGCACCGCGGTCGGGGCCAGGTGCGGGGCGGTCGGGAGGGAACCCTCGACCGGGACGAACTGCGCGACCGGCGGGACCGTTTCTGCGGGGGCCGGAGCCTGGGCCTGCTGCTCCTGCGGCTGCGCGGTCCACGGCACGGCCCCCTGCGGGGCGGTCTGGCGGTCCTGCGGCGGCACGTCCAGGTACTCGGGCCCCGTGGTGGGCGGGCCCGGGGTGCGGACCGGCATCGGGGCGGGCGCGGTCGCGGCGACCGGAGCGGGCTGCGGGACCGGGGCGGCGGCCGGGCCGCGGTCGGCGAGCGAGCGCACCACGCCACCGGTGGCGTCGGGGAGGGGCGGACCCATGTGCAGCGGGCGGCGGGCGGGCGGCGGGGTCGGCGCGGTGACGGGGCCGGGCATGCGGACCGCGCTCAGGTCGACGGAGCCGGAGTCGCGGCCGGCCGCCTCGTGGGCGCCGGTGTCGAGGATGCCGGGCTCGTAGCCGTGGTCGACGACGGGCTCGTGCGGAACACCGTGCGCCGGGGTGGCGTGCTGGGGCACCGGCACGCCCTGCGGCGGGGTCGCGGTGACCTGTTCGATGGGAGCGGTCAGCGGGTCCACGGCCGGAGCCGGCACGGCGACCGGCGGCGCGGGCACGACGCCCGGCTGGTGCTCGCTCCAGGCGCCCTGGGCGCCCGGCATCAGGAGCAGGTCGTCTTCCTCGGCTGCGTGCTCGGAGGGGTCCAGGAAGGTGTACGCGCCCGGCGCGGGGATGCCCGGCTGCTCGACCATGCCTGCGTTCTCCGGCAGCCCCTCGCCGGGGACCTGGCCGGTGTCCGTCATGCTGCGTACCCCTCGCCCATCGGTTGTGCTCCTTCAGACCTTCGCCCGTCAACAAGAACGAGCTCGCGCGCCGCGCGGCACGAAGGACGCGCTGACACCCATGCATTGTCGCGGCCTTCGGCCATCCTGGCAGGCGGATCCGCCACGGTTCGCTGTGGACTGCGCCACGTCGCGCCGCCCCCCCATTGCTCCGTACCACATCAGCGGCCCAATGGGGCCGCTACTTCCGGACATTGGCGAACAAACCACCGAACGTCCCGGTGCGGTACAACAATCGGCCAGCCTACCCCGCCCGGCGGGCGGCGCGATCACGGGTGGGGCTGCTCAGGCCCGGCGGCCGGACAGCAGGAAGACCACGGAACGGTCCCGTTCCGTCCAGTCCGCGGGGTCGAGCCCGACGGTCTGCAACAGGGCGCATTCGACCTGGTAGCCGCCGTCGGTCAGGGCCGCGCCGATGGCCTCGGCCTCGTCGCGGGTGGCGGCGTGCGCGACGATCCGTTCGGGCCTGCGGTCACTGCAGGCGGTGACGACCGGGACTCCCCCGCCCCCGATCCGTACGACATCGGGTTCGGGCAGGCGTTCCAGGACGTGCGGGGCGCAGCCGGGCACGGTCTGGAGCTGGACGCCGGCGGCGCGGGCGGCGGCCTCGGTGCGGGCGCAGGCGTCGGGGTCGGCGTCGACGGCGATGACGGCGGCCCCGAAGCGGGCGGCGTCCACGGAGAAGGCGCCGCCGGCGCAGCCGATGTCCCAGACGAGGTCGCCTTCGCGGGGGCCGAGGCGGGCGAGCTGGGCGGCGCGCAGGGTGGCGTCCTGGCCGGCGTGGCCGCCGGTGTCGTCGGCGGGCAGGGCCCAGCCGCGGGTGGCGGGGGTGTCGTGGCCCATGAGCCAGCCGCCCGTGGTGCCGGCGCCGATGCCGCCGATGACCAGGACGACGTTCGGGTCGCGCCAGGCGTGGTCGGCTGCCTTGTCGGAGGTGACGACGGTGACCTGTTCGCGTGCGGTGCCGAGTTCCTCGCAGATGACGAACGTGCGGTGGATCCCGTCGAGGAGCAGGGCGAGTTCGGCGGGGCCGGCGCCGGGCGAGGTGAGGACGGCGACCTTGGGATGGGCGCGGCAGACGTTGACGGCGCGGCGCAGGGTGCGCTGGTGGGCGACGACGATCCGGGCGTCGTCCCAGGGCATGCCGGCGCGGGCGAAGGCGGCGGCGACGGAGGAGACGGCGGGGACGACCTCGACCTCGAGGCCGTGTTCGGGGGCGCGCAGGGCGCGGACGACGCCGAAGAACCCGGGGTCTCCGTCGGCCAGGACGACGGCGGTGCCGCGGTGGCCGGCGATCCGGCGGGCGGCGAGGTCGACGCTGCCGAGGCGGACGCGTTCGGCGCGGGCCGGAACCTCGGGGAGGGCGAGGTGGTGGGCGGCGCCGGCCACCAGGGTGGCGGCGGCGAGCGCGGACCGGGCCGCCGCGGTGAGGGGCGAGCCGTCCCAGCCGATCACCGTGACCCGGTCGGCCATGTGTGTCTGTCTCCCTGGGAGTGTGTGCAGGTCGGGGCGGTGCCGAGCCTACCCGTGCGGTCAGCTCCAGTCGGCGTAGGTGGAGAGTCCGGCCTCGGCCATCTGGTCGGCGACGCCGTCGAGGTCCTCGGGGAGGAGGCTCCAGACGATGAGGTCGGTGCGGAACTCGGCCCACTCGCCGGTCTCGGTCTGGCTGCGCGCTATCCAGGCGTTGCGGAGCACGCCCTCGCTGATGCAGCCGATCTTCTGGGCGACCTGCTGGGAGGCGGTGTTGTCGGCGGCGGTGCGCAGTTCGAGGCGTTCGAAGCCGCGGTCGCCGAAGAGCCACTGGGCGACGGCGAGGACGGATTCGGTGGCGTATCCCTCGCCGCGGGCCCAGGGCGCGGTGACGTAGGCGACCTCGGTGGCGCGGGTGCGCCAGTTGGTGCCGTGGAGGTGGACGGTGCCGACGAGGCGCTGGGTGAGGAACTCGGTGACGGCGAAGACGATGCCGCGGCCCTCGGCCCGTTCCGCAGGAGCGATCCTGCGCACCCATTCCTCGGCGTTCGCGTGTGTGTACGGGTGCGGGACGGAGGTCCAGGCGACCACGAGCTCGTCGTTCATCATCTCCGTGAACGCGGGGATGTCGGCCTCTTCGTACGGGCGCAGCACCAACCGGTCCGTGCTGATGGAGATGGACGGGAAGGTCGTAGTCATGCGCAACTCCATACGTGAAGACCGTGAACGCACAGCATGCAGCATGCGGTGGCCGCCGCGCATGCGCGGGTCAGCCCGAAGGCCCCGGGCGCCGGACGGGGCGCGCGGGGCCTTCGGACGGGAAGGACCGTGGTCCGACGGCTACTTGGCGGGGGCGCCGAAGGCCGGGATGACCGATCCCTTGTAGGTGTCCTCGATGTACTTCTTCACCTCGGGCGAGTTGAGGAGCTTCACGAGCTTCTGCACGCGGGCGTCCTTCTCGTTGCCCTCCTTCACCGCGAGGAAGTTGGCGTAGGGGTTGCCCTCCGCCTTCTCCAGGACGAGGGCGTCCTTGGCGGGCTCCAGCTTGGCCTCGATGGCGTAGTTGCCGTTGATGACGGCGGCGTCGACGTCGTTCAGGGCGCGGGGCACCGTGGCGGCCTCCAGCTCCTTGAACTCCAGGCCCTTCTTGTCGGTGATGTCGGAGAGCTTGGCGTCGGTGCCGACGCCCGCCTTGAGGGTGATGAGGCCGTTGTCGGCGAGCAGGTGGAGGGCGCGGCCCTCGTTGGTTGTGTCGTTGGGGACGGCGATGGTCTGGCCGGCCTTGATGTCCTTCACCGACTTCAGGCTCTTGGAGTAGAGGCCGAGCGGCTCGAGGTGGACGTTGACCACCGGGACGATGTGGGTGTTGTTCTTCTTGTTGAAGTCGTCGAGGTACGGCTTGTGCTGGAAGAAGTTGGCGTCGACCTGGCCGGTCTCGGTGGCGGTGTTCGGCAGGACGTAGTCCGTGAACTCCTTCACCTCCAGCTTCAGGCCCTCCTTCGCGGCGAGCTTGTCCTTGACGTAGTTGAGGATGTCGGCGTGCGGCGTCGGGGACGCGGCGACGACGAGCGGCTTGTCGGCGGAGCCGGCCTGGTCCTTGGCGGAGGACGGGTCGGACGAGGTGCCGCAGGCGGTGAGGCCGAGGGCGAGTGCGGCGGTGGCGGCGATGCCCGCGGTGAGCTTGATGTTGTTGCGCACGAAGAGTGCCTCTTTCCGGTGGAGCGGTGTGTTCGCCTGGACAACAAGTCCGGGCTCTTCTTCGGGTTGCGAAGTCTGAGGTGCCGTCAGGCGGGGCCGTCGGGCGGGGCCGTCACGCGGTGCGGCCGCGGCGGGCGAGCAGGCGGACGATGCCGTCGCCGATGAGCTGGACGACGGTCACGATCACGACCAGGACGACGACGGTGACGAGCATGAAGGTGGTGTCGAAGCGCTGGTAGCCATAGGTGACGGCCTTGGAGCCGAGGCCTTCGCCGCCGACCGCGCCCGCCATGGCGGAGTAGCCGATGAGCACGATGACGGTGGTGGTGACGGCGGAGACCAGGGAGGGCAGGGCCTGCGGGAGCAGCACCTTGCGGACGATGGTGGGAATGCCGCCGCCCATGGCCTGGACGGCTTCGACGAGGCCGTGGTCGACCTCGCGGATCGCGGTCTCGACGAGCCGGGCGAAGAACGGGATGGCGCCGATGGCGAGCGGCACGATCATCGCGGTCGGGCCGATGAAGGTGCCGACGACGAAGGTGGTGAAGGGGATGAGGGCGATCAGCAGGATGATGAAGGGCAGCGAGCGGCCCACGTTCACGATCGCGCCGACGACCTTGTTCACCGGCCGGTTCTGCAGCAGTCCGCCCTTGTCGGTGAGGACGAGGAGGATGCCGAGCGGGAGTCCGCCGAGCACGGTGACGACGGTGGCCCACAGGACCATGTAGAGGGTGTCGACGGTGCCCTGCTCGAGCAGGGGCTGCATCTCGGACCAGGTCACTTGGCACCTTCCTTCACCAGCGCGGGCGCCTGGGCGGGCACGGGCCGGTCCTGCTGTTCGACGACCTCGACCTGGAGGCCCTGCTCGCGCAGGAAGCCGACCGGGACGACGTTCTCCTCGTAGCTGCCGGGGAGTTCGATGCGCATGCGGCCGATCTGCCGGTCGCCGACGGTGTCCATGGCGGCGCCGAGGATCGAGATGTCGATGTTGTACGTACGGGAGAGCTGGGAGATCACCGGCTGGGTGGCGGTCTCGCCGTGGAAGGTGACGTCCACGACCGTGCGGCCGGGCGCGGTGGCGGCGCCGCTGACCGGGAAGAGCTCGGCGGCGAGCTGGGAGCCGGGCGTGGCGAGCAGTTCGCCGACGGTGCCGGACTCGACGACGCGGCCGTGCTGCATGAGGGCGGCGGAGTCGCAGATGGTCTTGACGACGTCCATCTCGTGGGTGATGAGGAGGACGGTGAGGCCGAGCTGCTGGTTGAGGTCGCGCAGCAGCTGGAGGATGGAGCGGGTGGTCTCCGGGTCGAGGGCGCTGGTGGCCTCGTCGGAGAGCAGGACCTTGGGCTTGCCGGCGAGGGCGCGGGCGATGCCGACGCGCTGCTTCTGGCCGCCGGACAGCTGCCCGGGGTAGGCCTTGGCCTTGTCGGCGAGGCCGACGAGGTCGAGGAGTTCGAGGGCGCGGCGGGAGCGTTCGGCGGCGGAGACGCCGAGGATCTCCAGGGGGAGCTCGATGTTGTCCTTGACGGTGCGCGAGGACAGCAGGTTGAAGTGCTGGAAGACCATGCCGATGCTGCTGCGGGCGCGGCGCAGGTCCCGGCCGGCGCGCCGGCCCTTCCCGGCGAGGGCGGTGAGGTCGACGCCGTCGACGGTCACGGTGCCGGAGGTGGGGCGCTCCAGGAGGTTGACGCAGCGGATGAGCGAGGACTTGCCGGCGCCGCTCTGGCCGATCACGCCGAAGACCTCGCCTTCGCGAACGTGGAGGTCGACGCCGTCCAGAGCGGTGACCTGGCGGCCTCGCGACTCGTAGACCTTGGTCAGGCCCGAAGTGGTGATCACAGGGTTTCCGTCACTGTCGAGTGCGCGGCGCATGGGTCCGCCGTGCACGGCATTCGTCTGTCGGACAGTCAGGCGCAGGGCGGCTGGTCGCGGCGGTGGGCCGGGAGGCAGCGCGTGCGCGGGGCGTGCTCGGTCCGGCGCGGGGAAGGCGCGGAACGGCTCGGCCGTCGGGGTCTCGCTTCGGGGCGCGAGGCTCTGGCGGGGGCCCTCAGTTGGCGCACATTCGACACGTACAACGAGCACCGGGCGTCTGGTTCGCCTCGGTCGCAAGGGTGCGGCTGCTCGTCGTGGTCATGGCTGCAAGTAAAGCATGCAAACGTGCGAACGAAAGGCGGCTGTCCGAATAGCGGACATCACTGAGACGCCATGCGGACAGTCCGGGGCGGCCCGCGCGGCCCGGAACCCGGGAGGCAGCGGCCCCGGACGGGGTGGAGCGCGGCGCGTCCCGGTCGTCGGCTGTGGCCAAGGCCACGGTGCGCGGGGCGGGGGCCGCGCGCATCGGGCCATTCGGCCCGTAATACCCTCGGGCGCATGCTTGACGCCCTGACGGTCGCAGTCTCGGTGGCCGCGCTCGCCCTCGCCGCCTGGTGCGGATTCGCCGCCTACCGGAACCAGTCCACCAAGGACTGGCACTTCATCGGCATGGCCGTGGTGACCTTCCTGGCCCTCGTGCAGCTGGTGGTCGGCATCGTGCAGCTGGTCCGCGGCGAGAAGGCGGAGGAGGGCACCACGATCTTCGTCGCCTATCTGCTGGGCGCGCTGTGCGCGGTGCCCGCGGCCGGGCTGCTGTCGCTGACCGAGCGCAGCAAGTGGGGCTCGGCGACGGTGGCGGCGGGCGCCGTGGTGCTCGCGGTGCTGGAAGTGCGTCTCTTCGACATCTGGACGGTGGGCTGACCATGACCGCGACCGATCGCGAGGCCGGAAGCGGGACCGGGAGCGGGACGGGGACCGAACCCGGGAGCCCCCGGTCCGGCCGTCTGGTGAAGGGCCCGGGCCTGCTCGTGGTCTGGCTCTACGGCGTGATGTCGGTGGGCGCGGTCTCGCGCTCGGCGTTCCAGATCGCGACCGAGTTCGACCGGGCGCCGCTGGCCTACAGCCTCTCGGCGGTGGCCGCCGTCGTCTACGCCTTCATCACGTACACGCTGGTACGGGGCGGCGAGACGGCCCGCAGGGCGGCGCTGGTGTGCTGCGCCGCCGAGCTCGCGGGCGTCCTGGTCGTCGGGACGTGGACGCTGCTCGAACCCTCGGCGTTCCCGGACACGACGGTCTGGTCCCAGTACGGGTACGGCTATGTCTTCATCCCGGTGCTGCTGCCGCTGACCGGCATCTGGTGGCTGCGGCGCTCCCGCACGGCCTGATCCGGCCGGATCCGGCCCTGAGCCGCCGGACCCTGAGCCGCGTGCCCCGACCCCGGCCCCGGTACGCCGGACCGGCCTAAAGCGCGGCCAGGACGAGGGCGAGGGCGCCGCAGGCGTCGAAGACGCCGCACCATTCCGACCACTGCCGGGGGGCGACCCGGGCCTTCCGGAAGTGCACGGCGTCCCACACGGCGTGGCCGAGCCAGCCGGCGGCCAGGACCAGCAGCGCGAGGGTGCCGTCCACGGTCACGGCCAGGAGGGCGACGGCGGCGAAGCCGGCGAGACCGGCGAGCTGCACGGCAAGGACGCGCGGGGGCCGCAGTTCGCCGCGGAGTGCGCCGAAGAGCAGGTAGAACAGCGGCATCGCGGCGAGGACCGCGGCCAGGAACCCGGGCGCGGGCATTCCGTCGAGGAAGGTGAGGGCCGCGAGCGCCAGGGCGATCAGCGTGGGCCAGCGGTGCGCGAGCGTGGGCATCGGGTGCCTCCCGGGAGCGTGCCTGTGGGCGGTGCGGCGGCGACTGGACGAGCGCGGCCGTGCGGGTGGGTGCGGTGGGACCACTGTCCGCGGCGGGCGGTCCGCCGGACAGCGATGTGCGGCCCGGTGTCCGTTCCCTTGGGGTAGCCGTCCTTCCGGCATAGGGTCGGGCGCATGGCGGAGCGGCTCATGGTGGTGGTCGGGTACGAGGCGGCCGAGCTGTTGGACATCGCGTGCGTGACCACGACCCTGGCCATGGCCAACGGGATCGGCGCGCCCGCGGTCCCGTACCGGGTGCTCCTGGCGGGTCCGGGCGGCGGGCCGATGGTCTGCGGCTCGGGCCTCGTCCTCGGCAGCGAGCGGTCGCTCGAACGGCTGACCGGCCCTCTGGACACCCTGATCGTCTCGGGCGGTACCGGCTTCGAGCGGGCGGCGGCGGACACCCGGCTCGTCGGGCACGTGAGGCGGCTGGCGCGGGAGAGCCGGAGGGTGGCGTCGGTGTGCACGGGCGCGGGAGTGCTGGCCGCCGCGGGGCTGCTCGACGGCCGGCGGGCGACCACCCACTGGCGGTTCGCACGGCAGCTCGCCGAGCGGCATCCGGAGGTCGTGGTGGACCCGGCCCCCATCTACGTCCGCGACGGGCACGTCTACACGGCGGCGGGGGTGACCAGCGCGCTGGACCTCACGCTCGCCTTCGTCGAGGAGGACCACGGTCCGGAACTGGCCCGCCAGGTCGCCCGGGACCTCGTGGTCTATCTGCAACGGCCGGGGAACCAGGCACAGATGAGCCTGTTCACCGCGACTCCGCCGGCCCGTGACGACATGCTCCGGGGGCTGGTCGAGCACATCGCGGCCCGTCCGGACGGCGACCTGAGCACCCCGGCGCTCGCCGCCCGGGCGGGCGTGACGCCCCGCCATCTGAGCCGTCTCTTCACGGAGCAGCTGGGCCTCTCACCGGGCCGCTATGTGCGGCAGGCCCGTACGGAGGCCGCCGCGCAGCTGCTCGCCTCGACGACGCTGCCGATGGCCGGGGTCGCGGCGCGTTGCGGCTTCGGCAGCGCGGAGGCGCTGCGGCAGGCGTTCACCGAGCGGTTCGGGATCGCCCCGTCCCGCTACCGGGCGGCGATGCGGCCCGCCTGAGAGGGCGGGCCGACGGGACGGGACAGTCCGAAGGGACGGGACTGGACGGTCGGACCGGACGAAGACAGCCGGCCGGGAGGGGGCGGGGCGGCCGGAGCGGAGCCCTAGGCGGCCTTCTCCAGGGTGACCAGGGTGAGCTTCGGGCCCACCTCGTGGGTGGCGACCTGCGCGTAGCCCTTGCTGCGGTAGAGCCGCAGGTTGCCCTCGCTGCGGTGGCCGGTGAAGAGCTGGAAGCGCTTGGCGGCCGGGGCCGGCTCGGCCGCGTAGTGGCCCTCGATGGCGTCGAGGAGACGGCCGCCGATGCCGTGGCGCTGCATGCGCGGGTGGACGATGAGCTTGGCGATGCGTACGGTGCCGTCCTCGTCGAGCCGGCCGCGGACGGAGGCGACGATCTCGTCGCCGAGGCGGGCGACGAAGGCGCGGCCCTCGGTGAGTTCGGCGCGCAGGGCGTCCAGCGACTGGGTCAGCGGCTCGATCGACCAGTCCTGGTAGATCTCGGCCTCGCGCTGGTAGCAGAGGTACTGCAGCTTCAGGATGCTCTCCGCGTCCTGCGTCGCGTCCGCCGCTGAGATGGTCACGCTCATGCCCATGTGCGCATGCCTCCCGCTCATCTGGTCCGCCGTGGGTCTACGGCACCCTTCCCCGCGCGCCCGCGCCGGGAACCTCCGCAGCCAGCATTCTGCGCAGGCATCCCAGGCAACGGGAACGCATCGGCCCCAGACTCCCCTGTGAGATACCCAACGCCCCTGCGATTTCCCGGTAGGTGGGGTCGCCGGGATGGAGCATCGCGGTGAGCAGCCGCGGGCAGTGGCCGGGCGTGCGGCGGACGGCGGCGCGCAGGGCGCGGCGGCGCTCGGCGACGAGGGCGTGGCTCTCGGGCGACCGTCCGGCCTCGTGGGCCGGTTCGTCGTGGTAGGGCCGTTCGCGGAGGCGCGCCCGGCGGGCGCGGCGGGCCTCGGTCCGTACGGCGCGGCGCAGCCAGTCGGCGGGGCGCTCGGGGGCGCCCTCCTCCTGGAGGCGCTCCAGGAGCCGCAGCCAGACGGCCTGTTCGAGGTCTCCGGCCTCGACGCCGGCGGCCGGCGCCTCCGCCCGGGACTCGGCGGCGAGCAGCGGCGTGAGGGTGGCGAGGAGGGTTTCGCGGGAGGTCATGCCCGGCACGATGCGAGGCGGTCCGGGCCCGGTTGCGGGCCCGGCCGTAAACCACCCGGTCGGGGGTACGGGCCGGGCCGCGCGACGACGGGAGGTGTCCGGCGGACCGATCGGGACGGGCCCGGGCGGGGATCAGCGGTCGCGGAAGTCCGCTGCCGCGAGCAGCGCCGTGTCGGCGTTGTCGGAGAAGATCCCGTCGATCCCGGTCGCGAAGAACCGCCGGAGGGCGCCGAAGGCGTCGCCGTACGCCTGCGGGTCGGTGCCCCGCCGGTACTCGGCCGGCAGGAAGGTGTTCTCGTTGCGCTGGGTGTACGGGTGGAGGATCAGGCCCTCCGCGTGCGCGTCGCGCACCAGGGTGGTCTCGGCGCCGAGCCGTCCGCTCGCGTCGCGGGGCAGGATCAGGTCGAGGGTGGGGCCGATGCCCTGCGCGTACGAGGCGATCCAGCGCAGGCCCTCGGGCTTCACGAGGTCGGCGACGGTGCGCGGGTCGCCGGCCTGGACGAAGTCCCAGGGGCGGCTGCCCGCGGCGGAGAGCAGCACGACGCGCGGGGTGTCCGCGAGGCGGGCCAGGCGCTGGATGCTGCTGGGCTCGAAGGACTGGAGGAAGACCGGGGAATGCGCGCGGTGGCGGCCGTGACGGCGCAGGAGCCGGGCGAGCCGCTCCTCGAGGCCGAGGCCGAGGGACCGGAAGTAGGTGGGGTGCTTGGTCTCGACGTGCAGCCATACCTCGCGGCCGCGGCGGCGGCCCTCCTCCTCGGCCCAGCGCAGCACCTCCTCGAAGGTGGGGACCGCCCAGCGGCCGTCGTAGAGCGTGTTCTCCTGGCGGGTGGCCGGAATGCGCTCCTTGGCCCGGAGGGTCTTGAGCTCGGCGAGCGTGAAGTCCTCGGTGAACCAGCCGGTGAGGGTGGTGCCGTCGATCGTCTTGGTCGTGCGGCGGGCGGCGAACTCCGGGTGGTCGGCCACGTCGGTGGTGCCGGTGATGTCGTTCTCGTGGCGGCAGACCAGGTGGCCGTCCCTGGTGGGGACGAGGTCCTGCTCGACGACGTGGGCGCCCATGTCGAGGGCGAGCTGGTAGGAGCCGAGGGTGTGCTCGGGGCGGTAGCCGCTGGCGCCGCGGTGGGCGATGACGGTGGGGACGGGCAGGGAGCGGTAGCCGTGTCCCCGGCCCGCGGTCCCGGCCCCCGGGTCGGTGTCGGCGGCGACGGCGGACTGCACGGCCTGCGCGGTGCCTCCGGCGAGGACGGTCGAGCCGCCGAGGACGGCTGCTCCGGCGGCTCCGAGGACGGCTCGTCGGGCCGGGGTCCGGCGCTCGGGCTGTGTCATGAACACTCCTTCGATGGTGATGTCCCGTGTGATGTCCCGCACCTGTCAACTACGGGCCCGACGCTAGGCAAAGACCCCCTACGAACGGCAGACCTGCGGGGAACATGGCGGAAACACACGTCAACACCGCGTATCCACTCCGTGAACCCGATGTGCGACGCGCCGTGACCCGCGAGTATCGTCGCGATCTGCACTTGTCGGCTCCGCACGAGCCGCCCGCCCGACACCGGAGGAACCGTTGTCCCGTCTCGCGATCATGAAGGCCACCCTCGGTCCGGTCCTGCGCCTCATGTTCCGCCCACGCGTCGAGGGCGCCGAGAACGTCCCGGGCACCGGGCCGGTGATCCTCGCGGGCAACCACCTGACCTTCATCGACTCGATGATCATGCCGATCTGCCTGGACCGCCAGGTGTTCTTCATCGGCAAGGACGAGTACGTGACGGGCAAGGGCGTCAAGGGCCGGCTGATGGCCTGGTTCTTCACCAGCGTCGGCATGATCCCGGTGGACCGCGACGGCGGCCGCGGCGGTGTGGCCGCGCTGATGACCGGACGCCGGGTCCTGGAGGAGGGCAAGATCTTCTCGATCTACCCGGAGGGCACCCGCTCCCCCGACGGCCGCCTCTACCGGGGCCGCACCGGCATCGCCCGGCTCACCCTGATGACGGGCGCACCGGTGGTGCCGTTCGCGATGATCGGCACCGACAAGGTCCAGCCGGGCGGTGCGGGCTTCCCGCGCCCGGGCCGGGTGACGGTCCGCTTCGGCGAGCCGATGGAGTTCTCCCGCTACGACGGCATGGACCGCGACCGGTACGTGCTGCGGGCGGTGACGGACTCGGTCATGGCCGAGGTCATGCGGCTGTCGGGGCAGGAGTACGTCGACATGTACGCCACCAAGGCGAAGGAAGCCGCGTAACGCCCGAGCCGGCCGCGTCACGCACGCGAACGCGAAAGGGCGCCCCCGTGGATCGGGGGCGCCCTTCGCGCGTACTGGTGGGCGTCAGTGCTCGACGCCGTCGGCCAGCTTCTGGCCGCGCAGCAGGAACCAGGCCGCGACCGCGGTCGCGAGGAGGACCGCCGCGCCGGCGCCGGCCGCCATGCGCAGCCCGTCGACGAAGGCGTCCTGGGCGGCCGAGACCAGCGCGCCGGCCTGGGCCGGGGCGAGGCCCGCGGAGGCCTCGACGGCGCCGCCGAGCGAGTCGTGGGCCGCGGCGGCGGTGTCCGCCGGGACGCCGGCCGGGGTGGTGAAGCTCCGGTAGACGCCGGTGACGATGGAGCCGAGCACCGCGATACCGAGGGCCGCGCCCAGCTCGTACGCCGTCTCGGAGACCGCGGAGGCGGCACCGGCCTGCTCCTTGGGGACGCTGGAGAGGATCACGTCGGCGGTGACGGTGAACGCGAAGCCCGCGCCGACGCCGACGACGAGCAGGCTCGCGCCGAGCAGCGGGTAGCCGGTCGTCTGTCCGAGCGTGGTCAGCACCGCGAGGGCGAGACCGATGGCGGCGAGACCGCCGGCGACGACGGACCGCACGGAGAACCGGCGGGCGACGTTGCCCGCGACCAGACCGGCCGTCACCGCGCCGATAGCGGCGGGCAGTTCGGCGAGCCCGGCCTCCAGCGGCTGGCGGCCCTGGACCAGCTGGAAGAACTGGGACAGGAAGAACACCAGCCCGGAGAGGCCGAGGATGGTCAGCAGGTCGGCGAGGACGGCACCGGAGAAGCCGCGGTTGCGGAACAGGCGCATGTCCAGGAGCGGGGCCGGCAGCCGGAGCTGGCGGCGGACGAACCAGGTCAGGCCGCCGATGCCGACCAGCGCGGCGGCGGCCACGTCGAGGGTGACGCCGTGCGCGGCCAGCTCCTTGACCGCGTAGACGACGCCGATCATGCCGACGAGCGAGAGGCCGACGCTGGGCAGGTCCCAGGGGCCCGGGTTCGGGTTCTTCGACTCGGGGATGAGCCGGGCGCCGACGAGGACCAGGACGGCCATGACGGGCAGGTTGATGAGGAAGACCGACCCCCACCAGAAGTGCTCCAGCAGGAATCCGCCGACGACCGGGCCCACGGCGGCACCGGCCGAGGCCATGGCGCCCCAGATGCCGATGGCGAGGCTGCGCTCGCGCGGGTCGTGGAAGAGGTTGCGGATCAGGGCGAGGGTGGACGGCATGAGGGTGGCGCCGGCGACACCGAGCAGGGCGCGGGCCACGATCATCATCTCGGGGCTGGTGGCGTAGGCGTTGAGCACGGAGACGGCACCGAAGGCGACGGCTCCGGTGAGCAGCAGCTTCTTGCGGCCGATGCGGTCGCCGAGGCTGCCCATGGAGACCAGCAGGCCGGCGATGACGAAGGAGTAGACGTCGCCGATCCACAGCAGCTGGGTGCCGGACGGCTTGAGGTCCTCGGAGAGGAAGGGTGTCGCCAGACCGAGTACCGTGGCGTCGACCGCCACGAGCAGCACGGCCAGGACGAGCACGGCGAGGGCGAGCCACCGGCCGGGACGGCGCACGCCCTCGGTATGGCTTTCGAGCTGCTTCGCCCTCGTGACGCTGTCGGTGATCACTTCTCCACGCTCCTACGCGCTCCGCCGAGCAGCAGCTCGGCGATCATGTACTGGAAGTCCTTGGCGGCGACCCGCCCGTCGGCGACGGCCCAGGCGCACGAGCCGACGAGCCCGTAGAAGGCCTCGCTGAGCCAGGCGGGGGTCAGGTCGATCCGGAAGACGCCCTCTTCCTGGCCGCGCCGGAAGAGTCCGGCGATCCGGGCGTCGAGGCGGGCCCAGCCCGCGTTCTGCTGGTCGCCCTCGAAGAGCTGGTTCTCGGTGACGAGGAAGGCCAGCAGCGGTGCGACGGGCTCCGAGGCGCCGATCAGCCGGCGTACGGCCTCGTCGGCCGGCCCCTCGTCGATCCGGGCCGCGTCGAGCGCGGCCTCGGTCTCCTCGATGCACATCTGCTCGAGCGCCCGCACCAGCGCGTCCCGCCCGGCGAAGTGCCGGTGCAGCGTGGCCCGGCCGATCCCGGCGGCCCGCGCGACCTCGTCCATGGTGGCGGTCGCCTTGCGGGAGAGCAGGGCTGCGGCGGCGTGGAGCACCTGGGTGCGGTCGACTGACATGAGACAACCATACACCGACTGAGACATGAATGTCTCATGTGAAATTTCGATGCCTCACCTCGAGACGGGGAGGAATGCTGTGGACATGACGAAGCCGCTGCTGCTGATCGACGTGGACGGGCCGCTGAACCCGTACGCCGCCCAGGCCGAACGCCGGCCCGAGGGGTACACGACCCACCGGATGCGGCCGGGCGGCTGGTTCGAGACCAGGCCGCTGCGCGTGTGGCTCAACCCGGACCACGGCCGGGAGCTGCTCGCGCTGGCGGACGCGTACGAGCTGGTGTGGGCGACGACATGGAAGGGCGACGCGAACGACTGGATCGGGCCGCGCCTCGGGCTGCCCGAGCTGCCGTTCGTCGACTGGCCGAAAATGCACGGGGCCGCCCCGCGCGGGACGTTCTGGAAGACCCAGTACATCCTGGAGTACGCGCAGGGGCGGCCGTTCGCGTGGGTGGACGACGACATCACGTCGTACGACCACGAGTACGTGGAGCAGAACCACCTCGCCGCCGCCCTGCCGCTGTACGTCGACCCCCGGCTCGGACTGCTCCGGCCGGACTTCGACGCACTCGCGGACTGGGCGGCGGCGCTCTAGGGAGGGTGCGGTTCAGTTCTTGGCGGTGACCCAGGCGTGCTGGATCACCAGGTCCGCCTTGACCTCGACCAGCTGGGCGGCGACCGCCGAGGGTGCCGTGCCGCCCCGGCCGTTGCGGGAGGCGAGGGCGCCGGGAACGTTGAGCACCGTGCGGACCTCGGGGGTGAGGTGCTCGGAGATCTTGGCGAACTGCTCGTCCGTCAGCTCGTCCAGCTCCTTGCCCTCCGCCTCGGCGACCTTGACGCACTCGCCGGCCACCTCGTGCGCCACCCGGAACGGCACGCCCTGCTTGACCAGCCACTCGGCGATGTCCGTCGCGAGGGAGAAGCCCGCCGGTGCCAGCTCCTCCATGCGCTCCCGGTTGACGGTGAGCGTCGCCATCATGCCGGTGAAGGCGGGCAGCAGGACCTCCAGCTGGTCGCAGGAGTCGAAGACCGGCTCCTTGTCCTCCTGGAGGTCCCGGTTGTAGGCGAGCGGGAGCGCCTTCAGCGTCGCCATCAGACCGGACAGGTTGCCGATGAGCCTGCCGGACTTGCCCCGGGCCAGCTCGGCGATGTCCGGGTTCTTCTTCTGCGGCATGATCGACGAGCCGGTGGAGAAGGCGTCGTGCAGGGTCACGAAGGAGAACTCCTTCGTGTTCCAGATGATGATCTCCTCCGCGATCCGGGAAAGGTTCACCCCGATCATCGCCGTGATGAAGGCGAACTCGGCGACGAAGTCCCGCGAGGCGGTGCCGTCGATGGAGTTGCCCGCCGAACCCCGCTCGAAGCCGAGGTCCTTGGCGACCGCCTCCGGGTCGAGCCCCAGCGAGGAACCGGCCAGCGCGCCGGAGCCGTACGGCGAGACGGCGGTCCGGGTGTCCCACTGCCGCAGCCGCTCGGCGTCCCGGCCGAGCGCCTGGACGTGGGCGAGGACGTGGTGGGCGAAGAGCACCGGCTGGGCGTGCTGGAGGTGGGTCCGGCCCGGCATGGCGACGTCCGGGTGCGCCTCGGCGAGGCCGACGAGGGCGTCCTGGAGGTCCGCGATCAGCCCGCCGATGATCCGGGCGTGGTCGCGCAGATACATCCGGAACAGCGTGGCGACCTGGTCGTTGCGGGACCGGCCGGCCCGCAGCTTGCCACCGAGCTCGGCGCCGAGGCGCTCCAGGAGACCGCGCTCCAGGGCGGTGTGGACGTCCTCGTCGGCGATGGTGCCCACGAAGGAGCCGTCGGCGACGTCCGCCTCCAGCTGGTCGAGACCGGCCAGCATGCGGGTGAGCTCGTCCTCCGTGAGGAGCCCGGCCTTGTGGAGCACGCGCGCGTGGGCACGGGAACCGGCGATGTCGTACGGCGCGAGCCGCCAGTCGAAGTGGACGGACGCGGACAGCTTCGCCAGGGCCTCGGCGGGGCCGTCGGCGAACCGGCCGCCCCAGAGCCGGACGTCACCGTTGTTGCTGCTCACTGCTGTGCTCCTCAGGACAGTGTCTGGATGTGCGGCCGCCTCCCTGCCGCGTACAGCAGGGAGGCGGCCTGTTCAACGTGCGGGGGTCAGCCCAGGTCGCGCTTGGCGGCGATCTTCGCCGAGAGGGCGAAGATGTCGATGAAGCCCTGCGCCTTCGACTGGTCGAACGTGTCGCCGGTGTCGTAGGTGGCGAGGTTGAAGTCGTAGAGCGACTCCGCGGACTTCCGGCCGGTGACGACGGCGCGGCCGCCGTGCAGGGTCATCCGGATGTCGCCGGTGACGTGCTGGTTGGCCTCGTCGATGAAGCCGTCCAGGGCGCGCTTCAGCGGCGAGAACCACAGGCCGTCGTAGACGAGCTCGCCCCAGCGCTGCTCGACCTGCCGCTTGTAGCGGGCCAGCTCGCGCTCGACGGTGACGTTCTCCAGCTCCTGGTGGGCGGTGATCAGGGCGATCGCGCCGGGAGCCTCGTACACCTCGCGGGACTTGATGCCGACGAGGCGGTCCTCGACCATGTCGATCCGGCCGATGCCCTGGGCGCCGGCGCGCTCGTTGAGCTGCTGGATGGCCTGGAGGACGGTGACGGGCTTGCCGTCGATGGCGACCGGGACGCCCTCCTTGAAGGAGATGACGACCTCGTCGGGCTCGCGGGCGACCGCCGGGTTCTGGGTGTACTCGTAGATGTCCTCGATCGGGGCGTTCCAGATGTCCTCGAGGAAGCCGGTCTCGATGGCGCGGCCGAAAACGTTCTGGTCGATGGAGTACGGGGACTTCTTGGTGGTCGCGATCGGCAGGTTCGCCTTCTCGGCGAAGGCGATGGCCTTGTCGCGGGTCATCGCGTAGTCACGGACCGGGGCGATGCACTTCAGGTCCGGGCCGAGGGCCTGGATGCCGGCCTCGAAGCGCACCTGGTCGTTGCCCTTGCCGGTGCAGCCGTGGGCGACGATCGAGGCGTCGTGCTTCTTCGCGGCGGCGACCAGGTGCTTGACGATGGCCGGCCGGGAGAGGGCGGAGACCAGCGGGTAGCGGTCCATGTAGAGAGCGTTGGCCTTGATCGCCGGGAGGCAGTACTCGTCGGCGAACTCGTCCTTGGCGTCCGCGACCTCGGCCTCGACCGCACCGCAGGCGAGCGCGCGCTTGCGGATGACGTCCAGGTCCTCGCCGCCCTGGCCGACGTCCACGGCGACGGCGATGACCTCGGCACCCGTCTCCTCGGCGATCCAGCCGATGGCGACGGAGGTGTCCAGACCGCCCGAGTAGGCGAGTACGACGCGCTCGGTCACGGGTTTCTCCTAACCTTCCAACCACTGATGGGTATAACTATGCAGTCCTCCGTATGTTTTGTCAACGAGGTGCGGGGAGAGGTGGAAAACCGCAGGCGGGAGGAGGTGCGCGGGCTCTACGCTCCGCGCATGAGGAGCGAGGACACACCGCTGGACGCGGCGATACGAGGGCTGGCGAGCGGCGCGCGGAAGCTCGCCCGGGTCGTGGACGTGACGCGCCCGGAGGCGTGGACCGCGCTGGACGAGGGCATCCGCATCGCGATCGGCTACGGCGAGATCGAGCGCCCGGCGCACCCCTGGACGAGCACGGGCCGGCTCCCCGCCGCCCTGCGGGCGGTGCTGCGCGCCCCGGCGCCCACGGAGGCGGGGCTCGCACTGGCGCTGTGCGACCCCAGCGGGCTGATCCGGGAGGCCGCCCTCCCCCATGCCGCCGGGCGGCCCGCCGTGCTGCCGCTCGTCGCGATCCGCACCACCGACTGGGCCGCTCCCGTGCGCGAGAAGGCCGAGACCGTCCTCGCCGAAGCCCTGCGCGGGGCCGACGCCGGCACGCTGGCGCTCACCGCCCCGGTGATCCTCCGGATCCGGCGCCGGCTGCGCGGCGGCACGGCGGCCGCGCTCCTCGACGAGGCACTGCGCGCCGCGCCGGCCGGCACCGTCTCCGCCCTGCTCCTGAACCCGGACCGGACCACCCGGCGGTTCGCCTTCGGCATCGCCGTCGAGCGCGGGCTGCTCACCCCCGCCGAGCTGGCCCGCACCGCCGCGTACGACGGCGACGTGGCCGTCCAGGACATCGCCGCCACCGCGGCCCTCGCCGCGGGCCTCCCCGACGACACCCTGCCCCTGCTGCTCGCCGCCCGCTCCGGCCGGGTGCGCTCGGCCGGGGTCACCGCCCTGCGGAAGGCCGGCCGGGCCGCCGAGGCCGAGCCGTTCCTGCACGACCGGTCGGGGATGGTGCGGGCCTGCGCCCTGTGGGTGCTCCGCCAGGACGGCCGCGACCCCGTGGCGCGCTACCGGGCCGCCTGCGCGGATCCGGCGACCGTGCCCGACCGGGCGCCGCTCGGACTCGCCGAGTGCGGCGACCCGAAGCGGGACGCGGAGGCGCTGTGGGAACTGTCCGGGCACGAGCGGGCGTTGGTCCGTTCCTCCGCCGTCGCCGGCCTGCGCATGTTCGAGGTCGCCGACTTCACGCGGCTGCTGCCGCTGCTCGACGACCCCGCGTCGGGCGTCGTACGGGAGGCCGCCCGCGCCCTGCTGCCCTGGGCGGACCGCCTGCCGGAGGAGGAGTTCCTGCGCCGCACCGGCCCGGGCCGGCCGCCGCACGTGCGCGTCCGGGCGCTGCTCCTGCTGCGCGAG
Organism: Streptomyces sp. NPDC127114; assembly: GCF_042677525.1. NCBI lineage: Bacteria > Bacillati > Actinomycetota > Actinomycetes > Kitasatosporales > Streptomycetaceae > Streptomyces > Streptomyces sp. NPDC127114. Next base: position 67,410 of record NZ_JBHXTJ010000028.1, read on the forward strand.
CACGGCTCGGCGGTGTACGAGAAGACGGCCCGGCGGCTGCTCGACGACCCCGATCCGGTCCTTCGCGTACGCGTCCGCAGCGCCCTCGGCATCGAGGAACCGGCGCCGCGTCCGCAGGGCGGCCCCGGCAGGTTCTGGCGCACCTGAGCGACCCGGGCGACGAAGGCCGGGGCGCCGTCACGAGAATGGCGCCATGGGAAAAACCTATGAACGCATCGACGGACGTCTCCGTGCCTTCATCGAGGACCAGCCGGTCTTCTTCACCGCGACCGCGCCGCTCGCGGGTGACGGCACCATCAACCTCTCCCCCAAGGGGCTGTCCGGCTCCTTCGCCGTCATCGACGAACACACCGTCGCCTACCTGGACTTCGCCGGGTCCAACGCCGAGACCGTGGCACACCTCCGGGAGAACGGGCGGATCACGCTCATGTGGTGTGCCTTCCAGGGGCCGCCGAACATCGTGCGGATCCACGGACGCGGCGAGCCGGTGTTCCGCGACGACCCGCGCTGGGCAGAGCTCATGGGCCACTTCGGCCGGATCGACCCGGAGCCGCACGGACTGCGGGCGATCGTCGTCGTGCACGCCGAACTCGTGCGGGACACCTGCGGCTACGCCGTGCCGTTCATGACCTACGACGAGGACCGCGACCTGCACGCGAAGCGCTTCGCGCGGGAGGACGACGCCTCGCTCGACGCGTACTTCACCAAGAAGGAGCACATCGCGTCCAGCATCGACGGGCTGCCCGGTCTGCCGCTGCCGCTGCCGCCGCTCCCCCACCCGGCCGAGTAGCCTCGCGGCGGCCCCGCCCGGCGCCTAGCGTCGCGCCATGCGCATCCTTCTCGCACTCGGGGTCCTGGCCGCGACGCTGGCCGCCGCGCCCGGGCCCGTACCGCTCCCGGAGCGGATGGCGCACACCGGCGGCGGCTCGCAGCTGATCACCGCCGAGGCCGCGGATCCGGCCGCCACGACGGGCACCCTCACCTGGTGGGACCGGCGCGGCCGGAGGTGGGTGAAGGCCGGGTCGGCGCCCGCGCGGTTCGGGGCGAAGGGGCTCGCCGAGGGCACGACCCGGCGGCAGGGCACGAACACCACGCCGACCGGCCTGTACGGCCTGCCGTACGCCTTCGGGATCGCACCGGCGCCCGCCGGGACCGCCTACCGCTACGCGCGGGTGACCGACCGGTCCTGGTGGTGCCAGGACAACAGGTCACGCGCGTACAACCGCTGGGTGGAGGGGCTGCCCCGGGACTGCCGGGCCGCCGAGGCCGAGCACCTCGTCGCGTACCGCGCGCAGTACGCCCACGCGCTGGTGATCGGCTTCAACTACGACCGTCCGGTGCGCGGACGCGGCGCCGGGATCTTCCTGCACGTCGACGGCCGCGGGGCGACGGCCGGCTGCGTGTCCGTGCCGGCGGGCGCGATGCGCCGGATCCTCGCCTGGGCGGATCCGGGCCGCCGGCCGCACATCGCCGTCGGCACGCGGGGCGGGCCGACGGCGATCACGCGGTACTGAGGCAGGGCCCTGAAAGGCCCGGCCTGGACTCCGCCCAGGGCCTGGCCGGCCTGATCCGGCGGACAGGCCCTAGCGTTCCTTCTGCGCGAGGCGGAGCAGGTGGTCGGCGAGCGCCTGGCCGCCGACCGGGTCGCGGGAGATGAGCAGCAGGGTGTCGTCACCCGCGATCGTGCCGAGGATCGCGTGGAGTTCGGCCTGGTCGATGGCCGACGCGAGGAACTGCGCGGCGCCCGGCGGCGTGCGGAGCACCACCAGGTTGGCGGAGGCCTCGGCGGAGATCAGCAGTTCGCCGGAGAGGCGCCGCATGCGCTCCTCCTTGGCGGACTCGCCGAGCGGTGCCTGCGGGGTGCGGAAGCCGCCCTCGCTGGGCACGGCGTAGATGAGCTCTCCGCCGGTGTTGCGGATCTTCACCGCGCCGAGCTCGTCGAGGTCGCGGCTGAGCGTCGCCTGGGTGACGCTCAGCCCGTCGTCGGCGAGGAGCTTGGCGAGCTGGCTCTGCGAGCGCACCGGCTGCCGGTTGAGGATGTCGACGATCCTGCGGTGGCGTGCGGTGCGGGTCTGCGGAACGGACGGCCCGCCGTGCTCGTTCTCCTGCGCGTCGGTCATCGTCGTCTCATTCTCCGGTTCGTCCTTGCCCGTTCGCCTCGTCCAGGACCCCGGGCAGCGCCTGGAGGAAGGCGTCCGCCTCGGCGTCGGTGAGGACCAGCGGAGGCATGATCCGTACGACGTCGGGGGCGGGCGCGTTGACCAGGAGGCCGGCGTCCTGGGCCGCCTGCTGCACCTGGGGTGCGAGGGGCCCGGTGAGCACGATACCCAGCAGGAGGCCCGCACCACGGACGTGGGAGACCAGCGGATGACCCAGAGCCTCGATTCCCTGGCGCAGCCGCTCCCCGACCGCCTTCACGTGGTCGAGGGCCGCGTCGGCGCCGAGGGTGTCCAGGACGGCGAGTCCGGCGGCGCAGGCGACCGGGTTGCCGCCGAAGGTGGTGCCGTGGTGGCCGGGCGCGAAGAGCTCCGCGGCCTTGCCGAAGGCGACGGTCGCACCGAGCGGCAGTCCGCCGCCGAGGCCCTTGGCAAGGGTCACGACGTCGGGCTCGACGCCTTCGTGGGCCTGGTGCTCGAACCAGTGGCCGCAGCGGCCGATGCCGGTCTGCACCTCGTCGAGGACGAGCAGGGTGCCGGTGGCGCGGGTGATCTCCCGGGCGGCCTCGAGGTAGCCGGGCGGCGGGACGACGACGCCGTTCTCGCCCTGGATCGGCTCGATGATCACGAAGGCGGTGTCCTCGGTGACCGCGGCCCGCAGCGCTTCCACGTCGCCGTACGGGACGTGGGTGACGTCGCCGGGCAGGGGCAGGAACGGCGTCTGCTTGGCGGGCTGGCCGGTGAGCGCGAGCGAGCCCATGGTCCGGCCGTGGAAGCCGCCGTCGGTGGCGATCATGTGCGAGCGGCCGGTGAGCCGGCCGATCTTGAACGCGGCCTCGTTGGCCTCGGCGCCCGAGTTGCAGAAGAAGACCTTGCCGGGCCGGCCGAAGAGACTCAGGAGCCGTTCGGCGAGCGCGACGGGCGGCTCGGCGACGAACAGGTTCGAGACGTGACCGAGGGACGCGATCTGCCGCGACACGGCCTCGACGACGGCCGGGTGGGCGTGGCCGAGCGCGTTGACGGCGATGCCGCCGACGAAGTCGAGGTACTCCTTGCCGTCGGCGTCCCAGACCTTGGCGCCCTCGCCGCGGACCAGCGGCAGCCGGGGCGTGCCGTAGTTGTCCATGAGCGAGCCCTGCCACCGCCGGGTCAGCTCGGTGTTGCCGGTCATCAGTCCCCCTGTCCGTCCGGCACGACCATCGTGCCGATGCCCTCGTCGGTGAAGATCTCCAGCAGGATGGAGTGCTGGACCCGGCCGTCGATGACGCGGGCCGTGGTGACGCCGTTGCGCACGGCGTGCAGACAGCCCTCCATCTTCGGCACCATGCCGCTGGAGAGCTCGGGCAGCAGCTTCTCCAGCTGGCTCGCGGTGAGCCGGCTGATGACCTCGTCGCTGTGGGGCCAGTCCTCGTAGAGGCCCTCGACGTCGGTCAGGACCATCAGCGTCTCGGCGCCCAGCGCAGCAGCGAGTGCCGCAGCCGCCGTATCAGCATTGACGTTGTAGACATGGTCGTCGTCCTGGGAGCGGGCGATGGAGGAGACGACGGGGATGCGTCCGTCGTCGAGGAGCGCCTGGATGGCGCCGGTGTCGATGGCGGTGATCTCGCCCACGCGGCCGATGTCGACCTGCTCGCCCTCGATGAGCGGCCGGTGCTTCGCGGCGGTGATGGTGTGGGCGTCCTCACCGGTGATGCCGACGGCGAGCGGGCCGTGCCGGTTGAGCAGGCCGACGAGCTCGCGCTGGACCTGGCCGGCGAGCACCATCCGAACGACGTCCATGGCCTCGGGCGTGGTGACCCGCAGGCCGGCCTTGAACTCGCTGACCAGGCCGGCCTGGTCGAGGGCGGCGCTGATCTGGGGGCCGCCGCCGTGCACCACGACCGGCCTGAGGCCGGCGTGGTGCAGGAAGACGACGTCCTGGGCGAACGCGGCCTTGAGGTCCTCGTCGATCATGGCGTTGCCGCCGAACTTGATGACGACGGTCTTGCCGCGGTGCCGGGTGAGCCAGGGCAGCGCCTCGATGAGCGTCTGGGCCTTGGGGAGCGCGGTGTGCTTCCGCGTGGCGTTGGTCATGACGAGTAGGCGCTGTTCTCGTGGACGTAGTCGGCGGTGAGGTCGTTGGCCCAGATGACGGCGGACTCGGTGCCGGCGGCGAGGTCGGCGGTGATGACGACCTCCCGGTAACGCATGTCGACGAGCTCGCGGTCCTCGCCGACGGAGCCGTTCCGGCACACCCAGACGCCGTTGATGGCGACGTTGAGCCGGTCCGGCTCGAAGGCGGCGGAGGTGGTGCCGATGGCGGAGAGCACCCGGCCCCAGTTGGGGTCCTCGCCGTGGATGGCGCACTTGAGGAGGTTGTTGCGGGCGATGGACCGGCCGACCTCGACGGCGTCGTCCTCGGTGGCCGCGTTGATCACCTCGATGCGGATGTCCTTGCTGGCACCCTCGGCGTCGCCGATGAGCTGGCGGGCCAGGTCGGCGCACACCTCCTGGACGGCCTGGGCGAACTCGTCCTGGGCGGGGGTGACGCCGGACGCGCCGGAGGCGAGCAGCAGGACGGTGTCGTTGGTGGACATGCAGCCGTCGGAGTCGACCCGGTCGAAGGTGAGCCGGGTGGCCTGCCGCAGCGCGGCGTCGAGGCCCTTGGCGTCGACGTCGGCGTCGGTGGTGAGGACGACGAGCATGGTGGCGAGGCCGGGGGCGAGCATGCCCGCGCCCTTGGCCATGCCGCCGACGGTCCAGCCGTCCTTGGCCGCCACGGCGGTCTTGTGGACGGTGTCGGTGGTCTTGATGGCGATGGCGGCCTTCTCGCCGCCGTGGACGGAGAGCTCGGCCGCGGCCTTCTCCACGCCGGGCAGGAGCTTGTCCATGGGGAGCAGCACGCCGATCAGTCCGGTGGAGGCGACGGCGACCTCGCCCGCGCCGGTCTCCGTGCCGCTCGCGGTGAGGACGTCGGCGACCTTCTCGGCGGTGGCGTGGGTGTCCTGGAAGCCCTTCGGACCGGTGCAGGCGTTGGCGCCGCCGGAGTTGAGGACGACGGCGGTCAGCTCGCCGTCGGCGAGGACCTGCTGGGACCAGAGGACGGGCGCGGCCTTGACACGGTTGGAGGTGAAGACTCCCGCGGCGGCGCGGCGCGGCCCGGTGTTGACCACGAGGGCCAGGTCCGGGTTGCCGTTCTCCTTGATCCCGGCCGCGATGCCCGCGGCCGTGAATCCCTTCGCTGCGGTGACACTCATGGAGCGACTCCCATCGTGGAAAGTCCGGTCGTCTCGGGAAGTCCGAGGGCGATGTTCATGCTCTGCACCGCGCCGCCGGCGGTGCCCTTGGTGAGGTTGTCGATGGCGCTGATCACGATGATCCGGTTCGCCGCCGGGTCGTGGGCGACCTGGATCTGCACCGCGTTGGAGCCGTAGACGGAGGCCGTCGCGGGCCACTGCCCCTCGGGGAGCAGGTGGACGAACGGCTCGTCCGCGAAGGCCTTCTCGTACGCGGTGCGCAGGGTCTCGCCGGTCAGGCCGGGCCTGGCGGTGGCCGAGCAGGTGGCGAGGATGCCGCGGGGCATCGGCGCGAGGGTGGGCGTGAAGGAGACGGTGACCCGCTCGCCCGCCGCCTCGCTGAGGTTCTGGATCATCTCGGGCGTGTGGCGGTGGCCGCCGCCGACGCCGTACGGGGACATGCTGCCCATGACCTCGCTGCCGAGCAGGTGCGGCTTGGCGGCCTTGCCGGCGCCGGAGGTGCCGGAGGCGGCGACGATCACGGCCTCCGCCTCGGCGAGCCCGTTCGCGTACGCGGGGAAGAGCGCGAGGGACACGGCGGTGGGGTAGCAACCGGGCACCGCGATGCGCTTGGCCCCCTCCAGCGCGGCGCGGGCGCCCGGCAGTTCGGGGAGGCCGTACGGCCAGGTGCCGGCGTGCGGGGAGCCGTAGAAGGCCTCCCAGGCGGCCGGGTCCTTCAGCCGGAAGTCGGCGCCCATGTCGACGACGAGGGTGTCCGGGCCGAGCTGTTCGGCGACGGCGGCGGACTGGCCGTGCGGCAGGGCGAGGAAGACGACGTCGTGGCCGGCGAGGGCCTCGGCGGTGGTCTCCTCCAGGATCCGGTCGGCGAGCGGCAGCAGGTGCGGCTGCAGTCCGCCGAGCCGCTGGCCGGCGTTGGAGTGGCCGGTCAGGGCGCCGATCTCGACGTGGGGATGGGCCAGGAGGAGGCGCAGGAGCTCTCCGCCCGCGTATCCGCTCGCGCCCGCGACTGCTGCTCGTACCGTCATCGAAACCCTCCTCATGGATGGCATGACTATACGCAAGAGCGCAGTTTTATGCAAAGCCCTTCGCGTGCCCCCGCCGGCGCCGTGTCACATCCGCGCGCACCACGACGTCACTCAGGTGCACCGACCGCACCGACCGCGGCGGCCACACCGACCGCGGCGGCCACCCTCAGGCACCGACCCGCCCCCGGCACACCAGGAGTGAGACCCGATGGACGAGGAGACCTTTCTGCCCGCGCACCCCGCCGGGGATCCCGTACGGGACCGGGCCCTCGTGGACGTGTTCCTGAGCGCGGTGCGCCACCGGGACCCGCGCGCGCTGGCCGCCGTGCTCCATCCCGAGGTCGTCGCACGCTCGGAGCACGGCACGGCCGTCGGCGCGCCCGCCGTCGCCGAGGGAGCCGCGTCCGCACTGTCCCGGCACACGGCACGGACGGCCCGTGCGGCGCTGGTCGGCGGCGCCCTCGGGGCGGTCGCCTTCGACGGCGGACGACCGGTCACGGCGGTCGCGTTCACCCTGCGCGAGGGACGGATAGCGGCGCTCACCATTACGACGGGCGAGGACCGGGTACGGGCGCTGGGCCTGCGGTTTCCCGAGCAGTGAGGCACCTTCCGGGAGCGGCCGGAGCAATCCTGCGGGGAATGCGGGGGGGGCGGCCGGAGCAACCCGGCGGGAACACGGGAGGCGACCGGTCCCACCCCGGGAGAAAACCCGATGCGTCCGGCCGGCCCGCTCCCGTAGCCTGGAGCACATGTCTACGCCCCGAATTTCCTAGCCAAGGACCCGCTTCCACGCCACCCGTGTGTCCTTGGGTTGTTCGGAGCGTAATCCCATGATCACCGTTCGCGGTGTCGACGTGCGCGTCGGCGCCCGCCTCCTCCTGTCCGGCGTCTCCTTCCACATCGCGCCCGGCGACCGCGTCGGGCTCGTCGGCCGCAACGGCGCCGGCAAGACGACCCTCCTCCACACCCTGGCCGGGCTGCGCGCCCCGGCCGCCGGCAGCGTGCTGCGCACCGGTCCCGTGGCGCACCTGGCGCAGGACTCCCGCGCCGCCGATCCCGCCGTGACCGTCACCGACCGGATCCTGTCCGCCCGCGGCATGGACGTCGCCGTACGGCGTCTGCGCGAGGCCGCCGAGCGGCTCGCGGAGCACGCCGACGACCGCACGATGGACGCCTACGCCCGCGCCGAGGCGGCCTTCGAGGCCTGCGGCGGTTACGCGGCCGAAGCCGAGGCGGCACGCGTGGCGGCGGGGCTCGGGCTGCCCGCCGAGGCCATGGGGCGGCCGGTCGGCACGCTCTCCGGCGGTCAGAAGCGCCGCGTCGAGCTGGCCCGGATCCTCTTCGCCGGGCACGGCCGCGAGGGCACCCTGCTGCTCGACGAGCCGACCAACCACCTCGACGCCGACTCGGTCGGCTGGCTGCGCGGCCATCTCGCCGCGCACCAGGGCGGCCTGGTCCTCATCAGCCACGACCTCGACCTCATCGAGGCGACCGTCAACCGGGTCTTCCACCTCGACCCGCGGCGGGCGGCCATCGACGTCCACAACACCGGCTGGACCGCCTACCTCACCCAGCGGGAGGCCGACGAGCGCCGCCGTACCCGCGAGCGCGCCAACGCCGAGCGCAAGGCGGCCGCGCTCCACGCGCAGGCGGACAAGATGAAGGCCCGCACGTCGACCTCGGTCACCGCCCGCAGCATGGCCCGCCGTGCCGACCGGCTCCTGGCCGGCCTGGAGGACGTGCGGCGCGCCGAGCACGTGGCGCGGATCCGGCTGCCGGAGCCCGCGCCGTGCGGCCGCACGCCGCTCGGCGCCGTCTCGCTGACCAAGGGCTACGGGGGCGGGCGCCCGGTCCTCGACGGCGTCGACCTGGCGGTGGACCGGGGCTCCCGGCTCGTCGTCCTCGGTCTGAACGGCGCGGGCAAGACGACGCTGCTGCGGCTGCTCGCGGGCCAGGAAGCCCCGGACTCCGGCCGCGTCGTCCACGGCCACGGCCTGCGCGTCGGCTACTTCGCCCAGGAGCACGAGACGCTCGACCCGGACCGCACGGTCCGGGAGAACCTGGCCGCGGCCGCCCCGCACCTGACGGACGGCGAGGTCCGTCGCGTCCTCGGCGCCTTCCTGTTCCGGGGCGACGACGCCGACAAGCCGGCCGGGGTCCTCTCCGGCGGCGAGAAGACCCGGCTCGCGCTCGCGGGCCTGGTCCACTCGGGCGCGAACGTGCTGCTGCTCGACGAGCCGACGAACAACCTCGACCCGGCCTCGCGCGACGAGGTCCTGGCCGCCGTCGGCACGTACCCGGGCGCGATCGTCATGGTCACCCACGACGAGGGCGCGATCGACGCGCTGCGCCCGGAGCGGGTGCTGCTGCTGCCGGACGCCGAGGAGGACCTGTGGAACGAGGGCTACCGGGAGCTGGTCAGCCTCGCGTGACGTCCTGGCGGGCGCCGGCCGGCTTGCCGGCCCTCTTCACGGCTCTGAGGACCACGAACTTCGGGTCGCTCGCGACCAGTTCGCTGTTGCCGAAGATCCGCCGCAGGGTGACGTGGTAGCCGAGGTGCCGGTTGCCGACCACCCACAGCTCCCCGCCGGGCCGCAGGGCCCGGCGGGCGTCGGCGAACATGCGCCGCGCGGTGTGGTCGGTGGTGGCCTGGTGGCTGTGGAACGGCGGGTTGTTCAGGACGAGGTCGACCGATCCGGGGGCCACGTCCGCGAGGCCGTCGCCCACGGTGAACTCGGCCTTCCGGCCGTCCCCGGCGTGCGTGCGGAAGTTCTCCTCGGCCGAGGCGACGGCCTGGTAGGACTCGTCCGTGAACAGCAGCTCGGCCTCGGGCTCGGCGAGGGCGACGGCGAGCCCGACGATCCCGTTGCCGCAGCCGAGGTCGGCCACGCGGGCCCGTCCGACGCCGGTCGGCAGGTGCTGCAGGAAGAACCGCGTCCCGATGTCCAGCCGGTCGGCGCAGAACACGCCCGCCTGATTGACGACCGTGCGGCCGGCGAGCCCGGCCGGAGCGTCGCCCGGCAGCGCGTACCGCAGCGGCCACGGATTGGCTCCCGGCCCGCGCCGCTCCCCCTCCGCGCCGGGCGTCGTGTGGATGAGCCGGGCCTTCTTCACCGCCAGCGACGTCCGCGTGGGCCCGAGGATCCGCTCGAACAGCTCCAGCGTCGAGGTGTGGATCTCCTTCACCATCCCGGTGCCGACGATCACCGTGTCCTCGTGAACGGCGGGAGCGAGCCGGTGCAGCTGGTCCTCCAGGAGCGCGAGGCTCTTGGGCACCCGTACGAGCAGCACGTCGACCCGCTCCGGCGGCGGGTCCTGGGTGGTGAGCAGCGTGACCGCGTCGGGGGCGGCGCCCGAGCGGGCCAGGTTCGCCGCCGTGGCGCTCCGCCCGAGGTACGAGTCGGAGATCTGCGTCAGCTGCCCGGCACCGCCCGCCCCGGCACCGCCCACCCCGGCGCCGGCGGCGGCGCGCGCCGCGGCGAGCGCGGTGACCAGCGCCCCCCACCGGTCGCCGACCACGGCGACGGCCCCGGACAGACCGGTGCCGGACTCGGCGAGGTGGTTCAGCAGGTACTCGTCCGCCGCGTCCCAGGCGCGCAGCGGGTCGCGCGGGTCGGCGGGGAAGCGGGTGAGCGGGAAAGTGCCCCATGACGTGGTCAGACGGTTCATCGTGCCACCAGGCTAGCCGGTCAGGACACGGCCGCCGCCAGCTGAAGGTGCCACAGTCCCGGGCGGCCGGTGAGGGTGACCGTGGACAGCGGGCGCACGTCGACGTTCCAGTACGTGGCGGGCGGGGCCTTCAGCGCGTAGACGAGGGCGGCGCGGACGACGGCCGGCTCGGCGACGGCGACGATGGCGCCGTCGTCGGCGGGCCGGGTGTCGAGCCAGCCGCCGACCCGCGTGATGAACGACAGAAGCGTTTCTCCGCCGTGTGGCGCGGTCCGTGGATCGGTGAGCCAGGCGTCGACCGCAGCGGGTTCGAGCGCGGCCACCTCGGCCAGGGTGAGGCCGCGCCAGCGGCCCATGTCGCAGTCACGGAGGGCCGGCTGGGCGAGCGGCGCGTAGCCGAGGGCGGTGCCGGTGGCGCGGCTGCGGGGCGTCGGGGAGCAGTAGCGGAGCTCGGCGGCACCGAGCGGAATCAGCCGCGGCGCGGCGAGCTGCACCTCGTACCAGCCGGCCTCGTCGAGCGGCCGGTCGTCGTCGAAGCGTTCGGCGAGCAGGGAGGAGCTGCGCGCCGCCGCGACGAGCGTGACCCGAAGACCCATGGCCGCGATCGTGAGGCCGGTGGCCCCGCAGGTCAAGGGGTCAATGACACGGTTGCGCGAGGGCCTTGCTCACTGCTGTCCGAGTGCCATCCACTTGTCCGGATTCTGCAGTGGCGTGAAACCGACCTTCTCGTAGACGCCGTGGGCGTCGGCGGTGGCGAGCATGATCCGGCGCAGCCCGTACGGCTCGAGGTGGTCACGGACCGCGGCGACGAGGGCGGTGCCGAGGCCGGTGCCGCGGGCGGGCCGGTCGACGTAGACGTCGCAGAGCCAGGCGAAGGTGGCGTAGTCGGTGACGACCCGGGCGTACGCGGCCATGGCTCCGCTCTCGCGGTCGTAGGCACCGAAGTTGAGGGAGCCGGCGATGGCCGCGTCCTGCTTCTCCCGAGGTCGCCCCATGGCCCAGTAGGCGTCGGTGGAGAGCCAGTGGTGCACTCGTGCGGCGTCGATACGGGCGGGGTCGGCTGAGATCTCGTACGTCCCGTGCATGACGGCGGCGCCCGAGGCGGCGGTGTCGGTCATGGCGGCAGGCTGCCAGGAGCGCCGTCCTGTGTCAGGCGAATTTGCCGGGGGCGTGGGTGGGGCGCGCGGCCGGGCGCGTACGGCCTTCCGCGCGCCCGGTGGGTCACCCGGTGAGCTCGTCGACGGCCGCGCGCAGCCGCCGCACGCCCTCCGCGATCTCCGTGGCGCCCGCGACACCCGCGAAACTCAGCCGGATGTGGCCGGCGGGCGGCTCGGCGCAGAAGTAGGGGCGGCCGGGAGCGGCGGCGACTCCGGCGCGCAGGGCGGCCGCGAGCAGACCGGCTTCGGGGAGGGTGTCGGGGAGCCGGAGCCACAGGTGGTAGCCGCCGGAGGGGATGTGCGGCAGGGCGAACTCGGGCAGGTGGTGCGCGACGGCGCCGGTCATCGTGTCGCGACGGCTCTTCAACTCCTGGGAGACGGCGCGCAGATGGCGGCTCCAGGCGGGCGAGCCGACGAGTTCGAGGGCGGTCTCCTGGAGTGGCCGGGGGACGAAGAAGCTGTCGACGACCTGGATGGCGCGGAGCCGTTCGAGGACGGGTCCGCGGGCGGCGAGCGCGCCGACCCGGAGGCTCGCCGAGGTGATCTTGGTGAGGGAGCAGACGTGGACGACGACGCCGTCGGGGTCGTCGGCGGCGAGCGTTCCTGGCAGCGGGCCGGCGTCGGCGTGGACGAGGCGGCGGGCGAAGTCGTCCTCGACGACGAAGGCGCCGGCGGCGCGGGCGATGCGGACGACGGCCGAGCGGCGTCCGGCGGCGAGTGCGGCGCCGGTGGGGTTCTGGAAGAGCGGCTGGCACACGAACACCCGGGCGCCGGTCGCACGGAACGCGGCTTCGAGCAGCTCGGGCCGGACGCCGTCGGCGTCGGTGGGCACGGGTACCGGCCGCAGGCCGGCGGCGCGGGCGACGGCGAGCATGCCGGGGTAGGTGGGCGACTCGACCAGGACGGGGGTGCCGGGCGGCGCGAGGGCGCGCAGGGCGGTGGTGATGGCGGACTGGCCGCCGGCGGTGATGAGGATCTCGGCGGCGGTGACGCTGCCGCCGATCTCGCGGGCGAACCACTCGCGCAGTTCGGGCAGTCCGTCGGCGGGCGGGCGGCCCCAGGCGCCGGGCCTGCGGCCGGCCCGGGCCAGGGCGGCGGCGAGGGCCCGTTCGGGCTGGAGGGACGGGTGGAGGTAGCCGCCGTTGAACTCGACGACCCCGGGCGGCGGCGCGGCGAGCGTGACGAGGACACCGGAGGCGTCGACGGCGCGCGGGACGAGTTCGGTGGCGGTGTCGGCGCTGAGGGCGAGCTCCTGCCAGGAGGTGTCACCGACGGCGGGTGCGGCGGCGCGGGGTTCGGCCCGGTAGGCGCCGGCGCCGGGACGGGTGACGACGAGCCCTTCGGCGGCGAGCTGGGCGAGTGCCCGGGTGACGGTGACCGGGGAGACGCGGTGGCGCTCGACGAGGGTCCGGCTCGACGGCAGCTTCTCTCCCGGTGAGTAGCGGTCAAGCTCCGCTTTCAGGGTGTTGGCCAGGTCGGCGACACTGCTACGCTCGTGCATGACAGCACAGAATAGCGCTACTACTCCGAACACGATAGCGGTCGCCACCCCCGCGGGCACGACCCCGGCGGGCACGGCCCCCGTGAGCGCGGCCCCCGCGACCGGGGCCCGGGGCGGTTCCGCTCCGGCCGCGCGGAGCGGCACCCTGCTCGCCGCGCTGGGAGTGGTGTCCTTCTCGCTGACCTTCCCGTCCACCGCGTGGGGCCTGGAGAGCTTCGGGCCGTGGTCGCTCGTCGCCGTCCGCTCGGTGCTCGCCGCGCTCGTCGCCGGCGCCTTCCTGCTCGCGGGCCGGGTGCCGCTGCCGGACCGGCGCCACTGGGCGGGGCTCGCGGTCGTCGCGGGCGGAGTCGTGGTCGGCTTCCCGCTGCTGACCACGCTCGCCCTGCAGACCTCCACCACCTCCCACGCCGCCGTCGTGGTGGGCCTGCTGCCGCTGACGACGGCGACGTTCGCCGCGATCCGTACGGGCCGCCGCCCGTCCCGTACGTTCTGGATCGCGGCCGTGTCCGGAGCGGTCGTCGTGCTCGCCTTCACGCTCCAGCAGAGCGGCGGCGCGCTGTCGACCGGAGACCTCTACCTTTTCGGGGCCCTGCTGGTGTGCGCCGCCGGCTACACGGAGGGCGGACGGCTCGCCCGGCTGATGCCGGGCTGGCAGGTGATCGGCTGGGCGCTGGTGTTCTGCCTCCCGCTGATGACGGCGGGCGCGGCCGTGGCCCTGTCGTACGAGCCGGTGCGCCTCACCGCGCACGGCGTCGCGGGCCTGGTGTGGGTGGCCGTCGGATCCACCTTCTTCGGTCTGTACGTCTGGTACCGCGGCATGGCCGTGATCGGCATCCCGCGCGCCAGTCAGCTGCAGCTCGCCCAGCCTCTGCTCACGCTCTTCTGGTCGGTGACCGTGCTCGGCGAGGACCTGGCCCCCGCGGCGCCGGCGGCGGCCGTGGCGGTGCTGGTCTGCATCGCCGTGACCCAGCGGGCGAAGAGCTGAGAGCCAGGTCACAATGGCAGACGTAGGCAGACGTGGGCTCGTCAGCAGGACGAGCCGCGGGCGAACCCGGCCGCGAGGAGGTCACGCCGATGCGTGCGAGCGTGGGCGACAAACTGCTGGTGCACGGCCGGACCGTCGGTCAGCACGACCGTACGGCCGAGGTCCTTGAGGTGAAGGGCGAGGACGGTGCTCCGCCGTACCGCGTCAAGTTCGACGACGACGGTCACGAGGCCCTGATGTCCCCGGGCCCCGACACCGTCGTACGCCACCACCAGGAGCCCGGGAGCATGTAGCCCCCGGGCGGCCGCTCCATCGAACACTTACGGGAAGCGAGAAGGCGTCAGTCGTCGGCGAGGACGGCGGTGAGCGCGCCCAGCGGGTCCTTCGCGACCTCGCGGGCCGCGAAGTAGCAGTGCCCGCCGACACCCGGGTAGCCGCGGGCGAGTTCCACGTGGCGGGCGAGCTCCCCCGGGTCCTGCCACGCCGCCGGCTGGGCGGGATCGCCCACCTTGTACAGCGCCTCGCCGAGGTAGAGCCGTACGCCGGCGCCGCGCGCGGTCCGCTCCCACCACGGCACGAGCTTGGCGTAGTCGGCGGACGGGAAGCCGATGTGCCAGTAGAGCTGCGGCATCACGTAGTCGATCCAGCGCTCGGTGACCCAGCGCCGGGTGTCGGCGTACAGGTCGTCGTAGGTCTGCACGGCCAGGGCGGTGTCGGAGCCCGCCGGGTCGGTGGTGGCGTGGCGCCAGACGCCGAAGGGGCTGATGCCGAAGGCGACGCCGGGCTTGGTCCGCCTGATCCGTTCGGCCGTCCCGGAGACGAGCAGATCGGTGTTGTTCCGCCGCCAGGCGGCCCGGTCGGCGAATCCCGCCCCGTACCGCGCGAAGGCCTCGTCGTCGTCGAGGGTCTGCCCCGCAACGGGATACGGGTAGAAGTAGTCGTCCCAGTGCAGGGCGTCGACGTCGTAACGGCTCACGGCGTCGAGCATGGCGTCCTGGACGTGCCGCCGGACCTCCGGCAGGCCCGGGTTGTACAGCAGCCGCCCGTCGTAGCTGAGCGCCCACTCCGGGTGGAGCCGGACCGGATGGTTCTCCGCCAGGCGCGTGGGGTCGGTGTGGTTCGCGACGCGGTACGGGTTGCACCAGGCGTGGAGCTCGAGGCCGCGCGCGTGGGCCTCGGTCACGGCCGTGCCGAGCGGGTCCCAGCCCGGGTCGGCGCCCTGGACGCCGGTGAGGCACTGGGCCCAGGGCTCGTACGGCGAGGGCCACAGGGCGTCGGCGGAGGGCCGGATCTGGAACATGACGGCGGTCATCCGGCGCCGTACGGCCAGGTCGAGCAGGGCGACGAGTTCGGCGCGCTGCTCGGCGGCGCTCAGTCCGGGCCGGGACGGGAAGTCGCGGTTGGTGACGGTGGCGATCCACATGCCGCGGAACGCGGCACCGTCGGCCTCGACCGCCTCCACGTCCTCCGCCCCCTCCGCCGCTTCCCGGGCCTCCCCGGCCTCCACGGCTTCCCCGTTCTCGACGCTCGTGGAGGCGGCCGCCGGCTTCCCCGCCGGACCGAGACCGAGGCCCGTGAGCGCGGCCCCCGCCCTGGCCATGAACCCTCTTCTACCGATCGGCGGCATTTGTCACCCCTCGCTATCGGATACGTCACAGCCCATCGGACAGCATGCCCACCCCAGAACGATCGATCATCGGGCGTGTCGGGAGTAACGTCGTGGAGTCGAGGCGGACGCACCGGAATCACACGGGCCCCCGCCGCCAGCAGAGAGCGAAAGGCACGAGGTGACGGACTCCATGGCCGACATTGAGCGCGTCGGAGTGGTCGGCTGCGGCCAGATGGGCGCGGGCATCGCGGAGGTGTGCGCCCGCAGCGGTCTTGACGTGAGGGTCGCCGAGACCACCGGCGAGGCGCTGGAGATCGGCCGCACGCGGCTCTACAACTCGCTCGCCAAGGCCGCCGAACGCGGCAAGATCAGCGAGGAGGAGCGCGACGCGACGCTCGCGCGGCTCAGCTTCACCACCGACCTGGGCGAGTTCGCCGACCGCGACCTCGTGATCGAGGCCGTCGTGGAGAACGAGCAGGTCAAGACCGAGATCTTCCAGGTCCTCGACCAGGTGGTCACCCGGCCGGACGCCATCCTGGCCTCCAACACCTCGTCCATCCCGCTGGTGAAGCTGGCGGTGGCGACCTCCCGCCCCGACCAGGTCATCGGCATCCACTTCTTCAACCCCGCGCCGGTGCAGAAGCTGGTCGAGCTGATCCCCGCCCTCACCACCTCCGAGGGCACGATCAGCCGGGCCCAGCTGTTCGCCGAGAAGACCCTCGGCAAGCACGCGATCCGCGCCCAGGACCGCTCGGGCTTCGTGGTGAACGCGCTGCTCGTGCCGTACCTGCTCTCCGCGATCCGGATGTTCGAGTCGGGCATCGCGAGCCGCGAGGACATCGACAACGGCATGGAGTTCGGCTGCGCCCACCCGATGGGACCGCTGAAGCTGTCCGACCTGATCGGCCTGGACACCATCGCCTCCATCGCCGACTCGATGTACGCCGAGTACAAGGAGCCGCTGTACGCCGCGCCGCCGCTGCTCCAGCGGATGGTCGACGCGGGCCGTCTCGGCCGCAAGTCGGGGTCGGGCTTCTACCCGTACTCCTGAGGACCTCGGTCCTCACCCCTGAGACCTCGGCTCCGCTGCCGAGAGGACGGCCCGTACACCGCACAGGTACGGGCCGTCCGCCCTTTCCGCGGCCCCTGCTCAGCCCAGCCTCAGGTGGCGCAGCATGAGCAGCCCGGCCGCCATGTTCGCGGCCGGGACCTCGCCGCGGGCGATCATGTCGGGGACGAGTTTGAGCGGGACCCATTCCAGGCGCGAGGACTCGAAGGCGTCCTGCGGCGGGCCCGTCCAGGTCGCCTCCTCGCTCCAGTAGAGGTGGTGACGGGCGTCGGTGAGGCCGTTGGAGGGCTCGACGGTGAGCAGCGGGCGCAGCGGCCCGGGGCGCCAGCCGGTCTCCTCCTCCATCTCGCGGGCCGCGGCGGCCTCGATCTCCTCGCCGTCCTCGACGACCCCGGCGGCCAGCTCCCAGCCCCAGCTGTCGGTGATGAAGCGATGGCGCCACAGCAGCAGGACCTCGTCGGCGTCGTTGACGGCGGTCGCGGCGGCGACCGGGCGGAGCCGGATCAGATAGTGGTCGAGCCGGCGGCCGTCGGGGAGTTCGACGTCCGCGAGATTGACCCGGAACCAGCGGTTCTCATAAACCGGCTGTTCACTTAGTTTCGTCCACTGCACGTTTTTGCCACCTTCCGACAGGTCGGTGATTACTTGGTGGCAATATCGCAGCAGGCGCCAGGTCGCAAGGAATCGCTCACAGGGGCACGCGCAGCGCACTGTCGACGATTTCGGCCGCCCGGCGCGCCTCCTCACCCCCGCTCGCCAGCAACTGCTCCCGCACCAGCCGGAGCCGGTCCCGCAGCCGCCGCGACTCCATCCCGCGCGCCTGCTCGGTCATCTCCTCGGCCGTCCGCGCCGCCCGGTCCGGCTCCCCCTGCCGCAGCTCGATCTGGCACAGCATGGCGAGCCGGTGCACCCGCCCCCGGTCGTGGGCCGGAGTCCCCACCGCCGCCGCCGCGTGCTCGTGGGCCGCCGCGAGTTCACCCAGACTGAGCAGGGCCTCGGCGACCTGCACGTTGACCAGACCCGGCTGGACGTATCCCGTCTCGGCCGGCTCGCTGCCGGGGCTGATCCGCTCCGCCTCCGCCTCCGCCCGCAGGATGCAGGCGAGCGCCGCGGCCCCGTCGCCGAGGTGCGCGTACGCCTTCGCCTGCATCGCCGTCAGATCGGCGGCGAGCGCGGGCGTGATCTCCCGCCCCGCCGAGCGCAGCGCGGCCTCCGCGAACGCCACGGCCTGGCGGTACTCCCCCATGAACAGCGACTGGTTGACGAGCAGGGCCACCACGTAGGCGCCGAGGCCGCGGTCACCGCTCGCCTTGGCGAGCCGCAGCGCCTGGTGGAAGTAGCGCTGGGCGAGGCCCTGGGCGTCGGAGTCGTACGCGCAGATGCCGGCGACCGCCACCAGGCCGCCGGCCGCCCGGTGCAGCCGCCGCCCGAGCGCGTCCCCGTACGCGCCGCGCAGCAGCGGCGCGGTCCCGGTGCCGAGGAAGCCGACGATCCGGGCGCGCGTCGCCATGCCGCCCGCCTTGCGGTACATCTGCTCGTAGTGGGCGCGGGCGGCGGTGAGCATCGAGACGTCGGCGGCCGAGACCCGCGTGCGGCCCTCGTGGGAGACGTCGACGTCCTCCGGCGGGTTCTCCCACTCCCACACCGGCATCACCGCCGGGGTGCCGGTCACCGCCTGCGCGGCGAGCACGTTGCCGCGCCCCTGCTCGTCGGAGCGCCACAGGGCGGTGGCCCGGTCGACGAAGCCGGAGAGCGGCGTGCCGGGGGCGGGCAGCAGCGTGCCGGGCACGCCGAGTCCGATGTCGTCGAGGGTGACCTGGCGGCGCAGCCGGCCGGCCAGCACCTCGCAGATCAGGTCGGGCACCTGGCCGCGCGGCCGCTGGCCCTTCAACCAGCGTGCCACCGCGGTGTGTTCGTAGCGCAGCGCGAGGCCGCGGGCCCGGCCGGCCTGGTTCACGCGCGCGGCGAGGCCGGCGTTCGAGATGCCCGCCTCGGCGAGCAGTGCGTCGAGGAGGGTGTTGGGCTGGGGCGTGGGCTGCATGGGACCGCTCCGGTGATTCGGTGCGCTCAGACTAGTGAAAGGACGCTTTCGCACGGGGTGTGAACGAAGTGCTCGTTCTTCCGTTCCGCGCGCGCTGCCGAAGTCGCCCCGTTACGGGTTGACTTGGGTCCCTCGCCGAAGGGCGAGGACCGGGCCGCCGGCTCCCCCTCGTACAGTGCGGTCGCCCGGTCGCGTGCGCCGTCCGTGCTGTTGATCTGCCCGACACTCCGTGGCAGCACGGACGGCGCCGGCCAACTGCCCTTCCCTGTCTCACTGGTGCGGACAACTAGTGCGGGGAGGGCGCGGGCCGGGTACGGCGCAGCCCGGGTTCGGCGGGCTGCGCCGGTACCCGCACCCGGTCGTTGCGGACGACGAGCAGGGCGACGTCGTCGGCGAGCCGGCCGCCCGTGTGGCGCAGCAGCGCCGCGTGGACCCGCCGCACGAGCACGGCGGGGGCCTCGCGCGCCGCCCCGGCGAGGACGGCGGGCAGCGGGAAGAACCGGCCCAGGTGGTCCCGGGCCTCCTCGGCACCGTCGGTGTGGAGCACCAGGGTCTCGCCGGGCAGCAGCCGGGTCGCGGGGTACGGCACGAGGTCGGCGGGCAGCGGGAAGGCACCGAGCGGCGGCAGAGGCTCGCCGACGGGCACGGGTTCGACGCGGCGGCCGCCGATCCGGTACGGCCCGGGGTGACCGCAGTCCAGGACCTCGACGAGGCCGTCGGGACGGATCTCCAGGAGCAGCAGCGTCACGAACTCCTCGGCCGCGGGATGCTCGGGCGCCCGCCCGCCCCTGGCCGGGTGCTCCTCGCGGGCCCGCTCGCACAGGTGCCGTCCGAGGGCCCGCTCCAGCCTCCGAAGCACACCGGCGAGTTCGGCCTCGTCGTGCACGGCCTCGCGGAAGCTGCCGAGGAGGGCGACCACCGCCCCGAGCGCGGCGAGCCCGTGCCCGCGCACGTCCCCGATCACGATCCGCACCCCGTACGGCGTGGCCACCGCCTCGTACAGGTCCCCGCCGACCACGGCGCCCCGGGACGCCGACAACTGCCCCGCGGCGACCGCGAGCCCGTCGAGCCGCGCGGGCGGCGGTCGCAGCAGCACCTGCTGCGTGGCGTCGGCGACGGCCCGCACCCGCGCCAGCTCGCGCGTGAGCCCGCACCGCACGCCGAGCACGATCCCGATCCCGACGGTCAGGAAGACGACGCTGGTGGCGATCCGCATCGGCAGCCCGGGCTCCCGCGCCAGCGGACACCACAGCCGCCAGGCGACGGCCACGGCCCCCCACACGACCGGGACCAGCAGCGGAGCCGTCCGCCGAAGCCAGGAGCCTTCGGCAACCAATGACCTGTCACGGAACATCCACGGCCCTTCCCGAGGCCCGCCAGCGCCCGAAGACCCTGCGGCACACAGGCCCGCCCCTGTGGCCGCGTCGATTCTCGCGGGGCCGGAGGACGCGGAGGAACACCCACCGGAGATCTCACCCGAAGGAGTGAGCAACCGGACGGGAACCCGCACGGGAGTGCGGGATGCCGGCAGGCCGTTCCGCCGGCGGGAGCGGGGCCGGGGGCAGGGGCCGGCAGGCGGAGGGGCCGGGGCCAGGGGTGTGCGAAGGGGCCCTGCTCCGGGCCGGTCGGCCCCGGGGCAGGGCCCCTTCGCTCGCTCTGCGCCGTACGGCGTCGCCGTCAGGCGCCGCGCAGTACCGCGCCCGTGTGCTCCGCCGCCGTGGCGACCGCGGCGTCGCGGGCCGCCGTGGCCTCCTCGACCGTCAGGGTGCGGTCGGGGGCGCGGAAGCGGAGGGCGTAGGCCAGGGACTTCTTGCCCTCGCCGACCTGGTCCCCGGTGTAGACGTCGAACAGGCGGATCGACTCCAGCAGTTCGCCCGCGCCGCCGGCCAGGTGGTGCTCGACCACGGCGGACGGGACGTCCTCGTCGACGACCAGCGCGACGTCCTGGGTGGCGACCGGGAAGGCGGAGATGCGCGGGGCCTTCAGCGGGCCCGCGCTCGCGCGCTCCAGGACGTCCAGGTCCAGCTCCATCGCGCAGGTGCGGGCCGGGAGGCCGAGCGCCTTGACCACGCGCGGGTGGAGTTCGCCGCCGTGGCCCGCGAGGGTCTTCACGCCGTCGATCACCACGTGGAACGCGGCGCAGCGGCCGGGGTGCCACGGGGCGTGCTGGTCGGCCTCGATCAGCAGCTCCGCGCCCGCCTCGGCGGCCACGGTGCGCGCGGCCTGGATCGCGTCGGCCCAGTCGGCCGGGCGACCCTTGCTCCACCAGCCGGCCTGCTCGCGCGCGCCGGCCAGGACGACCGCCACGCGGCGCGGCTGCGCGGGCAGCGCGGCGTTGACGCGGGCGATCTCCTCGTCGGACGGACGGCCGTCGACACCCAGGCGGACGGCCACGGCCGGCTGACCCTCGGTGGGACGGAAGACCAGGCCCGTCTCGAAGAGCGCCAGGTCGTGGCTGCCGCGCCCGTCGTTGCGGCGCAGCGCGCCCAGCAGGCCGGGCAGCAGCGTCGTACGGAGCGCGGGCTCCTCGTCGGACAGCGGGTTGACCAGCTTCACGACCCGGCGGCGGGCGTCGTCCGCGTCCAGGCCGAGCTGGTCGAAGACCTGCTCGCCGATGAAGGGGTAGTTCAGCGCCTCGACGTAGCCGGCGCCGGCGAGCGCGCGGCCCACCCGGCGGTGGACGCGCTGGCGCTCGGTGAGACCGCGGCCGGCCGGGGGCTTGGGCAGCGTGGAGGGCAGGTTCTCGTAGCCCTCCAGGCGGATGACCTCTTCGGCCAGGTCGTTCGGCACGTAGAGGTCGGGACGCCACGACGGGACGGTGACGACGAGCTCGTCCTGGCCGTAGACGTCGCAGCCGATCTCCTGGAGACGGCGGACGACGGTCTCGCGGCCGTAGGCCACGCCGGCCACCTTGTCGGGGTGGTTCGCCGGCATCGTGATCGTGTGCGGCGCGGACGGGGCGACGATCTCGGTCACGCCGGCCTCGGCGGTGCCGCCCGCGAGCAGCACGAGCAGGTCCACCGTGCGCTGCGCGGCCGCCGCGGCGGCCTGCGGGTCGACGCCGCGCTCGAAGCGCTTGGACGCCTCCGAGGACAGCTTGTGGCGGCGGGCCGTGCGCGCGATCGAGATCGCGTCGAAGTGCGCGGCCTCGATGACGACCTCGGTGGTGCCGGTGACGATGCCGGTCTCCGGGTCGGTGACCGGGTCGGCGATCTCCGTGTGAGCTCCGCCCATCACGCCGGCCAGGCCGATGGGGCCGCTGTTGTCGGTGATGAGCAGGTCCCCGGAGTCGAGGACGCGCTTGGCGCCGTCGAGCGTGGTGATCGTCTCTCCGGCGGCGGCGCGGCGGACGCCGATGGGGCCGTCGACGCGGCTGCGGTCGTAGGCGTGCAGCGGCTGGCCGAGCTCGATCATCACGTAGTTCGTGACGTCCACGGCGAGCGAGATCGGGCGCATGCCGGCCTTCTGGAGGCGGCGCTGCATCCAGATCGGCGAGCGGGCCTCGGGGTCGAGGCCGACGACCGTGCGCGCGACGAAGCGGTCGCAGCCGACCGGGTCGGCGACCTGGACCGGGTAGCCGTACGCGTTGGGCGCGGGCACGTCGAGCAGCGCCGGGTCGCGCAGCGGCAGGCCGTAGGCGATGGCGGCCTCGCGGGCGACGCCGCGCATCGACAGGCAGTAGCCGCGGTCCGGCGTGACGGCGATGTCGAGGACCTCGTCGTACAGCTCGAGCAGCGCGGTGGCGTCGGTGCCGACCTCGTGCTCCGGCGGCAGCACGATGATGCCGTGCGAGCCGTCGTCGCCCATGCCGAGCTCGTCGCCCGAGCAGATCATGCCGCGCGAGACCCTGCCGTAGGTCTTGCGCTCGGCGATGCGGAAGTCGCCGGGCAGCACGGCGCCGGGCAGGGCCACGACGACCTTGTCGCCCTCGGCGAAGTTCCGGGCGCCGCAGATGATCTCCTGCGGCTCACCGGTGCCGTTGGCCTGACCGACGTCGACGGTGCAGAAGCGGATCGGCTTCTTGAACTCGGTCAGCTCCTCGATGGTGAGGACCTTGCCGACCACCAGCGGGCCGGTGAGGCCCGCGCCGAGCTGCTCGACGGTCTCGACCTCGAGGCCCGCCGAAATGAGCTTGGCCTGCACGTCACGGCCGGTCGCGGTCGCCGGCAGGTCGACGTACTCCCGCAGCCAGGAAAGCGGGACCCGCATCAGATCTCCATCCCGAAAGGCCGGGTGAACCGGACGTCACCCTCGACCATGTCTCGCATGTCTTCGACGTTGTGGCGGAACATCAGCATCCGCTCGATGCCGAACCCGAAGGCGAATCCGCTGTACTTCTCGGGGTCCACACCGCAGGCGACGAGCACCTTCGGGTTGACCATGCCGCAGCCGCCGAGCTCGATCCAGCCCTCGCTGCCGCAGGTGCGGCAGGGACGGTCCGGGTTGCCGACGGACTCGCCGCGGCACACGTAGCAGAGCATGTCCATCTCGGCGGACGGCTCGGTGAAGGGGAAGAAGTTGGGGCGGAGCCGGGTCTTCATGTCGGGTCCGAAGAGCGCCTGGACCATGTGGTCCAGGGTGCCCTTGAGGTCGGCCATCGTCAGGCCCTCGTCGACGGCCAGCAGCTCGATCTGGTGGAAGACCGGGGTGTGGGTGGCGTCGAGCTCGTCGGTGCGGTAGACGCGGCCGGGGCACACCACGTAGACCGGGGGCTCCCGGTCGATGAGGGTGCGGGCCTGCACCGGCGAGGTGTGGGTGCGCAGCACGACACCGGACTCGTCGCCCGTGGTGCCCTCAGGGCCCTGGACGAAGAAGGTGTCCTGCATCTGGCGCGCCGGGTGGTCCGGCACGAAGTTCAGGGCGTCGAAGTTGAACCACTCGGCCTCGACCTCGGGGCCCTCGGCGACCTCGTAGCCCATCGACACGAAGACGTCGGCGACGCGCTCCATGAGGGTGGTCAGCGGGTGCCGGGCACCGGCCGGGATCCGGTCGTACGGCAGGGTGACGTCGACGGCCTCCTCGACGAGGACCCGGGCGTCGCGCTCGGCCTCCAGCTCGGCCTGGCGGGCGGCGAGCGCCTTGGACACGGCACCGCGGGCCTGGCCCACGATCTTGCCGGCCGCGGCCTTGGCGTGCGGGGGCAGGGCGCCGATCTCCCGGTTGGCGAGCGCCAGCGGCGAGGTGCCGCCGGTGTGCGCGGTCTTCGCGTGGGCGAGCGCGTCGAGGTCGCCTGCGGCGGCGAAGGCGGCGATCGCCTCGTCCCGCATGCGCTCGATCTCTTCCGGTTTCAAGGCCTCGACCTCGACCGGGTCGTACGACTTATTGGGTGCCGACATCTCTTCCCGTGCTTCCGTTGGCTTGGCTGGGCGGCCCCGAGCTCGACGTCAAGGGCGCAAACGTGCCAAAGGACGAGTCTAACGGGGCGCGGGGACGCGAATGAGCCCGTGGGCGGTCCGACCGGCTCCCGACCTCGTACGGTCTCGTCAGGCGAGACGCGCGTACGGGTCAGAGGAGGTGTGCCGGGGTGCCGACGGGCAGGATAAATCGGAACTCGGCCCCGCCACGGGGACCGCGTCCGACGGTGATCGTGCCGCCGTGGGCCTCGACGACGCCCTTGACGATGTAGAGGCCGAGCCCGGTGCCGCCGCGCTTGCTGCCCCGCCAGAAGCGGGTGAACACGCGGCCCATCGACTCCTCGGGGATGCCGGGGCCTTCGTCGCTCACGGTGACCTCCGTCCCCTTCTCTCCGTCGCTGGTGGCCGTGGTGGGTGCCACCTCGATGGTGACGGTTCCCTCGCCGTGGCGCACCGCATTTTCGAGCAGGTTGCCGAGGATCTGGTCGATCTTGTCGGGGTCGGCCCACAGCTCGGGCAGGCCGGGCCTGACCCGGACGAAGAAGCGGTCGGGCGACTGGCCTCCGGTGGTGTGGGCGTGCACGTGCCGGCCGACGGCGGCGGCGATGTCCACGGGCTGGCGGCGGACCTCCAGGCGCCCGGAGTCGATCCGGGAGATGTCGAGGAGCTCGGCGATCAGCCGCTTGATGCGGCCCGCGTCGGCGTCGACGGTTTCCAGCATCAGCCGCTTCTGGTCGTCGGTGAAGCGCTCCCACTTGTCGAGGAGCGTGGCGGTGAAGCCCTTGACGGAGGTGAGCGGCGAGCGGAGCTCGTGCGCGACGGTGGCGATGAGCTCGGCGTGGCTGCGCTCGGTGCGCCGGCGCGCCTCCGTGCCGCGCAGCGAGACCACGACCCGCCGCACCGGTCCGCCCGGCCGGGCGCGGACGTAGCGGGCGGAGACGAGCACCTCGCGCCCGCCGGGCAGCAGCAGGTTGCGCTCGGGCTGGCCGCTGCGGGTGGCGAGACCGCCGTACGGATCGGTGAGCGCCCACCAGCGGCTGCCCTTGAGGTCCTCCAGTGGCAGCGCCTCGTCGAGCGGGCGGCCGAGCGCGGCGGCGGCCGGGACGGCGGTGATGCGGCCGGCGGCGGCGTTGAAGCAGACGATCCGGCCGGTCTCGTCGGCGACGACGAGACCGTCGGGCAGGTCGTCGGGATCGATCCCGAGGCCGGTGGCCGTACCGCCGTCGTGCTCGTACGGCGGGGCGGCGGGCTGCCCGGGGACGGACTGCTCGGGTACGGGCAGGGGTGCGCGCTGCTCGGACGCGGGCAGCGGCGCCAGCTGCCCGGATCCGGGCGCCGGTGGCGCCTCCGGCGCGTGCGGCGCGGCGCTCCGTGCCTGTGCGGGACTGCCCGTGCCGACCGTCATCCCCGTAATCCCACCCCTCCGTGTACCGCAGTGGGCCCCGAGAGCGTCACCCTACTAGGCGGGCGGGTCCTGTGGAGGTCTCAGGAGGTGGTTCGGGGGCGTTGGGCGCGCGCGGAGGCGTAGAGGCACACGGCGGCGGCGGTCGCGAGGTTGAGGCTCTCCGCCTTGCCGTGGATGGGGACGCGGACGACGGCGTCGGCGAGGGCCCGGGTCTCCTCGGGCAGCCCCCAGGCCTCGTTGCCGAAGACCCAGGCGGTCGGGCCGCCCATGGTGCCGGCGTCCAGCTCGTCGTCGAGGTCGTCCTCGCCCGCGCCGTCGGCGGCGAGGATCCGTACGCCCACGCTCTTGAGGCCTTCGACGGCCTGCTCGACGGGCACGCCGACGGCGACCGGGAGGTGGAAGAGGGAGCCGACGGAGGCACGCACGGACTTGGGGTTGTACAGGTCCACGGAGGCGTCGGTGAGGATCACGGCGTCGGCGCCCGCGGCGTCGGCGCAGCGCAGCACGGTGCCGGCGTTCCCGGGGTCGCGGACGTGGGCGAGGACGGCGACCAGCCTGGGCCGGGCGGCGATGATGTCCTCGAACGGCGAGTCGAGGAAGCGGCAGACGCCGACGAGTCCCTGCGGGGTGACGGTCTGGGAGACCTCGGCGAGGACGGCGTCGGAGGCGTGGTGGACCCGGGCCCCGGCGGCGCGGGCGGCGTCGACGATCGTGGCGTAGCGCTCGGCGGCCTCGACGGTGGTGAACAGCTCGACGAGGGTCGGCTGTCCGGTGCTGCCGCGGTGCTCGACGGCCTCGCGGACGGCCTGCGGGCCCTCGGCGATGAAGAGGCGGTCCTTGCCCCGGAAATTGCGCTTGGCGAGCCGCCGGGCGGCGACGACGCGCGGCGAACGCGGGGAGATCAGCTCGGGGGCGGGGGTGGACATGTGCCTGCGGCTCTCTGATTCGACGACGGCTCGATGACGGCGGCGGTGGCGGTCAACGCGCCGGACCCGCAGGCACGGGGCCTGCGGGTCCGGGCAGAAGTACTGCGGCCTGGAAGATCAGGCGGCGGCCTTCGGGGCGTTGACGTCGGCCGGGAGGGCCTTCTGCGCGACCTCGACCAGCGCGGCGAACGCGTTGGCGTCGTTGACGGCCAGCTCGGCGAGGATCTTGCGGTCCACCTCGATGTTGGCGGCCTTCAGACCCTGGATGAGGCGGTTGTACGTCATGCCGTTCAGGCGGGCAGCGGCGTTGATGCGCTGGATCCACAGCTGACGGAAGTCGCCCTTGCGCTTCTTGCGGTCGTTGTAGTTGTAGACCAGCGAGTGGGTGACCTGCTCCTTGGCCTTGCGGTAGAGGCGCGAACGCTGACCGCGGTAGCCGGAGGCCTGCTCGAGGATCGCCCGGCGCTTCTTGTGGGCGTTGACTGCCCGCTTGACGCGTGCCACTTCTTAACTCCTTGTAGCGGGGCCGTGGTGTGTTCACACGACCCGGAAAACGGATGGGTCCCGGTCTGTGCCGGATGCCCTCGTCGGACGAGGGCGGGAGATCAGATCAGATGCCCAGCATCTTCTTGATCTTGGCGGAGTCACCCGGGGCCATCTCGGCGTTGCCCGTGAGGCGACGCGTCAGCTTGGACGACTTGTGCTCGAGCAGGTGGCGCTTGCCGGCGCGCTCGCGCAGGATCTTGCCGGAGCCGGTGACCTTGAAGCGCTTCTTGGCACCGGAGTGCGTCTTGTTCTTCGGCATAGCGCCGTTATCTCCTCGTCAGTGGCGCTCCCCCGGTGCGGGCACCGGACAACCGGGAGCGTCAGTCTTCGTTTGGTGGTTCCGGGCGGAACCCTGGGGCTGCCCGGTGAGGCAGCCCCGCGGGATCACGCCTCGGCGTTCTCGGCCGACGTGTCGGCCGAAGCCTGCTCGGCCGGGGCCTCCGCGGCGGCGGAACCGCCCTGGCGTTCGGCCTTGCGCGCGGCCTGGGCCTCGCGCGCCTCGGCCATGGCCTCGGTCTTCTTCTTGTGGGGACCGAGAACCATGATCATGTTCCGGCCGTCCTGCTTCGGGTTGGACTCGATGAAACCGAGCTCCTGCACGTCCTCCGCGAGGCGCTGGAGCAGTCGGTAACCGAGCTCCGGGCGGGACTGCTCACGACCACGGAACATGATCGTGATCTTGACCTTGTCACCCTGCTTGAGGAACCGGACGACGTGACCCTTCTTGGTGTCGTAGTCGTGCGGGTCGATCTTCGGCCGGAGCTTCATCTCCTTGATGACCGTGTGCGCCTGGTTCTTGCGCGCCTCACGGGCCTTCATGGCCGACTCGTACTTGAACTTCCCGTAGTCCATGAGCTTGCACACGGGCGGACGGGCGTTCGCCGCGACCTCAACCAGATCGAGGTCGTACTCCTGCGCGAGCTCCAGGGCCTTGGCAAGGGGGACGATGCCCACCTGCTCGCCGCTGGGGCCGACAAGACGCACCTCGGGAACGCGAATCCGCTCGTTGATGCGGGGCTCGGCGCTGATGGATCCTCCTCGGTAGCACCACGCGACCGCCTCGGCGGACGGACACGTCACGGTAGAACTGTCGGGACCAACCGAGCGGGTGCACGAAAAATGCCCCGGACGGGACACAGGCGGGGCTCCATGAAACCGGAGCACCGCCGCGAACCATCGCGGGGCGCACATCGGGCGGCTCCATCGTCCGTACGGAACGATGGATGCCACCTGACCGGTGACCCGCCGCCCTCAAGGGCGGCCAGGTGGGAGAACGGAGCCTCCACTTGCGGGCCGGGCACGCACGTGTCCGGCCGGTCGTTACACAAGGTTAGCAGGACCCGCCGGTCGGCGCGAACCGTACGTCCGCTTATCGTGGGGGCATGAGCGAGACGCCCCAGAACGAGTCCGACGAGACCCCCGACTTCGCAGCCATGACCCGCGACATCGCGGAGGTCCCGGCGGTCGAGGTGATCGTGACGGTCGCCGTCAACCTGATGAGCGCCGCCGCGGTGAAGCTCGGGCTCACCGAGGAGGGCGACGACCACAAGGACCTCGACGAGGCCCGCAAGCTGATCCACGCCCTCGCGGGCCTGCTCGACGCCGGTGTCACGGAGATCTCCTCCTTCCACGCGGCCCCGCTGCGCGACGGCCTGAAGTCCCTCCAGCTGGCCTTCCGCGAGGCCAGCTTCGTCCCGGACGAGCCGGGCCAGGGCCCGGGCGAGAAGTACACGGGGCCGGTCTACGGCTAGCACGCGGCCCCCCGTCCCATACGGCCGCGGGGCCGGAAGTCAGTTCCTTACGTAGAAGGGCTCGCCGGGAGGCGTCGCCGAGGCCGGCAGGAGTGCCAGGTCGAGGCCGCGCACCAGGCGGGCCCTCAGTGTTTCGTCGGCGGCCAGCGCGCGGGCCACGCGCTGGGCGGCCTCCGCCGGGGCCGCGTCCTCCGCGAGGACGAGCGCCAGGGTGCCGTCGGCGGTGCCGGGGCCCAGGTGGGCCCGGAGCACCGCGGGCTCGGCGGCGACGGCGGCCCGGACCGCGTCCCGCACCGCGGGGTCGTCCAGCGGGTCCGTGGTGCTGCGGCCCTCGGCGAGCGCGAGCAGCGCCGAGCCGGTCACCTGGTACGCCACCGGGCCGGCCAGGTCCAGGACCAGGGTGTCGGCCTTCTCGTGGACGAGCGCCGCGAGCGCCTGCCGCAGCGGGACGGCGACGGGCCGGGCGGCCGGGTCCCACAGGTGCAGCGAGGCGATCGAGGTGAACGCGGGCAGCGCCCGGCGGTCGCCGGCGGTCAGCGTCGGCACCGCCATGTCGCTGGTCTTCTCCTGCTTGAGCCCGGTCTCCGGGTCGATCTCCACCTCGCCGAGGACGGCGACGACGGGGACGAGCAGCCGGGCGCCGCGCAGCGCCTCCAGGACCGGCCCGTGGGCGGTCCGGTCCTCCGCCCAGGCCGCGAGGGCCGCGGCGAGCCGCGGGTCGGCGGAGCCGTCGTCGTCGGAGAAACCGGGGTCGGGGATGTTCTTGAGCGCCACGCCACGAGCCTAACCGCCGCCTTCCGGGCCGGATGACCAGGGCCGACCCGCCCTCGTCATCCGCTCGCGCGCGGGGCGCGGCGGCGGTGCGTTCAGCGGGTGCGGCCGCCGCGCCAGAGGGCCACCGCGGCGGCGAGGAAGAGGACGCCGGCGCCGCCCGCGAGCGGCGCGAGGAGGCCGACGGGGTGCGACTCGTCGGCGGCGGGCTGGGGACCGGGCCCGAAGTAGCGACCCGTCCAGCCCGCGACGGCGGTCTTGGGATCGGCGCCCTTCAGTCTGGCGCCCGCCTCGATGGCGGCGGCGGGGTCGACCGTGCCGTACCCCTTGTCGTCGCTGCGCCCGCCCTTGGGCCGGCTGCGCGCGGTGTCGACGAGCAGCTGCTTGATCTGCGCGGGGGTCAGGTCGGGGTGGGCGGACCGGACGAGCGCGACGGCGCCGGAGACGAAGGCGGCGGCGGCGCTGGTGCCCCAGCCCTCGTAGTAGCGGCGGTCGGGGTCGGCGATGACGATGTCGACGCCGGGGGCGCTGACGGTGGCGTACCAGCGGCTGGTGGAGAAGGAGGCATGGGTGCCGTAGCGGTCGACGGCCGCGACGGCGATGACCCCGGGGTAGGCGGCGGGGTACGAGATGTGGTCGCCCTTGTCGCCCCCGTTGCCCGCGGAGGCGACCACGGAGACGCCCTTGGAGAGGGCGTACTGGACGGCGGCGTCCTCGCCCGCGTCCGGGTGGGCCGACTCGGAGTCGTCCCCGAGGGAGAGGTTGATGACGTCGGCGCCGTGGTCGGCGGCCCAGCGGATGCCTTCGGCGAGGGCGGTGCCCCGGGTCTTGCGCGCCTTGTCCCGGGCCTTGTCGGTGCCTTCGAGGATGACGCGGACGGGCAGGACCCGGACCTTCGGCGCGATGCCGAGGACGCCGTCCTGGCCGCCGGGGCCGTGGCCGTGCCCGGCGATGATGCCGGCCATGGCGGTGCCGTGCCGGGCCCAGGCGCGGTCGCCGCGTTCCGCGCCGAAGCCGACGAGGTCGGTGCCGGGCAGCACCGAGCCTTCGAGGTCGGGATGGCGCGCGTCGACGCCGGTGTCGAGGACGGCGACGGTGATGCCCTCGCCGCGCGTGGTCTGCCAGGCCTTGCCGGTGTGCAGGGCTTCGAGCCCCCACTGGCGGGCGCGGATGGTGTCGGCGTACGCGGGCGTGGTCGTCGCCGGCAGGACGGCGAAGGCGGCGGCGAGGACCGCGACGGCGGAACGGCGGACGGCCGGGCGGGCGGTCACCGTCCGTCCTCCTCGACAGCGGCGGCGACGGTCGAGCGCAGGGTCCGTTCGACGGCGTCGGCGACGCCCTTGGCCTCGTGGCCGAGGC
Organism: Streptomyces sp. NPDC127114; assembly: GCF_042677525.1. Classification (NCBI taxonomy): domain Bacteria; kingdom Bacillati; phylum Actinomycetota; class Actinomycetes; order Kitasatosporales; family Streptomycetaceae; genus Streptomyces; species Streptomyces sp. NPDC127114. Next base: position 97,970 of record NZ_JBHXTJ010000028.1, read on the forward strand.
CCGCCTGGGCGACGGCGGTCGTGCGCTTGGGCGTCATGGCGCGCTCCGCGTGCTCGGGCACGCCGACGACGCGGCCGTCGGCGAACCCGGAGACGGCGGTGACGACGACGGGCAGGTCGGTCAGGACGTGCCGCCACCAGCTGGCCCGCTGGCGGTCGCCGAAGCGGGCCGCCACGGTGCCCGGCGCGGAGAGGGTGGGTGCCGGTTCGTCGGCGGCGCGGGAGCCGAGGGTGCGCATGGTGGCGGGATCGGCCTGGGTGAAGACGAGGGCGACGGTCACGACGTGGGAGGAGGTGGCGTCGGTGTAGGTGGCGCGCAGCACGCGGTCGCAGCCGACGGTGCCCAGGGCGGTGTGGAGGGCCCGGGGCAGGCTGGTGGCCGTGCAGGGCGCGTCGGGGGCGACGACGATCCGGCTCCAGGTGCGGGTGGCGCCGCCGGGGCCGGCGGCGGGTCCTGAGAGGGTGCGCGGGAAGAGGGTGTCGACCGGGGCGTCGTGCCAGAGCCCGCGGGCCTGGCTGAAGCCGGGCGGTTCGGCGGGTTCACCGGCGCCTGTACCGGCGAGCACGGCGCCGGTGAGGGCGCCGCCGACGAGCCCGAGGGCGAGGACGGCGCAGACGGCGGCGGCGACGACCCGGCCGGTGCCGCGTTCCCGGATCGGCCGGAGCCGGGTGGTGGTCTCGGCGGGGGTCTCCTCGGGCACGCCGCCGCCCAGGGCCCAGGCGTCGTACGCGTACGCCGGAGCGGGGCGCGGGGCGGCGCCGGGCGGGGGGCCCGCGGGCGCGGGGTACGCGGGCCGGGCCTGGGCGGGCCGCGGAGGCGTGCCGCGGTGCGGAGCCTGTCGGCCGTCCCGTACGGGACGGAGCCGGGTGGTGGTCTCGGTGGGCGCTTCGGCGCCCGGGGCCGGCCGCGCGGGCCGCGGCGGCCGGGCCGGCTGCTCGGGCGGCAGCGGCTGCGCGGCCCGGCGGGGCCGCCCGGCCTCGCCGGTGCGGTCCGCCGGTGCGGCCGCCGGCACCGGAGCCGTGGAA